>NZ_JBEYTS010000032.1:0-29837 GCF_040643155.1 Streptomyces sp. NPDC047453 | reverse complement strand
GGTGTTATACGCCCCCGCAAAGAACAAGCACACCGCGCAGCGCCAGCCGTCGCCCCCCCCGGGGGGGGGCGCCCGCTTCTCCTTGTGCCGCAGGGGCCTTGGGCCCGGTACTTCAGACGCCCGGGGACAGCGAGGGCACCCGCCCAGGTTCCGGCACGGCCCTTACGCCCTCGGCTCGCCGCACCTCCACGTCCGAGGCGAACTGCAGCCACTGGTTCGCGCACAACCGCGCCGCCTGCACCACATCGGCCGCTCGGTGTGTGGGGACGCCCGCAACCAGGTCGTATCGCTGTTCGTCGGTCAGCAGATGGAAGGCGAGCAGGTGAAGCAGTGCCCGGCCGGTCCGCGACATCCGCAGGCTGGGGTCACGTCGCATCCGGGTCAGCACGCTGTCGGGGAGGACGCCTGCCGGGAGGCGCTCGGGCTTGTCGGCCACCGCTTCCCCGGCCGCCGGGGTGGAGCCAGTCGCGGCGGGACGGAACTTCGGCGGTACGGGGTCCATTCCCACCCTCATGCGATTGCGTACGTCGCGGGCCGTGGCGAGGGCGACTCCCGCCCTGCTGGCGATCTCCCGCAAAGAGGCGTCGGGAGACTCGGCGATGACTCTGCTGGCCGCGATGCGCCCGGCAGCCCCGTTGACCGGGCGGTTGCGGCCGTCCCGGCCCGTCCTGAGAGACAGTTGGGCCGGCGGGACGTCGGCACGGCTGCGCAGCGAACCGAGCGAGCCCGGGGACAGACCGGTCACAGAGGCGATCCGGCGGTCCGACCAGTGCGGATGGCTTTCGATGATGCGCAGGGCCGCGGCGGTGCGGTCCTGCCGCGACAGGGGGAGCCCGTGCCCGGCGTTGAGCTTGACGGCGAGCACGAAGGCTTCCTCCGCCGTGCCCTGCACCAGCCTGGCTTCGATGTGCGTGTCGCCGCGCAGCATGGCCGCACGCAGCCGGTGCATACCGTCCACGACGCGCATCGTTGAACGATGGACTACGATGGGGGGCAGAGCCGACGGTGACTCCGCCAACAGGCGTGCGTGCTCCTCCACTTCGCCCGCCAGACGCGGGGAGTCGGCGGGCAGCAGGGAACCGATGGGAACAAGATGCGTTTGGCGAGCGGTGAGTTGTTCGTCGAGCGGAATCCGCGACTCGTCGCCGGTCGGTGTGTGTAACACAGAGCCCTTTCTTGGCGCTTCCATGAGCCTCGTCACCGGGGCTTCCCGGGGCGGGCACTCGTGACCCGGCAGAGATTTCCTTCCGAGTGACTTCGGTCTGGATCCCCCCTCTTGCCTGGGCGCTTGCGCCCACCATCGCGCACGGCGGGCTCGTGCCCGCCGTACCCCCCGTGTACCGGCCCGACCTGGGTCCGCGGGCGGCCCTGTCGCGCCTGCGTCCCCTGGTGCTTCCCGTCAGTGTCCGAGCGTGGGTCAACGACTCGGACACCAGGAGAAGCAGCAAGGGAGCCATTCGTATGAACGTTCAGGTGGCTTGATATCGAGGGCTCGGCGGAGGTGTCAAGCATGCCTTGCACAGTGTTCTACGCGCGTCCTGCGCCGGTTTCGTACCTTGCGCACCTCGTGCGTGAAATGGGGGAACGCCGGCGGCAACGGCGCGACCGTGCGGCGCCGCCCTCAGCCGGCGGTGGTGAAGTGCCGGGCGCCGTGCAGCCAGGCCACCTGCTTGTACAGGTCGTCCTCGCCGAGTGACCGCAGCATCGCGTTGCGCGCCAGGGCCGCCTCGCCGGCAGGGTGGTAGAGCTGTTCGCCCATCTCCCTGGCGAGGAGCTGGATGCGTGCGGTCCGCTCGCGTCGCTCGGCGTTGTACTCGCCCAGGCACCGCGGCACGTCGTCGGCGGCGTCTGCGAGGACCTCTCCCAGGACCACGGCGTCCTCCAGCGCCTGACATGCCCCCTGGGCGGCGTACTGGAGCATGGGGTGGGCGGCGTCGCCCATCAGGGTCACCCGGCCGTCCGACCAGACGTCCACGGGATCGCGGTCGCACAGGACCCACTCGCGCCAGTCCCTGCCCAGTTCGAGGAGTTGCCGGGCGGTGTGGTTCAGTTCCCGGAAGCGGTGCAGTACGAGATCCCGTGCCGCGGGACGTCCCGCGACCGGTTCGCGGGCGCTGTCGTCCAGCGTCGCAGCGAGGTTGAGGTGCCTGCCGCTGCCGATGATGTAGTGGACGAAGTGCCACTTGGGCCCCGCCCACAGCGTCACCGCGTTCCACCGCAGGTCTTCCGGCACACTTTCGATCGGTATCACCGAGCGATAGATGGTGTGGCCGGAGACCCTGGGAGCGCCGTCGCCCACCAGCTGTGCGCGAACGGCCGACCGGATGCCGTCGGCCCCGACGAGCAGGTCGCCGGTGAACGTCCGGCCATCTGCCGTGGACGCGGTGACTCCTGCCAGGTGCTGTGCGTACGACTGCACGAAGGCACCGGGCACCAGCTTTATGCCGTCGACCGCGCGGCATACCGAGAGCAGCGGCTCGTAGAGATCGACGCGCTGCACCACGGCGTACGGGTTGCCGAACCGCCGGCGGTAGCACTCGGTGAGCGGCATGGTGACGACGGTCTCGCTCGTGATGCCGTCCATGAAACGGAGTTCGTCGGTGAACACCGCCCGATCGCGCACGCCCCGGCTCACGCCCAGGAGGTCCAGGGCGTGAAAGGCGTTCGGCCCGAGCTGGATGCCCGCACCCATCTCGGTGAAGGCATCCCTGCGCTCGAGAACCGTGACACGGTGTCCCCGCTGTGCCAGGGAGACCGCGGTGGCGAGGCCGCCGATGCCGCCGCCGGCGATGAGTGCGTGTGCCATGTGGTTGCCCGCGTTCCTTCTCGTTCGACGCCGTAGGACCCGCTGCAGGCCGGGCCCCGGCGCCACCGGGTCGTGCGCTGTGATCGTCGCCCGCCTCACCGGGCTACCGGGGCCGAGGACGCGGCAACCACCCGGGGTCATCCCAGCCGTTCGGTGTCCAGGTCCACGGCGGCGGCCGGGATGCCCTGCCCGGCGAGGGGGCGGACCCCGTCGGCGGACCGTTCACCCTCGTCGTACGCGGCCGCGATCTTCAGCTGGCGGACGAACATGAAGATGCCGTAGGTCACGATCATGGCAAGGGCCGGGGCGCCGGCGATGTACGCCCACACATGCCGGATCCCGAGCCGCCGCGCCTCGACGATCATGTAGGCGCCCACTGCCGCCCAGACCAGCACCAGGTCCGCGTAGATGAACTGGGACGCCAGATTGGAGGTCGAGTCACGGAGGAAATTGCCGATGACTCCGACGAAACCGGCGTCCGCGTTCCGTATGACGAAGGTGACGGCCATCGTGCCCATGACGCAAAAGCCGACGACGGCGAACAGCCCGTACAGAACGCACAGCGCACGGTCTCTTCCCTGCACATCGCGAAAACGCATCAGATCAGTCTCCCGAGTACTGGTTCTCCAGCGGCCGGCAGGTCGCCAGAGCATCATTCGTAGTGGTAGTCGTCCAGGTCGAAGTGCCTGGCGCGCCAGGCCGCTTCGTAGGTCGAGGCCGGGCGGACGGCGGGCGCGTCCCCGCGTTCATCGAGGTAGTAGGTGTGGGAACCCCGGCAACTGGGGTCGAGGAATACGGTGTTCTGCTGCCGGTGCAGGGTTTTCCTGAACGAACTGTCGTGCTTCTCCGGACGGATGACCGCTTCCGTGGCACGGCGCCGCCGGGCTTCCTTGATCACCCGCAAGGCGTGGGTCACCTGATAGTCGATCATTCCGAACCAGGACCCACCGGTGAACGAATAAGGTCCGACGATGAACCACAGGTTCGGATATCCCTTGACCGAGGTGCCTTCGTACGCCTGGAAGCGCTCGGTCCTCCAGAACTCCTTGAGATCCCGGCCGGCCTTGCCGTGCGTCGGGAACGGGGGCAGATTATCGAGGACGTGGAATCCGGTGGCCAGGATCAGCACGTCGAAGGTCCGCTCCTCGCCGTCCGCGGTACGGATGCCGGTCTCGGTGATCTCCTCGATGGATTCAGTGACGAGCTCGACGTTGTCCCGGGTGAAGGCACGCCAATAGCCCTTGCTCAGGGACGGCCGCTTGCAGCCCACTCTGTAGGAAGGCGTCAGCTTGCGCATCAACTCGCGGTCGCCCTTGACCTGGCGCCGCAAGTAGAACCGGGATGCCGCTTCCCCTGCCTTCACGAGGAACGGGAAACGACGATAGTGGACCATGGCGATGACGAAGCTGAGTTCCGTCATGGCGTCCGTGAGCAGCCGGATCGTCCGCTGCGTCCACGGAGCTCTCCCGAAGAGCCGGCGAACGGCCCTCGGCACCGCGAAGTCGGGCTTCGGGAGGAGCCAGATGGGCGTGCGCTGGTAGACATGGAGCTGCTCCACCCGCGGGGCGATCTCCGGCACGACCTGTACCGCCGAGGCGCCGGTACCGATCAGTCCCACGCGCCGGGCGGCCAGGTCCAGCGACTGGTCCCATCGCGCCGTGTGCACGACATCGCCCTTGAACCTGTCGAGGCCGGGTATGTCCGGCGACTTCGGCTTGGTGAGCCACCCGGTGGCGCAGATGACGAAGCGGGCCGTCAGCGAGGTGCCGTCTTCGAGGAAGACCTGCCACAGATGCGCCGGTTCCCGGTAGTCGGCCCGTACGACCCTCGCGTTGAAACGCAGTCGGGGCCGGAGGCCGTACTTGTCGACGCAGTGGTCCGCGTAGGCCTTCAGCTCCTCTCCCGGAGGAAATACCCGGGACCACGACGGAGAGGGTTCGTAGGCGAACGAGTAGGAGAAGGCGGAGATGTCCACGGCGATACCGGGATACCTGTTGGCGTGCCAGCTGCCGCCGGCGTCGTCCTGCTCCTCCAGGATCACGAAGTCGTCGATGCCGTTGCTGCGCAGACCGATGGCGGTGCCTATGCCGGAGAACCCCGCGCCGATCACGAGCACTTCATGATCAGGGGCCATCGCTCCACTCCCCGGCGTCACAGGGCCAGACCGATGGCTTGCAGGGATCCGAACGCGAGCAGCAGCAGACAGGTGTGCTCCAGCGCCGGAATCAGGTCGCGGCCGGCCGCTCCGCTCAGCACCCGGCGCATCGGGAACACGGCGAAGGGGATCGCGCCGAGGACGAGGAGCACCGAGGGGCGGGCGAGGGCCGGGAGCAGTGCGGACCCGAAGGCGCCACCGACGCAGAACACGTAGAAACGGCGAGTCCGCCCGGCCCCCATCCGCACCGCGAGAGTGATCTTCCCCGCGGCGGCGTCGGTCGAGATGTCGCGAAGGTTGTTCGTGGTCAGCAGGGCGCAGGCGAGCAGGCCGACGGGTACGGACGCGCCCAGGGCGAGCAGGGGTACGTGGCCGAGCTGTATGTAGACCGGGGCGCACACGAAGACGACGCCGTGGTACAGGAAGATGCCGACCTCGCCGAGCCCTCGGTAGCCGTAGGGCCGGGGACCGCCGGTGTAGAACCAGCCGCCCAGCGCGCAGAACGCGGTGAGCGCGAGCAGCCACCACGAGACCATCACGGCCAGGACCACGCCGGCCAGGGCCCCGACCACGTACAGGACCGCCCCGCTCCGGAAGACCTGGTGCGGCGTGGCCTGTCCTGAGCCCACCAACCTGGCAGGGCCTGTCCGGTGGTCGTCGACTCCACGAATCCCGTCGCTGTAGTCGTTGAAGAAGTTCGTACCCAGGACGAACCCGAGCACGAACACCGCGGTCAGGACGGCGCGCCAGAGGTCGACGCGGCCGGACGCGTGTGCGATCGCGATACCCACCGCGAGCGGCGTGAAGGTGACGGGCAGGGTCTTGAGCCGTGCGCCGACGACCCAGTTCCGCACGGCGCCGCGTACCGGTTGCTGTTGAAGGGTCACTTTTTGATTCCCACACCCAGATAGAGGACGGATGTGGACTTCGTGCGCACCATGCGCACCTCTTCGAGCCGTCCGGCCGCGTAACGGGCCATCTCGCGCAGCCGCGGGCGCAGGCCGAGCAGCTCGAGCTCCACGCCGTGCTCCCGCGCGACCCCGGTCAGCCGCTCCCGGTTGACGAAGAGCCTGTGGTCATGGGTGCCCCGGGGCGGCCGGCCGGGAAGGGGGACGTTCTCGGCGAGCGTGATGGAGACCAGCCGGGCCACCTTGGTGTCGGCGATGGTGTCGACGACCAGCGTGCCTCCGGGGCGCAGGACCCGGCACGCCTCCGCCACCACGCCGAAGGGGTCCGGTACGTGTTCGAGGCACTGTCCCGCGGTGACGACGTCGAACGACTCGTCGTCGAACGGGAGCCTGGCGATGTCGGCCCGCACGACCTCGTCGAAGCCGTGCCGAAGGGCCTCACGGAGCGACATCTCCGACAGGTCGACACCGAACACGCGATAGCCCTTGCCGGCCGCGTGCGGGCCGAACAGGCCACCGCCACAGGCGATGTCGAGCAGACGGGCCTGCTCGTGCCCGGCAACAGGTATGAAGCCGGCGCGCGCACGCGCGATCCAGCCCAGCGGCGCGAGCGGCCCCCGAGGGTCCCACCATTGATCGGCAAGATCGTCGTAATCAGAGATGAAGTCCGACCTGATCCCTGACTTGTCACCCTTGTGCGTAAGCACAGTAGATTGCCCCCTTCCCTTGCCTGCAGCGCGCCCGAGCCCTATTGAGCTGTGCGCGAGTTCCGACTCGGTTCAAGAGAGGCGAACCGGGTGCCGGCCGCCTCAATCTCCCACCAATGGGACCCACCCGCTCACGCGGGAGGTGAATAACGGTGCCGTACGAGAGATCCCGCAGAATGCGGAGAATTGACCCGCTTACAACTCAATCGGGGTGCAGTGGATTCCAGCTCCACTGCTCCTCGGGGTGCCCGGCGACGCTTCCCCTCCGCGTAGGTCCAGCACTTCGCTCGCTCACTTTAGGCAAGGCGACCCGGTCACTCAATGGATGGTGCAGTTCGCAAAGACGGGAAAAGAATGGTCAGCCACTGCCGGAGCACGGCCATATCGATCGAATCGGGCGATAGACGGCCAATATCAATTGGCGCCGACGACGGCGGTTGGGAGCGGTGGGAGCACGCCGAGCGGAAGAGGACTCCGGGGCTGCTCCCGCCTCATACGTCAGGGGCCCTCCGAAGAGAGCCCCTGACCTGCGGAAGATTTCGATTCCGACATCACTGTCGGGACGACAGGATTTGAACCTGCGACCCCTTGACCCCCAGTCAAGTGCGCTACCAAGCTGCGCCACGTCCCGTTGATCGTCTGACCTGGGGTTTCCCCGGCCGAACGCGCAGGAAAACCATACCGCACTCAGGTCGGTGGCCGCGCACCCCTTTGGTTCGGGACGGTGCTGGGCCGCGCACTTGACCTCAAGTCCACTTGAGGTCTCAGCATCGTGGGTATGACGATCACCAAGGAGACCGGGCGTGCCCCCGGGTACGCCGACCTGCCCGGGCTGATGCGGCTCATGACGGGCGACGAGAAGCACGGACCGGCGGCCACGTCCACGCTGGACGTGCTCTGGGTGCTCTACGACCGGGTGCTCAGGGTCCGCCCGGAGCAGCGGGACGACCCGGAACGGGACCGGTTCCTGCTGTCGAAGGGGCACGGCCCGATGGCGTACTACGCGGTGCTCGCCGCGAAGGGCTTCGTGCCGGTCGACTGGCTGCCGGACTTCGGCGCGTACGACTCGCCGCTCGGCCACCATCCGGACCGCACGCTGGTGCCGGGTGTCGAGATCGGCAGCGGGTCGCTCGGGCACGGACTGCCCATCGCCGTCGGCACGGCCCTGGGGCTGCGCGCCCAGGGGCTGAACCGGCCCCGGGTGTGGGTGCTGACCGGGGACGCCGAGCTGGACGAGGGCAGCAACCACGAGGCCATCGCGTTCGCCGGGCCCGCGGGGCTCGAACAGCTGCACACCGTCGTCGTCGACAACGCCTCCGCCAGCCATGCCCGTCCCGGCGGGATCGCGGCCCGTTTCGAGGCGGCGGGCTGGTCGACGGCGAGCGTCGACGGCCGCGACCACGCGGCGCTGTACGCCGCGTTCACCGCGCCGCATCCGGGCCGCCCGCACGTGGTGGTGGCCCGGGTGGAGCCGAAGAACCCCTGAGCCGTATCCGCTGAGCAGGCCTCCGGCTCCCCCCGACTTCCCTCGGCTTCCCCCGACTCCCCGCGGCTTCCGCCGACTTCCCGACACAGAAGGGCTCGACCTCCATGGACACCATGCGTGACCGTCTCGCACCAGCCGTCTCGCGCCTGCTCGACGAGGATCCGCGGGTGGCGGTCGTCATCGCCGAGATCGGCAAGGACGGCTTCGCCGACGCGCGGCGCCGACATCCCGACCGGGTGATCAACGTCGGCATCCGCGAGCAGCTCCTCGTCGGCGTCGGCGCCGGGCTGGCGCTGACCGGGATGCGACCGGTGCTGCACACCTTCGCGAGCTTCCTCGTCGAGCGCCCCTTCGAGCAGGTCAAACTGGATCTCGGGCACCAGGGCGCGGGCGCGGTGCTGGTCAGCGCCGCCGCCTCCTTCGACTGGCCCGCGGGCGGCTACACCCACATGGCACCCGGCGACGTGGCGCTGCTCGACACCCTGGACGGCTGGACCGTCCATGTGCCCGGGCACCCGGACGAGGCCGAGACGCTGCTGCGGCACGCGGTCGCCGCGGGCGACGACAAGGTCTACGTACGGCTGTCCGTGCAGTCGAACGCGCACCGCCGTCCGGTCGACGGCGAGCACTTCGCGACGGTCCGCGAGGGCCGCTCGGGTGTGGTGGTCGCCGTCGGTCCCCTGCTCGACGCGGTGCTCACCGCGACGGAGGGCCTGGACGTCACGGTGCTGTACGCGACGACCGTACGGCCCTTCGACGCCGCCGCGCTGCGCCGGGCCACCCAGGCGGCCGGTACGGACATCGTCCTGGTCGAGCCGTACCTGGCGGGCACGTCGACCTCGGCGGCGAACGACGCGCTCCGCGACGTCCCGCACCGCATCCTGGGGCTGGGTGTGGGCCGCGCCGAACTGCGGCGCTACGGAACCGCCGAGGAGCACACCGCCGCACACGGGCTCGACGCCCGGTCGCTGCGGGAACGGATCTCGGCGTTCCTCGGGACCCGGGCCGGGGCGGGCACCACGGGCACCTCGGACGCCGCGGACACCTCGGGCGCCTGAAGGCGTCCGCGCGGAGGCCGTGCGGCGGTGGCCGTGCGGCGGAGCCCGTGCGGCAGTGGCCAGGCCGGAGTCGCCGTCGTCAGCGCCGCTCGGGGTGCGTGCGCCCGGGTGCCACGTCCGCAGTCCCGTCCTGCGCGTGCGGGCGGTGGGCGCCGCGCGCGTCGGCCCGTATGAGGCCGCGTATCGCGGGCACCGCCAGCAGGGCCGTCGGCACGACGAGGCTCATCGCGGCGGACACCAGCAGCACGTGGTCCGCGCCCAGGGCGGTGGCGGCGGGCCCGGCCAGGGCCTGGCCCACGGGCATCATGGCGAGGGAGCCCGCCACGTCGTAGGCGTGGATGCGGTTGAGGACGTCGGACGGGACCTGGGTCTGGACGCTGGTCGCCCACATCACGCCCCAGAACGACATGCCCGCCCCGGCGACGGCGGCGCCCGCCGCCATGGCCGGCACCCCGAAGCCGGCCCCGACCGTCGCCGGGAAGCCGACGAAGGCGAACAGGGCGAACGCGCCGGCGCGCAGCATCCGGCGGGGACGCAGCCGCAGGGCGAGGAAGCCGCCGACGACGGTGCCGGCGCCGAGGGCGGAGTTGATCAGGCCGTAGGCGCGCGGGCCGTGCTGCTGGACCACTTCGGTGGCCACCAGCGGGACGGTCGGGCCCCAGACGGCGATCATGTAGAGGCACCACACGGCGATGACGCCCCAGAGCCAGGTCCGGGCCCTGAACTCCCGCCATCCTTCGACCAGATCCGCTTTGAAGGCACCGGTCGCGGTGCCGTCCGGGGTGCGGTCCGGGGCGCCGGTCCGGATGAGCGGGGGCAGCCGGAGCAGGAGCAGGCACAGGGCGCTGACCCCGTAGGTGGCGGCGTGCGCCGCGAACACCCCGCCGGGTGAGGCGAAGCCGACGAGCAGGCCCGCGGCGGCGGGGCCCGCGAGCTGGGCCGCGGACTCCGCGATCCGTATGGCGCCGTTGGCCGCCTGGACGTCGGAGGCGAGCCGGGGCACCGTACTGGCCACGCCGGGCTGGAACACGGCGCCCGCCACGCCGTTGACGAGGCCGATCACGCAGATCTCCCAGAGCACCACGTGCCCGGAGTAGAACAGCACGGCGGCCAGGGCCTGGGTGCCGAGCCGCACCAGGTCGGCGCCGATCATCAGCTTGCGGGTGCTGAACCGGTCGGCGATGACCCCGCCGAAGACCACGAGCCCGGCGAAGGCGGCGGCCGTCGAGGCCATGGCGAGGCCGACCGCGCCCGCGCCGTACCCGTGCTGGAGCAGGCCCGCGGCGAGCGCGACCGGCAGCATGGTGTCGCCGAGCCGGGCGACCGCCCGCGCGACGAAGAACAGCGCGAAGTCCCGCGACCACACCGGCCGCGCGCGACCGCCGTCGCCGACTTCAGCCCCGGCTTCCACTCGAATCCCGGCTCCGGCCCCGGCCCCGGCTCCGGCTCCGGCTCCGGCCCCGGCCCCGGCTCCGGCTCCGGCTCCGGCAACGAGGTCATCCCGCCCCGCCGCCTCCCCCGGCGACGACTGCGACGACGTCCCGGTCATCCCTCCGACGCTCCCCTCCGCGACCGATCCCCCCACTCCCCGGGCGACCGCGGCTGTCCCTCCCGCGCCGGCCGGCCCCACTGCCTCCGGATCATGCCACGGCCCACTGACAACGCCCGAGGGGTTTTCAGCGGGCGGTGGGCAGTCCCAGCCCGGGATGGGCCTCCAGCAGCCGCGGCGGAGCCGCCTGGCGCCAGGAGTCGGCGAGGATGTCCCGCAGCTCGTCCTCGTCCTCCAGCGCCGCGAGTTTGACCCGTACCCAGGCGAACTGCGCCTCGTGGCCGGCGATCCAGAACTTCTCCGGCTCGGCCAGGACCAGTTCGTCGCGCTCTTCCTTGGGACAGCGCACGGCGATGGAGGTCTCCTCCTCCGGCAGTGTGGCGAACATCTTCCCCGCGACCCGGAACGTGGGCATGCTCCAGGCGATCTTCTCCGTGGTGTCCGGCAGGGACAGGGCGATACGGCGTACGTCATGGGCATCCGGCATGCTCCGCACGCTAACCCCTCCCACTGACAGCCAACCCCCAGGATGTCGGGTGCAGCCGGGTGCATCCGGGCGCTACGCCTGCGCCGCCTCGTCCAAGGCCTGGAGCACCGGGCGGATCAGCGGGTGCCCCTCGGCTCCCCGGCGCACCGCCGCGAAGACCCGGCGGGTGGGCGCCACTCCGTCCACGGGGCGGACGACCACGCCCGTGAGGTCCATGCCACGCAGTGCGGAGCGCGGGACGAGGGCCACGCCCGCGTCGGCCGAGGCGAGGGCCACGACGGCGCGGAAGTCGTCGGAGGAGTGTTCCAGACGGGGCTGGAAGCCCGCGCTCTCGCAGGCCAGGACGACCACGTCGTGGCAGGGATTGCCGGGATAGGGGCCGATCCAGGTGTCCTTGGCCAGCTCGGCGAGCGGCACCTCGGCGGCGCCGGCCAGCCGGTGCGCCACCGGGACGACCGCGTCGAACGGCTCGGCGTACAGCGGTACGTGGGTCAGCCGGGGGTCGTCGGCGGACGGCGCGCCCCGGTACTCGACGGCGACCGCGACGTCGACCTGCCGGTCCAGCACCATCGGCAGGCTGGCGTCGCCCTCCGCGTCCTGCACGCGGATGCGGATGCCGGGCGCCGTCCCCGCCAGGCGGGCCACCGCGGGCGCCACCACCTGCGCGATGCCGGTGGCGAAGGCGGCGACCGTCACCGTGCCGGCCTCGCCGGAGCCGTAGGCGGCGAGTTCGGCCTCCGCCCGCTCCAGCTGGGCGAGGACCGCGTTGGTGTGGCTGAGCAGGATCTCCCCGGCCGGTGTCAGCCGTACGCCCTTGGCGCCGCGCTCGACCAGCCGGTGGCCGGTCTCCTGCTCCAGGGCCGTGAGCTGCTGCGAGACGGCCGAGGGCGTGAGGTAGAGCGCGGCGGCAGCGGCAGTCACCGTGCGGTGGTCGGCCACCGCACGGAGGATGTGCAGCCGCCGCGCTTCGATCATGCGACCGATTATCGCAAGGCCTGCGACCGGTCGGCCTCCGGCTCAGCCCTCCAGCTCGGCGCGCGCCGCGACGAACGCGTCCACCACGCGGTTCACGTCCTCGGTGGAGTGCGCCGCGGACAGCTGCACGCGGATGCGGGCCTGACCCTGCGGCACGACCGGGTAGGAGAAGCCGATCACGTACACGCCGCGCTCGAGCAGCAACTCCGCCATACGGCCCGCCCTGGCCGCGTCACCGATCATCACCGGGGCGATGGCGTGGTCGCCGGGGAGGATGTCGAAGCCCTCCTCGGTCATCCGGCGGCGGAACAGCGCGGTGTTCTCGGCGAGCCGGACCCGCAGGTCGTCCGCGGACTCCAGCAGGTCCAGCACCTTCAGGGAGGCCGCCGCGATCACCGGGGCGAGCGTGTTGGAGAACAGGTACGGCCGGGAGCGCTGGCGCAGCAGGGCGACGATCTCGGCGCGGGCGGCGACGTAGCCGCCGGAGGCGCCACCGAGCGCCTTGCCGAGGGTGCCGGTGATGACGTCCACGCGGTCCATGACACCGTGCAGTTCGGGGGTACCGCGGCCGCCGGGGCCGACGAAGCCGACGGCGTGGGAGTCGTCGACCATGACCATGGCGTCGTAGCGGTCGGCCAGGTCGCAGATCTCGCGCAGCGGCGCCACATAGCCGTCCATCGAGAACACGCCGTCGGTGACGACCAGCTTGCGGCGCGCCCCGCCCTCGGTGGCCTCCTTCAACTGCCGCTCCAGATCCGCGAGATCGCGGTTGGCGTAGCGGAAGCGGCGGGCCTTGGACAGCCGGATGCCGTCGATGATCGAGGCGTGGTTGAGGGCGTCGGAGATGACCGCGTCCTCCGGGCCGAGCAACGTCTCGAACACGCCGCCGTTGGCGTCGAAGCAGGAGGAGTACAGGATCGTGTCCTCCTGGCCGAGGAACGCCGACAGCCGGGCCTCCAGCTCCTTGTGCACCTCCTGGGTGCCGCAGATGAAGCGCACGGAGGCCATGCCGTAGCCCCAGCGGTCCAGGGCCTCGTGGGCGGCGGCGACGACCTCGGGGTGGTCGGCGAGGCCGAGGTAGTTGTTGGCGCAGAAGTTGAGGACCTCGCCGGGACGGCCGCCCGCGGTGACCTCGACGGTCGCGGACTGCGGGGTGCCGATGACCCGCTCGGGCTTGTGCAGCCCGGCGGCGCGGATCTCGTCGAGGGTGGCGCGCAGGTCGTCGCGCACGGAGTCGAACATCAGGGTGCTCCTTGAAGGTGCCGGCGGAAGAGCGGCGGAAGAAGGGGGTACGCGGTCACACGGTCCAGTCGAGGATGATCTTTCCGCCCTTGCCGCTCGCGGCGTCGGCGAAGGCCGTCTCGAAGTCCTCGTAGCCGTATCGGCCGGTGACGACGGGGGCGAGGTCGAGGCCGCCCTCCAGCAGCACCGACATGGCGTACCAGGTCTCGAACATCTCCCGGCCGTAGATGCCCTTGATGGTGATCATCGAGGTGACGACGCGGGCCCAGTCGACGGGGAACTCCTGGGCGGGCAGGCCGAGCATGGCGATCTTGCCGCCGTGCGTCATGTTCGCGATCATGTCGCGCATCGCCTCGGGGCGACCGGACATCTCCAGGCCGACGTCGAAGCCCTCGCGCAGGCCGAGCGTGCGCTGTCCCCCGGCGATCGTGTCCCGGGAGACGTCGAGGGCGAGGCTCACGCCGATCTTGCGGGCCAGCTCCAGCCGCTCCTCGCTCACGTCGGTGATGACGACGTTGCGCGCGCCCGCGTGCCGCGCGACGGCCGCCGCCATCAGGCCGATCGGACCCGCGCCGGTGATCAGGACGTCCTCGCCGACCAGCGGGAAGGAGAGCGCGGTGTGCACGGCGTTGCCGAACGGGTCGAAGATCGCGGCGATGTCGAGGTCGACGGGGACGCGATGCACCCAGACGTTGGCGGCGGGCAGGGCGACGTACTCGGCGAACGCGCCGTCGCGTCCCACGCCGAGTCCGACGGTGGCCCGGCACAGGTGGCGGCGTCCGGCCAGGCAGTTGCGGCACTTGCCGCACACCAGGTGGCCCTCACCGCTGACCCGGTCGCCGGGCTTGATGTCGGTGACGTCGGCGCCGGTCTCGACGACCTCGCCGACGAACTCGTGCCCGACCACGAGCGGTGTGCGGATCGCCTGCTGGGCCCAGCCGTCCCAGGCCCGGATGTGCAAGTCGGTGCCGCAGATGCCGGTCCGCAGGACCTTGATCAGTACGTCGCCGGGTCCGATGGCGGGCTCGGGGACGTCCGCGAGCCACAACCCGGGCTCCGCCTTCTGCTTGACCAGCGCCTTCAACGCTACCGCTCCTGTGGTTCCGGCCCCGGGTCCGGGCATGCCGGGGCAGCCCGCGTCCGGGGAGAGGGGTGGATTCCGTTAGCAATCTGCCGTACTGCGGCACGCCGGTCCATCGAGGATTTCTTAAACGCGGCCACAGCTCCGCTTCACGCCGTCCGCGAGCGCGCTCGCGGACGGCGCGAGACCTTCGCCCGGCCGTCAGAACAGGAAGCCCTCGGTCTCCCGGCGCTCCAGCCGCGGAGCGAGCTCCGCCGCGGCCGCCTTGATGGTCCGAAGCCCCTCCCTGCCCCACGGCCGCGGCTCGACGTCGACGACGCACACCGTGCCCAGCACCATCTGCGTACTGTCGATGAGCGGGGCGCCCAGATAGGAGCGGATGCCGAACTCGTCCACGATCGGGTTGCCCGCGAACCGCGGGTAGTCGCTGACGTCCTCCAGCACCAGCGCCTTGCGCCGCACCACGACATGCGGGCAGAAGCCGTGGTCGCGCGCCAGGCGGCGGCCTAGTTCACGCCGTCTTCCGTCACCGTCGGCGCCGGTGTCGACGGTGAGGACGTCACGCTCGGGCCGGTGCAGTCCGGCGAAGAACTGCCCTTCCACGTCGAGGAAGTTGACCATCGCGTACGGCGCCCGGGTGAACGCGGCGAGGCGGTCGGCGTAGGCGTCCAGAGCAGGCTCGGGCCGCCGCTCCCCCAGGCCCAGCCGCCGCAGTCGCTCGGTGCGGGCGGGGGCGTCCTTGTCCTCGGGGGTCAGCAGCAGGCGACCGGCCGGGCGGGGCGGGTCGTAGCTCATGGCCGGGCTCCGTCGCTGTCGGCGTATGTCATGTACGGGCTCCGTGACGGTGTGCGGGGATCAGTGTGCCGGGGTCACCTGTGCGCGCCCTGGCTCGGTGCGGGGACGGCGGGTGCGTGGGCGATGAGATGCCGGACGAGGGTCAGCAGGGTCTGGATGCCCGAGCTGGAGATGCGGGCGTCGCAGGGGACCACGGGGATCCGCGGGTCGAGGTCGAGGGCCGCCCGCACCTCCTCGGGGTCGTACCGGTGGGCACCGTCGAACTCGTTGACCCCGACGACGAACGCGAGGCCGCGACGTTCGAAGAAGTCGACGGCGGCGAAGCACTCCTCCAGCCTGCGGGTGTCGGCGAGGATCACCGCTCCCAGGGCGCCCTCGCACAGCTCGTCCCACATGAACCAGAACCGTTCCTGGCCGGGCGTACCGAACAGGTAGAGCACGTGCTGCGGATCGAGGGTGATGCGGCCGAAGTCCATCGCGACGGTCGTCTCGACCTTGTTCTCCACGCCGTCGAGGTTGTCCGTGGCCGCGCTGACCGTGGTGAGCAACTCCTCCGTGCTCAGCGGCGCGATCTCGCTGACCGCGCCGACGAAGGTCGTCTTGCCCACCCCGAACCCTCCCGCCACCAGGATCTTCAGCGCGGTGGGGAAGGGATCGAGGCCGCCGTCGTAGTCAGAGCTGTCGTCGTAGTCCATCGAGCACTGCCTCCAGAAGAGCCCGGTCGGTGGGGTGGTGTTGGTACGCGGGGGGCCTGGTGGTCAGCGCCCCGCAGTCGACGAGGTCGGACAGCAGCACCTTGGTCACCACGGCCGGCAGCTTCAGATGGGCGGCGACCTCGGCCACCGGGAGGGGGGCGCGGCACAGGTCGAGTGCCTGGCCGTGCTCCGGGCCGAGGTAGGCCAGCGGTGTCACACCGGTGGCCATCACCTGCGACATGAGGTCGAGCGCGATGCTGGGCCGGGTGCGGCCGTCGCTGACGGTGAAGGGGCGCACCAGCCGTCCGGCCGCGTCGTCGAGCCAGGGCCTGTCGCCGGCCGCCGCCGCGCTCAAGGCCGCAGCGCCCGGGATTCGACGGAATGCTGCCGAGGCGCGGTCTCGAGGTAGGGGCGGACGCTCTTGACCAGCATCGCCATCTCGTAGCCCAGCACCGCCGCGTCGGCCTCGCGGCCGGCGAGCACGGCGAGGCAGGTGCCGGTACCGGCGGTGGTGACGAACAGCAGCGTCGAGTCGAGTTCGACGACGACCTGCCGCACCTCGCCGCCGTCGCCGAAGCGGACGCCGGCGCTGCGGCCGAGGGAGTACAGGCCGGAGGCCAGGGCGGCCATGTGGTCGGCGCTGTCGTGGTCGAGGCCGTGGACGGACTTCACCAGCCCGTCGCAGGACAGCAGGACCGCGCTGGTGGTGTGCGGTACGCGCTGCACGAGGCCACTCATCAGCCAGTCGAGGTCGGAGACACGGCCGGTCGGCGCATCGCTCGCCATGGTGGATCGACTCCTTGGGGTCCGAAGGTCTGCGCAAGCGCTGGGGTCGGGAGTGGTGGCGGGGCTGGGCGGACTGGTCATTCGGCCGACTCGCCCCCGTCGTGCCGGAGGGTGAGGTACTGCCCTGGCAGGAGCACGGGCAGCGTCTCCGCCGGCCCGGACTCGTCCACGGGGTGGGCGCCGCCCGGGGGGTGCGGCTCGTGCGGGCGGGCCGGCTCCGCGGCGGCCGGCTCCCGGCGCTGCTCCGATTCGGCGCGTCCCATGCCGCGCCGGAAGGCCGCCATCAGCCCGGGGTCGTGGCCGGCGACGTACTCGGATTCCTGGCGCGGCAGCGGGCCACCGCGCAGTTGCGGCACGAGGTGCTCCTGGGCGCGCCGCCGGGGCAGTCGGGGCCTCTCCATGGTTCCGCGCACCGCTCCGGCGCGCGGAACGGGGGGTTCACCGGCGTTCGCCGCCACGGCGGCCCGCTCGGCGGGCCGGATGCCCGGCACGGCCTCCGCGGGAGTCTCCTGCCCTTCGCGCGCCGTTCGCCGCGGCAGGGGATCGAGGTGATCGCCGTTGGTGGACTCGACGGACCGCACGTCGTCGCTGGGCGAGATGGGGGCGGGGACGGGGGCGGGCAGCAGGTCGCCGCCGGGTACGGGGGTGGGCGTGTCGCCCCTGGACAGGGGCATGGGCAGGGGCGTGTGGCTCCCGGGAGCGGGCGCGGGTACGGGCACAGGTGTGTCGCCCCCAGACACAGGCCCAGGCATGGGCATGGGCGTGGGCGTGTCGCCCCCGGACATCGGGGCGGGTACGGACACAGGCATCTCGCCCCCAGACACAGGCCCAGGCACATACATGGGCGTGTCACCCCCGGACACAGGCGTGACGGGTCCGGCGTCGCCGTTCACGCGGGATACGACGGGCGGCGGAAGAACGCCTCCGTACGCGCCGGCGACGCGGCCCGCGTCGTGGGCGCCGGCGCCCGCCACGGGATGCATCCCGCCGTCGCGTCGGCGCGTGTCGCCGGGGCGGGCGGGGGCGCCGAGCAGGTCGGTGACGGGGCTCGGCGCGGGTCGTACGCCGTTGCCGTGCACGCCTCGCACAGGCTCCCCGCGGCCGCCGGACACGGCCGGGGCGCGGTGGATGCCGCCGCCGTTCAGGGCCGGCGGGACAGCGTGCGCGTGTCCGCCGTCCGGGAGCGACGGGGCGGCGCTCGACGGGTACGGCGCCGGGGCCGCGGGCCGCATGCCGGTGTCCAGCGCCCCGAACGACGTGCCGGAGGCTCCCGTCGACGTTCCCAGCAGTGCCTGCGGCACGACGACGACCGCCTGCACACCGCCGTAGATGTTGGTCTGCAGGCGGACGGTGATGCCGTGCCGCCTGGCGAGCTGGGAGACCACGTACAGCCCGATGCGGCCGTCGGCGAGCAGGCTCGCGACGTTGACCTGGTCTGGGTCGGCCAGCAGGGCGTTCATCCGGACCTGCTCGCCGACCGGCATGCCCAGGCCCCGGTCCTCGACCTCCACCGCGAGTCCGGAGGTGACGAGGTTGGCGCGCAGCAGGACCTGGGTCTGCGGGGCGGAGAACAGCGTGGCGTTCTCGACGAGTTCGGCCAGCAGATGGATCACGTCGGCGACGGCGTGGCCGCGCAGCCGCCCCTCGATCGGCGGGGCGAGCTTGACCCGCGAGTACTGCTCGACCTCGGCGATGGCCGAGCGCAGCACCTCCGTCATGCAGACCGGGTTGCTCCACTGGCGGCGGGAGACGGCGCCGCCGAGTACGGCGAGGTTCTCGGCGTGCCGGCGGACCCGGGTGGCGAGGTGGTCGACATGGAAGATGCCCTTGAGCAGGTCCGGGTCCTCGATGTCGTTCTCCAGCTCGTCGAGGGTGGAGATCTCCCGGTGCACCAGGGACTGGAGGCGCCGGGCGAGATTGACGAAGACCTCCAGTTTCTGTTCGCTGCCCGTCTGGCTGGACAGCTGGGCGGCCTGCACGACGGCGGCGACGGCCCCGTCGTGGGCGCGCGCCAGGTCGGCGGCGAGCAGGTCGACCTCGTCGGCGTGCTCCGGCGGGCCGCCGCGCGACGTGCGCCGCGGCGGGGCCTCGCCCTGGCGCAGGGCGTCGACGAGGGCGCGCAGTTCGGCCTCGCGGCGCGCGGTGCCGCGGCGCAGGACGCCGATCCGGTCGTGCACCGACCGGGCGGCCCGGCCGGCGGCGACGGCGGCGATCGTGATGCCCGCGAGCGTGACCGCGAACGCTCCGGCGAGCACGGCCCACAGGACGAGACCGGGGCGTGCGCCGGTGGAGCGCACGGTGAAGAGCACGGCCCCGCCGGCGCTGAGCGCGACCGAGGTCGGCGGCAGCACCGCCAGGCGCATCAGCTGCGGCCGTAGACGGGTCTCGGGCAGCGAGGGGACGGTGCGGGTGACCGGGCGCCCGTGCCGCCCGCCCTCACGGCGGTCTGCGCGGGCGGCCGGTGCACGGAGGTGAGACATCTGTTCCTCGTACGGGTCCGTCGGGCCTGTGTACTCGCGCCCGGGGCGCGAGCGGGCATGCGCCATCGCTGTGCCGGTCGACAGCAGCGCGTGTACGGCACCGCGTCGCCCCACGGACACTCACAGTAGTCACCGACGCACCAAGTGAGGTGGACAGTTGACGAAATCCCCCCGAAAGCGTCCCGCTCTGGTATGAGCGTTCGCACGACAGAGCGAGCACCCGCGCCGCCACACACCAGCGAACCGAAATACATCGATCCCACCTGGTCAGAACCGGTCACGAACGGACGGCGGGCCGGAGAGACATCGCCTCTCCGGCCCCGCCGTCCATGCGGCCTCGTCCGGCCTCGTCCGGCCTCGTCCGGCCGGAACGATCTCGGCTCCTCCCCTGCCCCGACCAGCGCCCTCGGCACCGTCACGCGCTGTGTCGGTCCGCGCTCAGGCCGACCGGGCCGGGAGCGAGCCCGACGGCCACCGGCACCACCGCCTCGCGACCCCGGCCTGGGACCGCCGCGTCAGAACCTGGGAGTCACCCGTCCGGCGTCACCGCTCGCCGGCGAGATCGAGATCGCTCGGGACGGTCGGCGCGGCCGGCGCAGTCGGGGCGGCCTCCGGCCCCTTGGCGCTGCGCCACGGGTGGGAGAGAGGCGCGGACACCGGTCGCCACCACGGCTCCGCGGGCACCTTGCCCGAGGGCTCGAAAGGCTCCCCCGGCCGCGGGAGCGCCACTGCCTGCCCCGCCGCCTCGGCGGCGTCCTTCGTCCACTCGCCGGGCTCGGCCCAGGCGTGCGGGGCGAGGGTGAAGGTTCCCCAGTGGATCGGCAGCAGCACGCCGGACGGCGTGTTCCCCTGCAGGTCGAGGTGGGCTCGGACCCCCTCCTCGGGCGTCATGTGGATGTCCGGCCAGAACTCGGAGTACGCGCCGATCTGGATCATCGTCGCGTCGAACGGGCCGTGGTCCGCGCCGATCTGCCGGAAGCCGTCGAAGTAGCCGGTGTCACCGCTGTGGTAGATCCGGTGCTCCTCGCCCGCGACGGCCCAGGAGGCCCACAGGGTGTGCTGGGTGTTGCGCAGGGCCCGGCCGCAGAAGTGGCGGGCGGGGGTCGCGGTCAGGGTGAGCCCGCCGACCCTGGTGGCCTCGTGCCAGTCCAGTTCGCGCAGGCGGTCGGCGGACACGCCCCAGTGCTCCAGGTGGGCGCCGACGCCGAGGGGCACGGCGAACACGGTGTCCGTGCCGGCCAGCGCCTTGATGGTGGGCAGGTCCAGGTGGTCGTAGTGGTCGTGGGAGATGACGACGACGTCGACCGGGCCGAGCGCGGCCAGCGGCAGCGGCACCGGGTGCAGCCGCCGGGGTCCGACGAAGGGGAACGGCGAGCAGCGCTCGCCCCACACGGGATCGAAGAGCACCCGCTGCCCGTCGATCTCCGCGAGGACGCTGGAATGTCCCATCCAGGTCAGCCGCAGACCGCTGGCCGCGGGCTTCGCCAGGTCGGCGAGCGTGGTGGCGTGCGTGGGCACGGTGCCGCGCGGGGCGCGGCGGCGGCGCTCGTCCTTGTCGAGGTAGCGCCTCGCGAAGGCCGGCGTCGAGCCGGAGGGCCGGGTCCGGGCAGGACCCCCGGGGTTCTGGAAGACGCCGTCCTTGAAATGGGGTGATCTGCGGATGCGCGCCATGCGCTCTCCGCTGGGGTCGGCGCCGAAGGCCTCGGGCCGCAGTGCACGGAGCCCCGGGTTCGAAGGACGGAATCCTGCCACGCTACCTCCAGGTGGAGTCGGTCAGGCTTTCCATTATGTCGGGCCCCTCCGACGGTCCGGATGTCACAGCGGCGCGCTCCCGTCCGTCGTACCGGTGCAGGCACCCACGAGGTGCTCACGGAACCGATGCAACTGGAGGTGGCCGCCATGGCCCGCGTCTCGCTCAGCCCGCCCCGCACCCGCTTGTTCCGCCTGGTCGAGTGGTACAGCAGGCGCGTCTACGGCAAGGTGCTGGACCCCGCCCGGGCGCTCGCGCACAATCCGCGGGTCCTGTGGAGCGATCTGCGGTTCGAGCAGTCGCTGGCGAAGTGGAACAGGCTCGACCCCGATCTGAAGGCGCTCGCCGAGATGGCGTCGGCCGCGGCGATCGGCTGCTCGTGGTGCATGGACTTCGGCTACTGGGTCGCCCGGGAGCGCGGCATGGCGCCCGAGAAGCTGCACGACGTCCCGGCGTGGCGGGACAGCGACGCCTATACGCCGCTGGAGCGCGACGTCCTCGCGTACGCCGAGGCCATGACGGCCACGCCGCCCACGGTGGACGACGACCTGGCCGCCCGCCTGCGCGACCGGCTGGGCGAGCCGGCCCTGGTCGAGCTGACGGCGGTGGTCGCGGTCGAGAACCTGCGCTCGCGCATGAACTCCGCACTGGGCCTGACGAGCCAGGGCTTCAAGGACTCCTGCGAGGTCCCGGAATCCGCACGGGCCACGGACAACGCGTCGACGCGGCACCCCGGCCCCGGCACGGCCGCCCAGGGCCGGGTCTCGCCCTGACCGCGTGCGGCCCCGGCGACCAAGCTGAGTGAGCGGGTGACAAGCCTCCGCTCGAACACGGCCCACAGCGCCCCACGCTGATACGGCCGACGAGGACGGCTCAGGGCTGAAGGGCGGATCGAGCCTGGATGCCCGGAGCCTCCCCCAGGCAGCGGAAGGCGACCGTCACCGGCCCGACGCAAAGGAGGGCCGGCGGGCACGTTCCGCCGCCCGGATCCGGGCAGCGCCACCGGACGGGAAGGCCGTGGGCTTGGGGCGGCGGCCGGACGAAGCCCGCCATTACCGGCCCAGGCGCGGAGAGCGGATACCGGCGGCCGCGTTCCGCCCCCCGATCCCGGCACCACGACTTCCCGGACGGGACAGCACCGCGGTTGACGGGCGGTGGCTGCCAGACTCCCGGCGATCCCACCCCGCGTCCCACCACCCCGCCGGACGGAACGGCCGCCCCCCGCCGACGAGCCGCGGTGCAGACTCCCGTATCCCGGGCCCGATGCAGCCCGACAAGGCGGCCGACAGCGGCCCCGGCACGGAGGGTGATGGGGACAAGCCCGCCGCCCGGAGCCCGGCGGTCCCATCCCGCGTGCGACGGCCCCGCCGGACGGAACCGCCCCGCGGCCGACGAGCGGCGAGGCGGGCCCCCGTGCCGGAGCCGGATGCGGCCCGGGTTCCCGCAAGCGGGGCCGGATGCGGCTCCGCCCAGGTGCCGGGCCCGGGTGGGAGGCGTTGGGCCTCTGTGGGTTCAGGCCACCGACGCGATCCGGGTCCTGATGGCGTCGGGGGACAGGGCGCCCTTGGCCGTCACGTGGTCGCCGGAGGACTCGCCGCGCAGTCGGCGGCCGATCCACGGCACCAGGTACTCGCGCGCCCAGTGCACGTCGTCGCGGCGGACCTCCAGCGTGCCGCGGGGCGGCAGCGGCGGCCAGGGCTGCTCCGGGTCGGCCGGGACGTCGAGTCCGAGGACCTGGCCGGCGCGCAGCGCCACGCGCGTGTGCCCGTCGGGCGAGAGGTGCAGGCGGTCGTCGTCCCAGGCGCGGCGGTCCTGGACGGCCTTCAGCGACCACAGGTCGAGCACCGGGCAGCCGTAGCGGTCGGCGATGGCCCGCACATGCCCGTTGTACGTGGCGATCTTGCCGCGCAGATGCTTGAGCAGGGGCACGCCCCGCGTGTCGAAGCCGGTGGTCACCATGACCGTGCCCGAGACGGCGGCGAGCCGCGAGACCGCCTCCTCGAAGCGCTCGGCCACCTCGTCCGGGTCGGTGCCGGGGCGGATGATGTCGTTGCCGCCGGCGCAGAACGAGACCAGGTCGGGGGCGAGTTCGACGGCCCGTGAGACCTGGTCCGCCACGATCTGGTCGAGCAGTCTCCCGCGCACGGCGAGGTTGGTGTACTGGAAGCCGCCTTCGGGCCGCCGGTCGGCGAGCAGGACGGCGAAGCGGTCGGCCCAGCCGACGAACGCCCCGTCGGGGCCGGGATCGCCGACGCCCTCGGTGAAGCTGTCCCCCACCGCCACGTACGACCCGATCACTGATCTGCTGTCACTCTTCGAATCGTCTGCCACGTCGGCCCATGATTCACCTTCGAATGTGACCTACGCGACCGTAGGAAGGGGTTGACGGCCGGTGAGAAAAGCCACTTCGGCCGATCGCCCCGGCGGGAATACGCGGACCCTCAGACCCGCCGCAGTCGGACGACCGTCGCGTCGAAGTCGCCCCGCAGTCCGGTGCGCAGCCCGTGGTGCAGCAGCACGGCACCCCGGTGCACTTCCCCGGTGTCCTCGCACGCGTACGACGCCGCCGGGTCCAGTCCGCGCAGCCGCAGCGCGGGCACGGGCTCGCCGTGGTGCTGCGCCTGGAGCAGGGCGAGGACGACGGTGTCGTCGCCGAGGACGTACTGCACCGCGCTCAGCCCGCCCCGCGGGGGCCGCAGCCGGTACAGGTCGCCGCGCTGGACCACCGGCCGGATCTTCTTGTAGAGGGCGATCCGGTCGCGGGCCTCGGCCAGTTCCTCCTCCGTCCACCGGGTGAGGTCGCCGCCCACCCCGAGCACCCCCGCCATGGCGCTCACGAAGCGGAAACGCAGTGTGCTGGACCGCCCGTTGAGCATGGCGTTCGGGCTGTCGGTGACCCAGGCGGCCATGACCCGAGCGGGATGGATCTGGCTGAAGCCGTGCTGGATGGCGAGGCGGTCCAGCGGGTCGGTGTTGTCGGAGGTCCACACCCGGTCCGTACGGGACAGGACGCCGAGGTCGATCCGGCCGCCGCCCGAGCAGGCCGGTGCGCACCAGGCGGGACTCGGCGGCCCAGCGGCCGTGCAGCTGGGACAGCCGCCAGCCCTCGCGGTCGGGCAGGGTCCAGGTGGCGGAGTCGGCGCGCAGCACCTCCACGGCTTCGGGCCCCCGGTTGGCGAGGGTGACCCGGCGCTCGACGACGTCCCCGCGCATCCGGTAGTGGAGTGTGATGTCCAGCCCCGAGTCGTGGAACAGCAGCCGCAGTTCGTCGTCCTCGGTCCGGTACGCCCCGAAGGTCCACTCGGTGCCGCGCCGTTCGGCGGTGCGCACGGACAGCGCGGGCCGTACGAAGCGGGGGCCGCCCTCGACCGGGTACTTCTCGTGTCCGTCGAGCGGGGACTCGAAGGGCCGGGCGTCCGGCAGCGGACGGGCGGCAAGGGCCTCGGCGTCGGCGAGGGCGATCCTCGGGCCCCAGTGCAGGTGGAGCAGTTCGCCGCGTGCGGTGAGATGGACGGCGTAGCCGCTCGTGGGCCCGGTCAGCAGCCATGTGCGGCCGTCGTCGACGGTCTCCAGCATGTTCCGTCCCCCACAGGTCCGAACAGGTCCGCGCACGCACCGACATCATCGAGGCGCGCGGGCGCCGGGGCAACGCCCGTGGACAGCCCCCGTTGCCCCGGGAAGCCATGTCGTATGGTCGAAGCCGTGCCCGCCGACGCGCCGTGACGGCGGGACCGAAAGGGAGGAGTCCCCGTGACGCAGCAGGTCCCCTCGACCGAGCCCGAGCTGGCCGCAGTGCGCAACTTCCGTGATGTGGGCGGGCTGCCGACCGTGGACGGCCGGCGGGTGCGGCACGGGATGCTGTTCCGCAGCGGCCACCTCGCGCACGCGACCGACGAGGACGCGTCCTTCCTCGGCTCCCTGGGCCTGCACACGATCTTCGACTTCCGCAACGCGGCCGATGTGAAGTTGGAGGGTCCGGACGTCGAACTGCCGGGCGTGCGCCATGTGAACCTGCCGCTGAGCGACCCGGCCGACGGGGCCGAGTTCTGGAAGATGGTCCGCGACGGAGACCTCGACGAGCTGCGCTCCGTCCTGGACGACGGCAAGGGCGCGCACCGGATGATCGCGTCCTACCGCGTGCTCATCAAGGAGCGCACCGGCGAGCACTCCCAGGTGCTGCACGCGCTCGCCGAGGACTGCGTGCCGGTCCTGATGCACTGTGCGGCGGGCAAGGACCGCGCGGGCCTGTCGATCGCCGTGACCCTTCTCGCCCTCGGCGTGGAGCGGGACGCGATCGTCGCCGACTACCTGGAGTCGAACGCCAAGCACCGCCGCTACAAGGTGCACCGCAGCAACACCTCGGCCGCGGCCTACTCCCCCGAGGTCATGGAGCTGCTCAGCCCCCTGTTCGAGGCGCGTGCCGAGTACCTGGCGGCGGCCCTGGAGACCATCGAGGAGACCTGGGGCGGCGTCGACTCCTATCTGGAGCGGGGGCTGCGGCTGGCTCCCGACACCCGGGAGCGGCTGCGCGAGCGCCTGCTGGACTGACGGGCCGTCACTTGGAGCCGCCGACCGAGAACAGGAACCAGACGAACCCGGCGAAGAAGTGCCCGACGACGGTGTAGATGACGAGCCGGACCCACAGGGCGCGCGGGAACTTCTCTTCCAGGTTGCTCATGGCATGTCTCCGATGTGGGGGCCCAGGCACAGCGCGGCCGTGGGACTCTGCAACAGGGTATGGACGAAGAGGAGCTCGACCCCGTCCGGGCTCTCGGCCGCGATGCGGTGCGGGGTCAGCGAGTCGAAGTGCGCGCTGGTGCCCGGCACGAGCAGGTGCGTGGCGTCCCCGAGACGGAGCCTGAGGTGCCCCTTGAGGACGTACAGCCACTCCTCGCCGGGGTGCACGCGCACGATGTCGCCCTGGGAGCCGTGCGGGACGCGGACCCGCAGGGCCTGCATCCCGCGGCCGGACGCGCCGGCCTGCCAGTACGTCCAGCCGCCGGCCCGCGTCGGCTCCATGTCCTCGGCGCGCACGACCGCGTCCCGGTCGGCGACGTTCTCGCCGAGCAGTTCGGAGACGGTCGTACCGTAGACACGGGCGAGCGCGAGCAGCATCGGCAGCGAGGGCTGGCGCTGCCCGGTCTCCAGGCGGGAGAGGTGGGCGGGCGACAGTCCGGCCGCGCGGGCCGCGGCCTCCAGGGTCAGTGCGGCACGGCGGCGCAGCGCACGCAGTTGCGGCGCGACGGCGGGCAGGTCCGCGGCCTGCCCCGCAGAGGGCTGGGACTCTGGAGAGCTCATACCTCCATTCCAGCGCCACTTTGCCCCTAAGGCAAATTCCTTGCCTCAGAGGCAAAGCACTTTGTCCGGCTCGGCTCACCGGTTGGCGACGGCCTGCTTGACCAGCGTCTTTCCGAAGTCCCACATCAGCCCGCCGCCGTGCGCGTCGTCCATCACGGCGGTGAAGGCGTCAACGAACCGGTCGACCTCCGCCTCCCCGACGACCAGCGGCGGGATCAGCTTGATCACCTCCAGGTGGTCGCCGGAGACCTGGCTCAGGATACGGTGCCGCTGCAGCAGCGGGACGACCACCATCTGCGCGAACAGTCCCTTGCGGGCGGCCTGGAGCATGGTCCAGCGCCCGCGCAGTTTCAGCGACCTCGGCCGGCCGAACTCGATGCCGATCATCAGGCCCCGGCCGCGCACGTCGGCGAGCAGCTCGTACCGGTCGGTGAGCGCCGCCAGCCGGGACTTCAGCAGCTCGCCCGTGGCCCGCGCGTTGGCCACGATCTGCTCGTTCTCCATCACGGACAGTACGGCCAGCCCCGCCGCCATGGCCTGGGCGTTGGACCCGAAGCTCGCCGAGTGGACCAGCACCCGGTCGATCGAGGAGTAGACCTTCTTGAAGATCCAGTCCCTGCCGAGGGTCGCGCTCACCGGCACATAGCCGCCGGACAGGGCCTTGGCCACGCAGACCAGGTCCGGCTCGACTCCGTCCTCGTGCTGGTAGGCGTAGAAGTCGCCGGTGCGGCCCAGGCCGGTCTGCACCTCGTCGGCGATGAGCAGCGCCTTGTGCCGGTGCAGCAGCTCCTGCGCGGCGCGCAGCCAGCCGGGCGGGGCCTCGTGCACGCCCTTGCCCTGGATCGGCTCGACGATCAGGGCGGCCACGTCGCCCTTCCTCAGCTCCCGCTCGACCGCGTCGAGGTCGCCGAGCGGGACGGCGGTGTCGGGCAGCAGCGGGGCGAACCCGTCCCGGAAGCCCTCCTCGCCGTTGACGGACAGCGAGCCGGCGGTCAGGCCGTGGAAGGAGTGCTCGCAGTAAAGGATCCGCGGCCTGCCGGTGGCGCGGCGGGCGAACTTCAGCGCGGTCTCCACCGCCTCCGTGCCGCTGTTGCCGAAGAACACCCGGTCCAGGTGCGGGCTGTGCGCGAGCAGCCGCTCGGCCAGCAGCCCGGGCAGCGGCTGGCAGTCGAAGCGGGTGAGATCGGCGAGCTGGGCGTCCAGCACGTCGTGCAGCGCCTTGCGGACGACGGGGTGATGGCGGCCCAGGCCCATCACCCCGAACCCGGAGAGCATGTCCAGGTAGTCGTTGCCCTCCGCGTCCCAGAAGTACGCGCCCTCGGCCCGCTCGTAGACCTTGTCGAAGCCGATGGTGTGCAGCATGCGCGGGAGTTGGTGGTTGAGGTGCCTGGCGTGCAGCTCGTAGCGCTCGGCGCCGCGCTCGGACAGCAGGGCGCCGAGGTCGAACTCCGTGGTCATTCGGTTGTCTCCTTGACTGCCATGACGGCCCCGGCGCCGTCCTGCGCCGGGATCGTCCCGGCCCGCTCCCGCACGGCCAGGCTCGCGCCGATCCGTCCGGCGACCTCGACCGGGGTGAGCCCGATGTCGGCCAGTACCTCCCCGCGCTTGGCGTGCGCGAGGAACTGCTCCGGGATGCCGAACCTCCGTACCGGTACGTCGACTTCGGCGTCACCGAGCGCCAGGGCGACCGCGGCGCCGACACCGGACGCGCGGCTGTTGTCCTCGACCACCGCCACCAGCCGGTGCCCGGCGGCCAGGCCCGGCAGCGCCGGATCGACGGGCTTGACCCAGCGCGGGTCGACGACGGTGCAGCCGATGCCCCGCGCCTGGAGCAGTTCGGCGGCCTGGAGGCACACCGGCGCCATCACGCCGACGGCGACCAGCAGGACGTCGGGCCGCTCCGTCCGGTGCAGCACGTCCATGCCGCCGACGCGGCCCGTGGCCTCGATCCGCGGGCCGACCGACTCCTTGGGGAAACGGACCAGGGTCGGCGCGTCGTCGACGGCGACGGCCTCGCGCAGCTGGGCGCGCAGCTGGTCGGCGTCGCGCGGCGCGGCGATCCTGAGGCCGGGCACGACCTGGAGGACGGACATGTCCCACATGCCGTTGTGGGAGGCCCCGTCGACGCCGGTCACTCCGGCCCGGTCCAGAACGAAGGTGACCCCGCAGCGGTGCAGGGCCACGTCCATCAGGAGCTGGTCGAAGGCGCGGTTGAGGAAGGTGGCGTAGACGGCGACCACCGGGTGCAGACCGCCGGTGGCGAGCCCCGCCGCCGAGACGACCGCGTGCTGCTCGGCGATGCCCACGTCCCACACCCGGTCCGGGAAGCGCTCGGCGAACTTGCCGAGGCCCACCGGGTGCAGCATGGCGGCGGTGATCGCCACGACGTCGTCCCGCTCCTCGCCGATCTTCACGATCTCGTCGCCGAACACGGAGGTCCAGGACGGCCCGCCGGCGGGGGTGAGCGGTTCGCAGGTGAGCGGGTCCATCACGCCCACGGTGTGGAAGTGGTCCTCCTCGTGGGCGAGGGCGGGTTCGTAGCCGCGGCCCTTCTCGGTGAGGCAGTGGACCAGGACGGGGCCGTGGAAGCGTTTGGCCCGGCGCAGCGCCGACTCGACGGCCTTGATGTCGTGTCCGTCGATCGGGCCGAGGTACTTCAGCCCCAGGTCCTCGAACATGCCCTGCGGCGCGAACGCGTCCTTGAAGCCCTTCTTCGCGCCGTGCAGCGACTCGTAGAGGGTGTTGCCGACGACCGGGGTGCGCTGGAGGACGTCCTTGCCCCAGGCCAGGACCTTCTCGTAGCCGTCGGTGGTGCGCAGGGTGGCCAGGTGGTTGGCGAGGCCGCCGATGGTCGGCGCGTAGGACCGCTCGTTGTCGTTGACGACGATGATCAGCGGCCGGTCCCGGGCGGCCGCGATGTTGTTCAGCGCCTCCCAGGCCATGCCGCCGGTCAGCGCGCCGTCCCCGATGACGGCGACGACGTGTCCCTTCTCGCCCTGCACCTGGCGGGCCTTGGCGAGTCCGTCGGCCCAGCCGAGCGCCGTGGAGGCGTGGCTGTTCTCGATGACGTCGTGCTCGGACTCCTCCCGTGCCGGGTAGCCGGACAGCCCGCCCTTGCCGCGCAGCTTGGAGAAGTCCTGACGCCCTGTCAGAAGCTTGTGCACATAACTCTGGTGACCGGTGTCCCACAGGATCCGGTCGACCGGCGACTCGAAACTCCGGTGCAGCGCGACGGTGAGTTCCACCACGCCCAGGTTGGGCCCGAGGTGACCGCCGGTCCTGGCGACCGCTTGCACCAGGAACTCGCGTATCTCGTCGGACAGTTCACCCAGTTCCGCCTCGGACAGCGCCTTCAGGTCGCGTGGTCCCCGGATGCTCTCCAGAATGGTCACGCTGGGCCCCCTCTCGGTCCGTGCCGTACTTCAACTCACTGTGACTGTCGGTGTCCCCGTGCCGGTGCGGCCGCCGGCCGCGGCGTCGTCCCGCTCCATCTGCTCGGCGATCTTCATGGCCTCCTCGATCAGGGTCTCCACGATCTTCGACTCCGGGACGGTCTTGATGACCTGCCCCTTGACGAAG
>NZ_JBEYTS010000031.1:0-91348 GCF_040643155.1 Streptomyces sp. NPDC047453 | reverse complement strand
CGCCTCCAGCGGATTGGCCGCGGCCCGGTCGTGGAGCTCCTCGAACTCGGGGTGACGGAACTCCGCGTTGTCGTCCAGCGACACCTTCCCGTCGAGGGCGATGACGTCACCGGAGGCGACCTTCGCGAGCGGGTTGACCTCGACCAGGAGGGCGTCCTCCTTGACGAAGACCTCCCAGAGGCTGACCAGGACGTCGGCGACCTTGTCGGCGACCTCGGCCGGGAACTTGGCCGCGGCGACGATCTCCTCGGCCTTCGCCCGGTCCACGCCGTCGATGGCGTCGATCGCGATCTGGGCGACGGCGTCGGGGCGGGTGGCCGCGACCTCCTCGATCTCCATGCCGCCCTCGACGGAGGCGATGGAGAGGAAGGTGCGGTTGGCGCGGTCGAGGAGGAAGGAGACGTAGTACTCCTCGAGGATCTCCGGAGCGGTCTCGGCAAGCATGACCTTGTGGACCGTGTGGCCCTTGATGTCCATGCCGAGGATGTCCGTCGCGCGGGCGACGGCCTCGTCCGGGGTGGCGGCCAGCTTGACGCCACCGGCCTTGCCGCGGCCACCGACCTTCACCTGGGCCTTGACGACCGACTTGCCGCCCAGCCGCTCGGTGATCTCGCGCGCCGCCTCAGGCGTGTCGATGACTTCACCGGCCAGCACCGGTACACCGTGCTTGGCGAAGAGGTCCCTCGCCTGGTACTCGAACAGGTCCACGCGCTTCCGTCCCTATCAGTGATCTCGCGGTTCGTTGGATGCGTGGGCGTGCCGCGAAGGGCAACGTGACGTCCGCTCTGGGTCACAGGGAAGGCGCACACGGTGTCCGAGCGCGCGGCATGTCCGTCTCGCAGGTTATCCCCGCTTACGGGAGTGCCCTAAATCGAGGGTCACACCTGAGCGGTGATACCTGTCACATGATGCCGCGCTCTCTGGCACGGCGTGCCGCTGAAGCGGGGGCCTCACCGGGCTGGGGTTGACCGGGTGAGGCCCCCTCGTGCAGCCCCGAAGGGGCTCAGGCGGCTGGTCCCCACCCCAACGGGGACCAGCCGCCCTTTTCCGCGAGGTCCCGGGCGGCACGGCCGGACGGACCGACGGCTTTCAGCCGTCCGGGTCCACCGGGCCCGCGGAGTCGGGTGGGCTCTCCGTGGCGACGGAGTGGTGGACCTGTCCGGCTAGCCGGGGAAGACGGGGACGGCCTGGTGCCGGTCCGGGGTGCCGAGTGCGGCGGCCCGGGCGGCGGCGCCGGGCACCAGCCGCGACGGGGCCCGCTCGGGCACCGTGACGGCGTGCGCGTCACCGTGCCGCGAGGTGCCGGAGTCGGCTGTCGCGTGATCGCCGAGCACGCCGTCCGGACCACCATCGGGGCCCTGGTGCGCGGGGAACGGGACGAGGGGGGCGACGAGACCGGCACGGGGCGCGCGGTGGGGCTGGACGTGCACGGCGGCGCCGCCGGTCCCGGAGGTCGCGTCGGTGTATCGCGGGCCGTAGGCGGCAGCGGAGGACGCGGTGACGCCTTGTGCCGTACGGGCCTTGGGGGTGCTGGCGTGCCCACCGGACGTGGGCAGGCCCGCGCCCCTCGGCCGCTGCTGCGGCTGGACCTGCGGAGCCGAGGCAGCGGACCCCGGCTGCGGCTGGAACGGCGACGGCGCCGGAAGGCCGGGCACGACAGGCACCGCCGGCGCCTCGGGCCACACCTCGACCGCCCCGCCCACCTCAGCGCCGACCGCATCCCCAACCAGCTTCACGACCGGCCGGACGACGGACTCGACGACGACCGTCACAACAGGCTCGACGACCGGCTTCACGACGGGCCGGACGACCGGCTTCACGACGGGCCGGACTACGGACTCGACGACCGGCTCGACTACCGGCCTCACGACGCGCTCGGCGACGGGCCGGACAACCGGTTCGGCAACCGGCTCCACGACACGCTCGACGACCGGCCGGACGACCGGCCGCACAACGCGCTCGGCAGCGGGCTCGACGACCGGCTGGACGACAGACTCGCCGACAGGCCTCACGACGCGCTCAACAACCGGCTCGGCAACGGACTCGGCAACTGGCCACACGGCCGGCTCGGCGACGGGCTCTACGACCGACCGAACGTCCAGCTTCACGACGGGCTCGACAACCGACTCGTCGACCGGCCGCACGACGGGCGCGGCGACGGGCTGGGCAGCCGGCTCGACCACGAACTTGGCAACTGGCCGTACAACGCGCTCGACGACCGGCTCGGCAGCCATCCGAACGCCCGGCTTCTCGACGGGCTCGGTGATCGGACCGACGACAGGCTTCGCGACCCGGGCGGTCACGGCCGCGAGGCCGCCGGACGAGGGCGCGGGCGCGGACGAGGGCGCAGACTCGGGCCCCGGAACCGGTGCGGTCACCGTCTCGGACAAGGGTGCCGTCGGTCCGCCCTCCGCCGCCCGCGCCTGCTGCCCGCACAGGAACCCGAGGGCGAACAACGCCCCCACCAGCAGCCCCAGTTGCAGAACACGCCGCCCGGCCGCCGTACGCGTCGCGCGTAGAGCGGCACCGGGCAGGGCTGCTGGCCAGGTCAAGAGAGGGCGGTTCCTCGCGTACGGCGACAAGGGTTCGGAGCGTCGATCCTCGCACGGGGTTCCCAAGGGTGCGCAAGCCCTCTCCCACCACTGGGCGGGCAAGGTCACCCGGCGTCGGGTATCGGAAGCGGCCGCTTCTCGATCGCCGCCGCCATCACCTCCGGGAACAGGTCGGGCGTGCAGGCGAACGCCGGTGCCCCGAGCGCCGCGAGAGCCGCCGCGTGCTCGCGGTCGTAGGCGGGCGCGCCCTCGTCGGAGAGCGCGAGCAGCGTCACGAACTGCACTCCGGACGCCTTCATCGCGGCGACCCGCTTCAGCATCTCGTCGCGTATGCCTCCCTCGTACAGGTCGCTGATCAGCACGACCACCGTCTCCGCGGGCCGGGTGATCCGCGACTGGCAGTACGCCAGCGCCCGGTTGATGTCCGTGCCGCCGCCGAGCTGGGTGCCGAAGAGCACGTCCACCGGGTCGTCGAGCTGGTCGGTGAGGTCGACGACCGCCGTGTCGAAGACGACCAGCCGCGTGCTGACGGACCGCATGGACGCCAGCACGGCCCCGAAGACGGAGGCGTACACGACGGACGCCGCCATCGACCCCGACTGGTCGACGCAGAGGACGACCTCCTTCTTCACGGACTGCGACGCCCGGCCGTAGCCGATCAGCCGCTCGGGTACGACCGTCCGGTACTCCGGCAGGTAGTTCTTGAGGTTGGCCGAGATGGTGCGGTTCCAGTCAATGTCGTGGTGGCGTGGCCGGCTGACGCGCGCGCTGCGGTCGAGGGCGCCGGTGAGCGTGGCCCGGGTGCGGGTGGCCAGCCGCTTCTCCAGGTCCTCGACGACCTTGCGCACCACGGCCCGGGCCGTCTCCTTCGTCGTCTCCGGCATCGCCTTGTTGAGCGAGAGCAGGGTGCCGACGAGGTGGACGTCCGCCTCCACCGCCTCCAGCATCTCCGGCTCCAGCAGCAGCGTGGCCAGCCCGAGCCGGTCGATGGCGTCCCGCTGCATGACCTGCACGACGGAGGAGGGGAAGTACGTCCGTATGTCCCCGAGCCACCGCGCCACCGAGGGCGCCGAGCCTCCCAGCCCCGCCGAACGGTCGCGTCCCGTCCGTCCCGTCGGCGGCTTGTCCCCCTTTCCGTAGAGCGCGGCGAGCGCCGCGTCCATCGCCGTGTCCCGTCCCGACAGCGCGCATCCGGTGCCGTCGGCCGGGCCGCCGCCGAGCACGAGCCGCCAGCGCCGCAGCCGCTCCTGGACCGCGTCCGTCACGTCGTACCCCTCTCCCACGGTCATCCCGCCACCCCCGCAACCTCGTTGCCCGGCTTCTCCCCGCCGGGACCGGGGCCGTCCAGCCCCAACAGCAGCCGCAGCACGGGCAGTACGGCGTCCGCGCGCTCCTGGTCGAGTTCCTCGGCGAACCCGGGCACACCGCCCGTCGAGCCCCCGGCCCCGCCACCGCCCTGCCCCGGACCGCGCCCGACCAGCTCGCCGAGCGTTCTGCGCACCCCCGGCTCGTACGCCGAGAACGTGCGCCGCAGCAGCGGCAGTACGTCCGTGAACGCCTGCGCCGGCACACTGGTCAGCCAGGCGTCGACCAGCCCGAGCAGCCGCTCGTCGTGCACGAGCAGCATCCCGCCCCCACCGCCGACGAAGCCCTCGATCCACGCGGCCGCGTCGGCCGGCGGCGTGCCCGGCGACAGCGCGAGGCCCATGAGCCGCGCCGCCTGCTCCTGCTCGACCTCCCCGTCGTCCAGCAGCAGCCGCACCGCGCGTCCCCGCAGCACCCCGGGGACCATGTCCCGTCCGGAGAGGGTCCGGAGCACGGTGTGCCAGCGGGCGCGCAGATCGCCGTGCCCGGCCTGGGGGGTGTCGCCGAGCAGGGCGATCGCGCCGTGCACCGCGTCCACATGCCGGCGCATCTCCTCGGCCGCGTCCGCGTCCAGTGCGACGCAGGCCGGGGGCAGCCCGACGAAGATCCGCTCGGCCAGGCCGGCCGCCACCCCCGCCAGCGCCCCGGTGTCCGTGCCGCGCACGTCCCCGTAGCGCAGGGAGCGGACCAGGGCGGGCAGCGCCTGGGCGAGGTGCCCGACATCCGTGTCGAGCGCCGCCCGGTCGGCGAGCACGCGCATGACCACGGGCAGCACGTCGGGCAGTTCGGCGAGCAGGCAGTGCTCCGCGAGCGCGGTGACCTCGGCGAGGGCCCGCGCGGCCACGGCGTCCGACTCCGCCCTGGCGGTCGCGGCGGCGAGCACGGTCGTCCCCCACACCCCGGCCTCGGCGACGCGCACCGACAGCTCGGGCTCCCAGCACAGCCGCCAGGTCTCCCGGAACGTACCGGTGCTGCCCCGCGAGGCCGTGGGCTCGCCCCAGCCCACGCCCAGCAGCCGCAGCCTGTGCAGCAACCTGCTGCGCCCGGCATCGGTCTCCTTGCGCAGGTCGAGCTCCAGCTCCCGCTCCAGCGCCTCCGGTTTGAGCCGCAACCGCCGCTGCAGCCGGGCAAGGTCGCGCTGCAACGGCACCGCGGGCGCCGCCTCCGGCACCGCGCCCAGCACGTCCCCCACCACCAACCGGTGGTGCACCAGTGCCAGCGGCACGTCGGAGCCGTCGCACATCACCGCGCGCACCGCGTCCGTCGTCTCGCTCAGCCCCGCCAGCGGGCGGCCGCGCATCGCGGCGAGCGTCCCCGCCAGCCGCACCGCCTCGATGACGTGCGCGGAGGAGACGATGCGGTCCTCCTCCCGCAGCAGTCCCGCCACCTTGGTCAGCCACCGCTCGACGGGCCGGTCCGGCACGTCGAACAGGTGGGCGTACCAGCCGGGCGAGTCGATGCCCGCGCCGTAGCCGGAGGCCCGGGACAGCCGGCGATGGGTCCACGGCACCCAGGTCATGTCCGCCTTGACCTTGGGCAGTCCCTTCAGCAGGGCCCGGTCGGCGGCGACGGTCGCCTTCCGCCGCAGCGCGGGCACGTGCCAGGCCCCGCACACCACGGCGACGTCGTCCCCGAACTCGCGCTGCGCGGCACGCACTTGGAGGCGCATATGGGCCTCGCGCACAAGATCCCGGTGGTCCTCCCCGCTGCCGTACGCCTCTCGCAGCGCGCCCATGGCCTCCTCCAGCACCAGGAACGGGGCGAACGCGTCGCCCTCGCCGGCGCCCCGGTGCTCGACCACGTCCTCCCACCAGCACTCGGGGTCGTCGTACCCGGCGGCCTCGGCGAGCGCGGCGAGCGGGTCGACGCGCACCGCTGTCTCGGGCGGACACGCCCCCGCCGGGGGCTCCGCGGTCCCCTCCACCGCGGAGCCCTCCGGGTCGGCGCCGGCGTCCGCGGGCCTGCTGGCGTCTTCCCTGCCCCACGCGAGCGTGTGCGTGGCCGGCAGGTCGATGAAGCGGGCCGGGACGTCGTGCTCCAGGGCCCAGCGGACGGCGACCCACTCGGGCGAGAAACCGGCCAGCGGCCAGAACGCCGAGCGACCGGGCTCGTCCACGGCGTGGGCGAGGAGCGCGACGGGCGGCCGCATGTCCCGGTCGGCGGCGAGCGGGATCAGCCCGTCCGCCTCCGGCGGGCCCTCGATCAGCACCGCCCGCGGTCGCGCCGCCTCCAGCGCGGCCCGCACCGCGCGGGCGGATCCGGGCCCGTGGTGCCGGACCCCGAGCAGCAGCGGCCCCGCGCCGGTCCGCCGGCTCCCGGACTCCTCAGCTCCCCTCACGTCGTCCCCCTCCTCGTCCTCCCTCGTCCTCGTCCCGCGGTCCAGCTGGGCTCGTCGTCGGCGCGGGCCCGCGCCGTGCCGGCCGGCAGGCGTCCGCCGTCGGTCGGCCGTCCGGTGCCGCTCACGCGCTCACCTCCCGGCAGGCCCGGTAGAAGTCCTTCCAGCCGTCGCGCTCGCGGACGACGGTCTCCAGGTACTCCTGCCAGACGACGCGGTCGGCCGCCGGGTCGCGGATGACGGCGCCGAGGATGCCGGCGGCCACGTCACCGGCCCGCAGCACGCCGTCGCCGAAGTGGGCCGCCAGCGCGAGGCCGCCGGTGACCACCGAGATCGCCTCGGCGGTGGACAGGGTGCCGCTGGGCGACTTCAGCTTCGTACGGCCGTCCGCGGTGACTCCGTCGCGCAGCTCGCGGAAGACGGTCACGACACGGCGGATCTCGTCGGCCCCGTCCGGGACGCCCGGCAGGTCGAGGGAGCGGCCGATCTGGTCGACGCGACGCGCCACGATGTCGACCTCGGCCTCGGGGCTCTCCGGCAGCGGCAGCACCACCGTGTTGAACCGGCGGCGCAGGGCGCTGGACAGGTCGTTGACCCCGCGGTCGCGGTCGTTGGCGGTGGCGATCAGGTTGAAGCCGCGGACCGCCTGCACCTCCTCGCCCAGTTCCGGTATCGGCAGGGTCTTCTCGGACAGGATCGTGATCAGCGTGTCCTGCACGTCGGCCGGGATGCGGGTCAGCTCCTCGACCCGGGCGGTCATGCCCAGCGCCATGGCCCGCATGACCGGACTGGGCACGAGGGCGTCGCGGCTCGGGCCGTGCGCCAGGAGCCGCGCGTAGTTCCAGCCGTAGCGGATCGCCTCCTCCGGGGTGCCGGCCGTGCCCTGCACCAGGAGCGTCGAGTCGCCGCTGACCGCGGCGGCCAGGTGCTCGGACACCCAGGTCTTCGCCGTGCCCGGCACGCCGAGCAGGAGCAGGGCGCGGTCGGTGGCGAGGGTGGTGACCGCGACCTCGACGATGCGGCGGGGGCCCACGTACTTCGGTGTGATCACCGTGCCGTCCGGCAGCATGCCGCCGAGGAGGTAGGTCGCGACGGCCCACGGCGACAGCTTCCAGCGGGCCGGGCGCGGACGGTCGTCGTGCGCGGCGAGCGCCGCCAGCTCGGCCGCGAAGGCGTGCTCGGCGTGCGGGCGCAGCGTCTGCGCCTCCGGCGTGTTCGCGGGCGCGGAGTGGTTCTGGCGCGGTTCGACGGGTGTCGGTTCGACGGACACAGACATGGCTGGGGCCCCCTCCAGCTCGGCCGGTTCGGATCTGTCACCAACCATGAACCACGGCACTGACAATGCGTTCTGACCTGCACAAACACGCTTGCCCGGTCGATTGTCAGTGGCAGGTCCTACCTTCGATGACATGACTCAGCAGGGGGTGCGCTGGAGCGCGGACCAGGTGCTGGCACTGGCGCCTGACGCCGCGTCGCGCAAAGCGGGAAGCAAACTCGGCGCGGCCGGGCCGTGGTCCGAGGCGGGGTGTTCCGACGAGGGGGCGGTGTGGGGACTGTGCAAGGGCAGCGGCAGCAGGCCGTATCAGACGGTCGTCGACGTCGCGGGCGGTGCCGGGCCGGCGTACAAGTGCAGTTGCCCGAGCCGCAAGTTCCCGTGCAAGCACGCGCTCGGCCTGCTGTTGCTGTGGGCGAGCGACGACGGCGCGGTGCCGTTGGGGCAGGCGCCCGACTGGGCCGAGCAGTGGATGGCGGCCCGCAGGGATCGGACGGCGCGGAAGCGGTCGGAGGGGGCCGCGGGTCCGGCCTCCGGTGCCGCTGATCCGCAGGCGGCGCTGCGCAGGGCGGAGCGCCGGGCCGAGCGGATCACCGCGGGGGTGACGGAGCTGGAGCAGCGCCTGGCCGACCTGCTGCGCGGCGGTCTGGCCCCGGCCGAGCAGGAGAGCTACGCGCTGTGGGAGGAGACGGCGGCCCGCATGGTCGACGCGCAGGCTCCCGGACTGGCGGGACGGGTGCGGGAGCTGGGGGCCGTGCCGTCGTCGGGGCCGGGCTGGCCGGTGCGGCTACTGGAAGAGTGCGCGCTGCTGCATCTGCTGGGCCAGGGCTGGCTGGGCCGCGAGCGGCTGCCGGAAGGGGTGTCGGCGACGGTCCGATCCCGGGTGGGCCTGCCCGTCTCCGCGGACGGGCCTCCGGTGCGGGACCGCTGGCTCGTCCTCGCCCAGTACGACACCGCGGACGCGAAGCTGACCACACGCAGGATATGGCTGCACGGCGCGGACTCGGGCCGTACGGCTCTCCTGCTCTCCTACGGCGCGGCGGGCCGCGCCCCGGAGCTCGCGCTGCCGGTGGGCCTGGCCCTGGAGGCCGAGCTGTCCTCCTATCCGGGCGCGGGGCAGCTGCGCGCGGCCCTGGGCGAGCGGTTCGCGCCCCCGGCGCCCGTCCGGATCCGCCCGCGCGGGGTGACGACGGCGCAGGCGGCCGCCCGCTACGGCGCGGCGCTGCGGGACGACCCGTGGCTGGAGTCGGTTCCGGTGACGCTGCGGGAGGTCGTACCGGTCCCGGACGGGGAGTCCTGGCAGCTGGCCGACGCCGCCTCCGACTCCGCGCTGCCCGTCACTCGAGCGGCCCGTACGCGTCCGGGCCTGTGGCGGCTGGTCGCCCTGTCGGGCGGTGCGCCGGTCACGGTCTTCGGCGAGTGCGGCCACCGGGGCTTCGCCCCGTTGACCGCATGGCTGCGGAACGAGGGAGAAATGGTGACGTTGTGTTGATACGTTATCGACCATCCGTGACATCACCCCTGGCAGCGGGCTCGGAATGTCCGGCAAAGGAGTGACGTCACCGCGACACGCGGGGCACTGTCGGCACAGCGGGAACCTCTCACCCAAAAGGCGCAAAATGTCAGAGAGTATCCCATCTGAATACGTTTTCTCTTCTGCCCCACGCATTTGTTCCACCCCAGGGGAAACCCGGTCCATGTGACCCTTCAACCACTCCGGGCAGCCGGCTACGGAAAGGAAGCTCATGATCAGGACCTCCACCCCGCCGGAGGCGCCCGCCACGGGCGCCTGGGAGGAGTTGGTCACCACCGCCCTGCTCGGCACGGACCGGCGCACGCCCCCGGGCGGCGCACCCGGACGGACCGCGCCGGTGGCGCTGCTCGACGCGGCGGCCGTGCAGACCGTACGGCGGCGTGCGGGACTGCGCCCCGCGCCCGCGGCCCGGCGCCCGGAGCCCGCACCGGAGGATCCGCGTCCGCCGCTGCCCGCGGCCGCGGCCCGCAGGCTCGCCGTGCTGCTGGCCGACCGGCCCGGTGCGGCGGGCGGCCGCCGGGGCACGGCACCGGACCTGATGGAACTGCTGCCCCAGTGGCTCGCGGCGGCGAACGCCCACGGGTACGCCCCGCCACCGGAGGCGCTGCCCGCCCTGCTGGACGCCGCGCGGGGCCGTACGGACCTGCGTCCGGCCGCACTGGCCTTCGGAGGCCCGCGCGCGCTGTGGCTGGCGGGGCTGAACCCGGACTGGCGGTTCGCGCTGCGGGCGGCCCCGAGTGCCGGCGCCGCCCAGAGCGGCTCCGAGGACGCCGACCGCGTCCGCAAGCTGTGGGAGGAGGGCCTGTTCGCGGAGCGGGTCGCGCTGCTCGCGTCGATACGTGCCCGCACGCCCGCGGCCGCACGCGAACTGCTCGCCGGCTCCTGGGCCACCGAGCGGGCCGAGGACCGGCTGATGTTCCTCGACTCCCTGCGAACGGGTCTCAGCCCGGACGACGAGGCTTTTCTGGAGCAGGCCCTGTCCGACCGCAGCCGCAATGTACGGTCCACGGCCGCGGAGTTGCTCTCGGCGCTGCCCGGATCTGCGCTGGCCGCGCGGATGGCGGCCCGGGCCCGCTCCTGCGTGGCCGTCGACCACACGCGCGGGACGCCCACGCTCGTCGTCGAGGCGCCGCACGAGTGCGACTCGGCCATGGAGCGCGACGGGATCGTCCCCAAGGCTCCGGCGGGACGGGGCGAACGATCTTGGTGGCTGGGCCAGTTGGTGGAGGCGGCGCCGCTCGGGACCTGGCCCGGACGGCTGGGCGGGCGCACGCCGCGGGAGATCGTGGCCCTGCCGGTCGCGGACGGATGGCAGGGCGAACTGCACGCCGCCTGGTGCCGGGCGGCGGTGCGACAGCGGGACGCACAGTGGGCGCGGGCGCTGCTCGGGCCGCCCGCGGCCCCCGAAGCCGGCGGCCCCGGCGCGGTGTCCCTGGCCGAGCGCGCCAAGTTGCTCGGCACGCTGGACGCCGCCGAACGGGCCGACTGGGTGGCCGGATTCATCGCGGCACACGGACTGCCCGAGGCGTTTCAGCTGCTCGGGGTGTGCGCGGTGCCGTGGGCGGCACCGCTCGGGCGGGCGGTGGTCGACGCGCTCAACATCGCGCGGGACGCAGGGAGTTACCCATGGAGTTTCAGTGGAGTGATGGGGCTTGCCGAGCGGTGCCTGGATCCCGCGGAGGCGAGTCGGCTCGACGGACTGCTGGCGGTTCCGGACGAGGCGGAGGACGCGTCGCCGGGAGCCGGAGGGTACTGGGCGGAGGCTTTCCAGCGGCTGGTCACGACCTTGCGGCTGCGCTCCGCCATGGCCGGGGAACTGGAGGCGGCGCGGGCCGGCTGAGTCCCGCCCCGGGTGAAGGCGGGTCTCCCTGGGGGCCGTGCCCCCAGGACGGGCCGCTCGCACCCGGCCGGCGCCGGGAGGTCCTGCGGGAGCCGCCGGCGCCCCTACGCCTCGGCGGGCTGGCGGACGTTCGCCCTGACCCAGTCGACGATCGACTGGGTGGTCGCGCCCGGGGTGAAGATCTCCGCGACACCCTTCTCCTTGAGCGGGGGGATGTCCGCCTCCGGGATGATGCCGCCGCCGAAGACGACGATGTCCTCCGCGTCGCGCTCCCTGAGCAGTTCGATCACCGCGGCGAACAGCGTGTTGTGCGCGCCCGAGAGGATGGAAAGGCCGATCGCGTCGGCGTCCTCCTGGATCGCCGTGTCCACGATCTGCTCCGGGGTCTGGTGGAGCCCGGTGTAGATGACCTCCATACCGGCGTCGCGCAGGGCCCGCGCGATCACCTTGGCGCCCCGATCGTGGCCGTCGAGCCCCGGCTTGGCCACCACCACGCGGATCGGACCGGCTGCCACACCCATCACTGCCTCCATGAAGCGACTACATCCATCCGTACCGACAAGTACCTCACATGTGGCACGGACGCCCCGCACCACACCGTCCGGGGAAGTGAACGTACGTTATCGCCAGCATCCCGCAACCGGCAGTTTCACGGTGCAGAGGGAGGGGGAAATCACATGGTGGGACACTCCCCCGAGTTCTCCGGGCAGGGGGGACCCGCAGGCCGCGCATCTTTCCCCGTCCGCGCGGCCCTCGCGCCGCACGCCTTTGCCGCGGCGCGCGGACCACTGCGGGAGCAAGCACGACGGGAACCGCAACGAGGTCGTCGCACCCCCGCGCCGCAGACCGCGCGCCGCGGTGGTGCGCCGTATCCGCGAGGGCACGAAGGGCACCCGGGGCCGGTGGGGCACGGCAGCGCGAAGCCTGCCCGGCCGACCGCCCCCGCCGCGACTGCCCACGAGGGCACAGGGGGGACAGGGCCGTCCTCCCGCGTGCCGACAGGAGGTCGGCCATGAAGGTCACCAGGGTCGCGGACCCCATCCTCCCGCTCTGCCGGTGCCTGCTGCCGTGCAGACTCGCCGGGCTCTCACTGGCCCTGCTGAAGGCGACCGCTCTGGAACTCGCGATCCTCGCGGGACATCTCCTGCTCTACCCCTCGGGCATCGTCCAGGAGCGCCGCGGCGCCTCCCGCGCGATCCCGGCGCCCGAGGGCACCGCCCAGCTGCCGACCGAAGCGAAGCCACCGGTCGTGCTGCTGCACGGGTTCATCGACAACCGCTCCGTGTTCGTCCTGCTGCGCCGCAGCCTCGCCCAGCACGGCAGGCAGCGCGTGGAGTCTCTGAACTACTCACCGCTGACCTGCGACATCCGCACCGCGGCCGAACTGCTCGGCCGGCACATAGACGAGATCTGCGAGCGCACCGGCAGCAGGCAGATCGACGTCGTCGGACACAGCCTCGGCGGACTGATCGCCCGCTACTACGTGCAGCGGCTCGGCGGCGACCTGCGGGTCCGCACCCTCGTCACCCTCGGTACCCCGCACTCCGGCACCCGGGTCGCGCCGCTGGCCAACGCCCATCCGATCGTGCGGCAGATGCGCCCCGGTTCCGAGCTGATCGAGGAGCTGTCGCGCCCCGCGCCGGGCTGCCGTACGCACTTCGTCAGCTTCTGGAGCGACCTCGACCACCTGATGGACCCGCTGGAGTCGGCCTGCATCGAGCACCCCGACCTGAAGGTGGAGAACATCCAGGTCAGCGGAATCGGACATCTCGCCCTGCCGCTCCACCCCGCCGTGGCGACCGGGATACGGCAGGTCCTCGACACCGCGCGCCCCGGAGACCCAACCGCCGACCGCGCCGGCGGAGTGACCGTCGCCTGACGGCCAACCCCTTGGGATCGAACGCAACTCGAACACAAAGTTAAAGCCGTCTCCACACCCCGGCGAATCACGGCTGAATGCCCGTTTCCCGCCTCGGGGAAACCTGCGGAAGATTGTCGCGCCCTCATACCGCCGGGTACAGTCACCGCACTGCTCTGCCAGCCCCTGTTGTCGAGGCGAAAGAGAAGTTGGTGAACGACCGTCACCCGTCGGGGACCATGGCCGCCCCGGCTCCGGCCTCCGATGCCGCCTCGACGCCCTACGCGTCGTACGACGGACAGGAAGCCGCATACGGCGACTTCACCACGTACAGCGACTACAACGCCACCGGTTACCACACCGGCACGTACGCCACGGCGAACTACACCGCCGACCCTCTCTACGACGGTCTCACGACCGGCGAGACGCACACCACGGGTTCGTACGACACCACCGCCTGGTCCACGAACGGCCACCAGAGCCAGAACTACGACCCGTACGCGGCCCAGCACCACACCGCCTATGACACCGGCGCGTACGACACCACCGCCTGGGCGACCGGCTACCAGCAGCAACTGGCCTCCGTTCCAACGCAGTCCACGCCGGTCGACACCAGCGGCCAGTGGGACGCGCACACCTGGCTCCAGCCGGACCAGGCGGCCGCCGCCGACGCCACCCAGCAGTGGGACTGGGGCACGCAGGCCTCCGACACCGGCGCGTACGACGCCACGCAGTGGAACGGCGACGGCGGCACCACGGTCGGCGAGAACTTCGAGGGGCCCGAACCGCACGAGCCGCAGGACGACTCGGCGGAAGAGGAACCGGCCGCCGCGATTGAGCCGGACCCGGCCCCGCCGCTGCTCGACGACGAGGAAGAAGTCACCCCCGCTCCGGCCCCCGTCTCGCGAGCGGCCTCACGCGCAGCGGGCCGCTCCCGGCGCCGCCCCCCGGCCAGGCGCTCCGCACTGCTCACGGTGGCGGTGCCCTCGGTCTGCGTGATGGGGGTCGCCGGGATCGCCGCCGCCTCCGTGGGCGGTCTGACCGAGGACGGCAAGGACAGCGCGGCGGTCACGCCCGACGCGCACCCCGTCAAGGCGTCCACCGCCAACAACAAGCTGGACACCCAACTGCAGGGCCTGTCCGCGGGGGCGAACGACTTCGCCGACCGGGCCAGCCGGTACCAGGAGCGTATCGACCTCAAGGCGCAGCAGGAGGCCGAGAAGAAGAAGGCGGCGGAGGAGGCGGCCCGCAAAGAGCGGCTGCGCCCCAAGTTCGCGGTCCCGGTCTTCGAGAGGGGTCTCAGCGCCTACTTCGGACAGGCCGGCGTGAACTGGATGTCGGTGCACACCGGCATCGACTTCCCCGTGTCGTACGGGACGACGGTGCTGGCCGCGACCGACGGCACGGTCCGCACGCAGTGGAACAGCGCCTACGGCAACATGATGATCGTGACCGCGATGGACGGCACGGAGACGTGGTACTGCCACCTCTCCAGCTACCGGGTCCCCTCCGGCGCGACGGTGAAGGCCGGAGAGCCGATCGCCTACTCCGGGAACTCCGGCAACTCCACCGGCCCGCATCTGCACTTCGAGGTCAGGCCCGCGGGCGGGGCGCCCATCGACCCGCTGTCGTGGCTGCGCAGCCACGGCCTCGACCCGACGTAACCCTCTCCCGCTACAGCTTCTCCACCGGCGCGTACCGCAGCAGCAGCCGCTTCGCCTTGCCGTCGCCGAAGTCGATCGTTGCCTGGGCCTTGTCGCCCGTGCCCGCGACGGCGACCACCGTGCCCAGGCCGAACTGGTCGTGCGTGACCCGGTCTCCGACGGCGAGGGCCGCCACCGGCTTCTCCGTGGTGCGGCGGGTGGCGAAGCCCGAGGCGCCGGACGCCGACGAGCGGGACCGGGACGAGGACAGCGAGGCCGCCACCGATGAGGCCGGACCGGAGGGCGCGAAGGCCGAACCGCCCGTCCGCTTCCAGTCCACGTGCGTCGGCGGGATCTCCTCCAGGAACCGGGAGGGCGGGTTGTACGACGGCTGGCCCCAGGCGCTGCGCATCGCCGAACGAGTCAGGTACAGCCGCTCCCGCGCGCGTGTGATGCCGACGTAGGCCAGGCGCCGCTCCTCCTCCAGCTCCTTGGTCTGGCCGAGGGCGCGCATGTGCGGGAAGACGCCGTCCTCCATGCCCGTCAGGAAGACGACCGGGAACTCCAGGCCCTTGGCGGTGTGCAGGGTCATCAGCGTGATGACGCCGTCGCCGTCCTCCTCGTCCGGGATCTGGTCGGAGTCGGCGACCAGGGCGACCTGCTCCAGGAAGTCGGAGAGCGCGACCGGCTCCCCCTCCCCGCGCTCCTGCTCGAACTCCAGGGCGACCGCGGCGAGTTCCTGGAGGTTCTCGATACGGGTCTCGTCCTGTGGGTCGGTGGAGGCCTGCAATTCGGCCAGGTAGCCCGTGCGTTCCAGGACGGCCTCCAGGATCGTGGCCGGTCCGGCGCCCGACTCGACGATCGTGCGGAGGTCCTCCATCAGCGTGTTGAACCGCTTGACCGCGTTCGTGGAGCGCGCGGCCATGCCGTACGCCTCGTCGACGCGGCGCAGCGCCTGCGGGAAGCTGACCCTCTCCCGCTGGGCGAGGGCGTCGATCATCGCCTCGGCGCGCTCGCCGATGCCCCGCTTGGGCACGTTGAGGATGCGGCGCAGCGGGACGGAGTCCTCGGGGTTGGCCAGGACGCGCAGGTAGGCCAGGACGTCCCGGACCTCCTTGCGCTCGTAGAAGCGGACGCCGCCGACGACCTTGTAGGGCAGGCCGACGCGGATGAAGATCTCTTCGAAGACACGGGACTGGGCGTTGGTGCGGTAGAAGACGGCGACGTCGCCGGCCTTGGCCTCGCCCGCGTCCGTGAGGCGGTCTATCTCGTCGGCGACGAACTGCGCCTCGTCGTGCTCGGTGTCGGCGACGTAACCCGTGATGCGGGCGCCCGCGCCGGCGTTGGTCCACAGGTTCTTGGGACGGCGGGACTCGTTGCGCTCGATGACCGCGTTGGCGGCGGACAGGATCGTCTGCGTGGAGCGGTAGTTCTGCTCCAGCAGGATCGTCGTCGCGTCCGGGTAGTCCTCCTCGAACTGGAGGATGTTGCGGATGGTCGCGCCGCGGAAGGCGTAGATCGACTGGTCGGCGTCACCGACCACGCACAGCTCGGCGGGTCGCAGCTCGTCCTCGGCGGGCGGTACGTCCACGGGGTGCTCGGCGGTGCCGACCAGTTCCCGTACCAGGGCGTACTGCGCGTGGTTGGTGTCCTGGTACTCGTCGACCAGGACGTGCCGGAAGCGGCGGCGGTAGTGCTCGGCGACGTCGGGGAAGGCGCGCAGCAGGTTGACCGTCGTCATGATCAGGTCGTCGAAGTCGAGGGCGTTGGCCTCGCGCAGCCGCGACTGGTAGAGGGCGTAGGCCTGGGCGAGGGTCTTCTCGAAGCCGTCGGTGGCCTGGGCGGCGAAGTCCTCCTCGTCGATCAGCTCGTTCTTGAGGTTGCTGATCTTGGCGCTGAACGACTTGGGCGGGTAGCGCTTGGGGTCGAGGTCCAGGTCACGGCAGACCAGGGCCATCAGGCGCTTGGAGTCGGCGGCGTCGTAGATCGAGAAGGAGGACGTGAAGCCGAGCTTCTTGCTCTCCCGGCGCAGGATGCGCACGCACGCGCTGTGGAAGGTCATCACCCACATCGCGTTGGCGCGCGGTCCGACGAGCTGCTCGACGCGCTCCTTCATCTCGCCGGCGGCCTTGTTGGTGAAGGTGATCGCCAGGATCTGGCCGGGGTGGGCGCCCCGCTCGGCCAGCAGGTACGCGATCCGGTGCGTGAGCACACGGGTCTTGCCGGAGCCGGCGCCGGCCACGATGAGCAGCGGGGAGCCGGAGTGCGCGACGGCGGCGCGCTGGTTGTCGTTCAGCCCCTCCAGGAGCGCGGCCGGGTCCGCGACCGGCCGGTGGGCGCCGTCGCGGTAGTAGGCGTCCCGGTCCGGGGGCACGTCGAACTTCCCGCCGAACAGATCGTCCGGAACCGGCTCCGGAGCGTGATCGCCCTCGGGCGGCGGCGGGGGCTCTTCCTCGTGCCCGCGGGGGGCCTGGAGATCTGCCAGGAAGCTGTCGTCAAAGAGGCTGCTCATCGCTCTACGAGTCTAGGGCGCCCCACCGACATCCCGTGGCCGCCCCGGGAAATGACCGGTTCGACGAGGCCGAGACCAAGGTCACGAAAACGTATCGGACATACCTCGCACCAACCTTCACACGAGCCACACAAGTTGGTTAGCGTGCGATCTGACCGCATGATCGTCACCGGGGGACTCGCCGACGACGCGGCATCCCCACGCAATCCACCCGATCCCGACGGCCAACCGGCAGGCGGACGATGGAAGGAGTCGCCTCCCTTGGCGTCGCACAGCGGCACGCGGCCCGCCGCAACACCCGGATCAGGCACGCACGGACCAGGCACGAACGGGGCGGACGGTGACGGGCCGAGCCCGGAAGAGGTCGAGAGGAAGCTCGACTACCTGTACGGCCGGGCGGGGTCGTCGACCGCGCGGAACGACGCCGCACAGCAGGACACCGGCCAGAAGAGGGGGGCGAGGCAGCGCGGGCTGGTCGCCGCGCTCCTCGACGACGTCGCCAAGCGCGCCGACATGCTCGGCAAGGCGCGGGAGATGCTCGGTTCCTTCGCGGCGACCCCGTACCGCAACGGTGACCCCGCCCCCGAGACCGCCGCCCTGCTGCTCACCGAGACCCCGCAGGGCTACTTCGACCAGGCTCAGCTGATCAGCCGGCTGAACGCACGCCGCGAAAGCCTGGTCGACGGCCACACCACGCGGCCGCCGGCACCCGAGACCACGGTCACGGCCACAGCCCCAAGCACCTCCCCGGCCCCGGCCCCTGACCTCCCCGGGCCGCCGGCCGAGCCGCAGCACGACATCGCGGCGGCCAAGGCGGCCGTCCAGCGGAAGCTGGCCCACGCGCGCGTACTGCTGCTGTCGGCGTCCCAAGCGCGTGAGGCCGTGCGCGCGCCTGAGCCCGCGCCGCAAGCGCAGGCGGCCGGGAACGCAGAGAGCACGGAGCACGCAGCGAACACGGAGTACGCAGAGAGCGCTGCGAACGCGGAGAACGCCGCCCCCTCCCCTCGTCAGGGCGACGGCGCGGCCCCCGGTGCCTCGTCCGGTGTGTTCCCCGGGCGGGCGTCCGGCCCCGCGCAGGCCACCAGGGCCGACCAGGCCCTCGCCTTCGCCCGCGAGCAGATCGGCAAGCCGTACGTGTGGGGTGCGTCGGGTCCGGGGTCGTACGACTGCTCCGGCCTCACCCAGGCCGCCTGGAAGGCCGCCGGCGTCACGATGCCCCGCGCCGCCCGCGACCAGGCCCAGGCCGGTACGACGGTCCCGCTCTCCGAGGCCCGGCCCGGCGACCTCGTCTTCTTCGCCTTCTTCGGTGACGCGGACCACGTCGGTCTCTACGCCGGTGACGGCGCGATGATCCACGCGCCGAGGCCCGGCGGCCGCGTCCGCGAGGAGTCCGTCCACCACGACGGCGAATCGGCGGTGCACCGCGTGGTGCGGCCGGACTGAGGGCGGCACGTCCCGTCCGGCGGGCATTCGGCGGGCCGGTTTTTGCGCGCACCCACGCGCGTGCCCCGCGCATGGGCGCGCGCAGCTCCTTAGCATCGGGCCATGCCCGGCACCTCGCCCTTCCGCGCCTGGTTGGCCCAGCGCCCCCCCCTGCGGCCGGGGCCGCCGTGATGGCCACCGGCATCGTGTCGGTCGCCCTGCATCTGACGGGCTACGAACTCCTGTCCGCCGTGATCCTCGCGGTGGCCTGCTTCGCCTGGCTGACGCTGGCGGCGGACTTCGCCCTACGGCTGCTGGGCGACCGGGCGCGGTGGATCAGAGAGGCGGGAACGCCGGGCGCCCTCACCGCCGTCGCGGCGACGACCGTGCTCGGGAGCCGTTTCTCGGCGCTGGAGTGGCAGACCCTCGCGGAGGCGCTGCTCGCGCTGGCCTTCGTGCTGTGGGCCGGGGCTGCTGGTGCTGGTGGTCCGCAACTACCGCCGACCCATGCCCGGGGCGGTGTTCCTGAGCTGCGTGGCGACCGAGGGCCTGGCCGTGCTCGCCGCCACTCTGGCCAAGGCGCAGGCCGTGGCCTGGCCGGCGTACGCCGCGCTGGTGCTGTTCTGGCTCGGGCTCGTGCTGTACGTGTGCGCGCTGTGCTGCTTCGACCTGCGGCAGCCGCTCGAGGGGCACGGGGACCAGTGGATCGCGGGCGGGGCCCTGGCCATCTCGGCTCTCGCCGGCGCGCAGTTGATCGCGGTCGGCGGCGGAGGCATGTACCTGTGGGACGCCGACGACAGCGGTGTGCTGCGGGCGGTGACCCTGGCGCTCCTCGTGCTCGACCTGTGCTGGTACGCCGTCCTGGTCGTCGCCGAGCTGGTACGGCCCCGGCTGCGCTACGACGTGCGCCGCTGGTCGACCGTGTTCCCGATGGGCATAACGGCGGCGGCGAGCGTGTCCGTCGCGGCCGCCGCGGACGTCCCGTCGCGGGGGCTCGGGGAGGTGCTGCTGTGGGTCGCGGTGGCGGCCTGGCTGGCCGTCGCCACGGGCGCGGTCCTGGACGCGCGTGCCGAACTCAGGGCGCTGCGCTGACCGTCACGTCCACAGCACGGCGATGAAGATGTTCGCCGTGGTGAGCAGGCCCACCAGGCCGAACAGGCTCTTGTCCACCTTCTCGTCGTCCCGCTTGACGTAGACCAGGCCGAGGATCACGATCAGCAGCGCCAGCTTCACGCCGATCTTGATGTTGTCGACGTGGTGGCCCTGGGCCTGGTTGAGGCCGACCAGGACCACGCCGGTGACCAGCATCGTCAGCGCGCCGTGCAGCATCGCCGGCACGAACCGGGCCGCGCCGCGGCCCATCGCCTTCATCTGGGTGAGGAAGCCGCCGAGCAGAGCGGCGATACCGACGATGTGCAGACCGACGAAGAGATGGATGAGTACGTCCATGAGTCCGGAGCCTAACCAGCGGTCTTTCCGCTCCCGGCACCGGCCCGTCCCAGGCGGCCGCCCGCCGACGCGCGCACCCCGACGCCGGACGCGGGCAGACACAGGCCCCGGGTGGACACAAGCGGACGCCCGCCGGTCGCCGCATATATGCGACACATAGCACCTCGCCCAGCACGAACGCCCCGGAAATCCACGCATCGGTCATCGCAGCGCGTGAAGGCGACGTCGCCGGAGCGGGATCGCGGTCACATACGGTCACCCGGCGATCCCCTGCCGCCACTTCCGTACATGACCTCACCCGGCGCTCACCGAGCGGCTTAGCTCCTCCCTCAGGTGACCGGCTTCACCGCCGCCCGGGCCAGGGGCGGCAGCCGGACACCACCGCCGAGAAGTCCGGCGGCGGGCTGCTTCCCCTGTGCGGGCCGCCGCCGGACCCGGGCCCCGCCTCCGCGGCAGGCAGAAGGGACGTGACGCTCCTCGTGGCAGCGCACCGCAAGCTCCGACAGCGCTCGCTCGGCGGGAGCACCGTCCGTACGGCCGCCACGATCGCCCTCGCGGGCGCCGCGACGGCGACCGGCTTCGACGGCACCGTGCACGCCGCTCCGCGGCCGGGGCCGGAGCAGATCAAGGCCACGGTGGACAGGCTCTACCGGGAGGCGGAGACCGCCACCGAGAAGTACGACGGTGCGAAGGAGAAGGCGGACACGGCCGAGCAGCGGCTGAAGGCACTGGGCGACGAGGCCGCCCGCAGGCAGGAGAAGCTGAACTCCGCCCGCGACACGCTGGGCTCGATCGCCGCGGCGCAGTATCGGGACGGCGGGATCGACCCCGTGGTGCGGCTGATGCTGTCCGACGAGCCCCGGCGGTACCTGGACGGGGCCGAGTTCGCCGAGCGCGCGGGCGTCCGGCAGACGGCCGCCGTGGCCGATGTGCGCCGGCAGCTCAGAGAGATCGGCCGGCTGCGCGGGGACGCGCGCGTCGAGCTGACCTCGTTCCGGACGCGGCAGGCGGAACTGCGCCGGCAGAAGAAGACGGTGACCACCAAACTGGACGAGGCCCGGCGGCTGCTGGCCGGGCTGTCCCCGCAGCAGCGCACGGCGATCGACACGGGCGGGGACACCGGGCACGCGGCCCGCCACGGCACCGGGGCCCGAGACCCACTCGGTGACCCGGCCTCGGTCACCGCCCCCGGTTCGCGCGCGGCGGCGGCCGTCGCCTACGCCTACCGGAAGCTCGGCAGCCCCTATGTGTGGGGCGCGACCGGACCGAACGCCTTCGACTGCTCGGGCCTGATCCAGGCCGCCTACCGCTCCGCCGGGGTCTCGCTGCCCCGCACCACCTACGCCCAGATCGGCGCGGGCCAACGTGTCCCACGCTCGGCACTGCGCCCCGGCGACCTGGTGTTCTTCTACTCCGGCATCAGCCACGTCGGCCTCTACGTCGGCAACGGCCAGATGATCCACGCCCCGAACCCCTCGGCCCCGGTCCGCCTGGCCCCGGTCGACCAGATGCCCTTCGCGGGGGCGACGCGGGTGGCGTGAGGGAGTCCGGACCGGATGCGCACCGGCCGGCGCCGCCCCCGCGGTGACGTGCCGTCGCTGGACGGCACGATCGCGGAGGCGTGCCTACCGGTAGGTCACACCAGCCGGCGTGCCGTCGCCCAGCGGGTCAGCTCGTGTCGGTTGGAGAGCTGGAGCTTCCTCAGCACCGCGGAGACGTGGGACTCCACCGTCTTGACGGAGATGAAGAGCTGCTTGGCGATCTCCTTGTACGCGTAGCCGCGGGCGATGAGGCGCAGCACCTCCCGCTCTCGCTGGGTGAGGCGGTCGAGGTCCTCGTCGACCGGCGGGGCGTCGGTCGAGGCGAAGGCGTCGAGGACGAAGCCGGCCAGGCGCGGGGAGAAGACGGCGTCGCCCTCCTGGACCCGGAAGATCGAGTCGACGAGGTCGGTGCCCGTGATCGTCTTCGTCACATAGCCGCGCGCTCCGCCGCGGATCACGCCGATCACATCCTCCGCCGCGTCCGATACGGACAGCGCGAGGAAGCGGACGGGCCGCTCGGCGTCGGTGGTCAGGGCGGCGCAGCGCCGCAGCACCTCCACTCCGCCGCCGCCGGGCAGGTGGACGTCGAGCAGGACCACCTCGGGCCGGGTCGCGGTGATGACCGTGACCGCCTGGTCGACGTCCGCGGCCTCGCCGACGACCTCCACGCCCGTCTGCTCGGTCTGGCCGATCTCGGCCTGGACCCCGGTGCGGAACATGCGGTGGTCGTCGACGAGGACCACGCGCACGTGCCGCCCGCCCGCCCCCGTCGTCTCCGCTCCCGCCGTACCGTTCGTCTCGGTCGGGTCGCTCATCACGTGTTCTCCGCCCTCTCCATCTCCAGCTCGACCTCCGTGCCGCCGTCCGGCACGGCCCGCAGCCGGGCCGTCCCCCCGTTGCGCTCCATACGGCCGATGATCGATTCTCTGACGCCCATCCGGTCGTCGGGTATCGCGTCGAGGTCGAAGCCGGGTCCGCGGTCCCGGACGGACACGAAGACCGTCCTGCCCTCGACCTCGGCGTAGACCTGGACGGCGCCGCCCTCGCCACCGTACTTGGCGGCGTTCACCATGGCTTCCCGCGCGGCCTGCATCTGGGCGCCGATCCGGTCGTCGAGCGGGCAGTCGCCGACCGCGACCACCTCTATGGGAACGCCGTGCTTGTCCTCGACCTCGGCGGCGTTGCGCTTGACCGCCTCGGCGAGGGTGGCCGGCTCGTCGGCCTCGTCCTTGCCGTTGCCCTCCGGCTTGTAGAGCCAGGCGCGCAGGTCGCGCTCCTGGGCCCGGGCGAGGCGGCGCACCTCGCCCGCGTTCTCCGCGTTGCGCTGGATCAGGGTCAGGGTGTGCAGCACCGAGTCGTGGACGTGGGCGGCGACCTCGGCCCGCTCCTGGGCGCGGATGCGCATCAGACGCTCCTCGGAGAGGTCCTGGGTCATGCGCACGAGGTAGGGGCCGGCGAGCAGGGTTATGCCGACCAGGACGGCGAGGGCCGCCTGGAGGACCGAGCCGAGATGGGCGGCCGACCCCTGCATCACGAAGATGGCCGAGACCCCGGCCGTGACCAGCAGGACGCCCGCGCCGGCGCGGGCCAGGGTGAGCGTACGGCGGCGGCGGCCGACCTCGACCCAGCGGGCCCGGCGGGCGTTGTCCGCCTGGCGCCAGACCAGGGCGACGCCCGCGGCGACGAGGACGGCCGGCAGGAGGTAGGCCTTCGCGCCGGTGCCCGGATTGACGCTGCCGACGAAGACCATCGCCACGACGACCATGAGGAGCAGGGCGACGATCTGGCCCTTGTCCGGCTTGCGGGCGACGATTCTGCGGCGGCCGTCCGGCGAGGTCTCGGTGGTGACGAGGGACGGCGGCTTCTGGTCGCCGACGCCGCCGACGCCGAGGGGCACGAAGAACCAGAAGGCCGCGTACACCAGCGCGCCGAGCCCGTCGGCCATGAACAGGCCGACGAAGACGAGCCGCACCCAGACCACGGGCAGCCCGAGGTGCCCGGCGAGGCCCCGCGCCACTCCGCCGAGCCAGCGTCCGTCGCTGCTGCGGTAGAGCTTGCGCGGCGGCCGCGGGGCGTCGAGGGGCACTGCTGCGGCTTCCGGCATGCCACTGATGGTCACACGCCCGGCGGTGCGGGGACATCAGGGTCCGCCCCCTAGACTCCCCTGATCTTCGAATCCGCTCTGCGAAAAGGCTCTTCGAAAAGGCCCCGGGTCGCGGCCCGACGGCCTGTCGAACGTATCCCCGGCCACGGCTCAGGGGCGAATCAGGGTTCGCCCAGGGTCGTCCCGGCTCCCGTCACGACCGCACGCCCGTCACCATGGACGCATGACGAATCACCAGCACGCCGCGAGGGGTCCGGAACCCGGCTCCGGCCCGGGCCCGTCCCCGGGCACCGGGCCGCGGGACGCCGTGCCCGGCGCGGGTGCGGGTGAACAGCCGCGGGCACCCGGGCAGCCGGGCGCGCCGCACGCGGACGGACGGCCGGGCTCGGCCGACGGGATGGGAGGGGAGAGCGTGACGGGCACGACGGGGGCGTCCGAACACCGGGACCCGGCCGCCGGGCCGGAGACCGGGACGGCGGGAGCCGGCACCGCTGCCGGGGCGCGCGCCGAGGCCGATACCGGAGCGGGCGTTACCGACGGGGTGACGAAGTTCCGGCGGGACCGGACGCACAGGGTGATAGGCGGCGTCTGCGCCGGTCTGGGGCGGCAGTGCGACATGGATCCGGTGATCTTCCGGATCACGCTGGCCGTGCTGGCCGCGACCGGCGGCATAGGCCTCATCTTCTACGGCTTCGCCTGGCTCTTCGTGCCGTACGACGAGGAGGAGGAGAACGAGGTGCGCAAGCTCCTCACCGGCCGGGTGGACGGACCGGCTCTCGCGGCCGTGCTGTTCGCGCTGGTCGGCTGCGGGGTCTTCCTGTCCATGCTGGGCAACGGCAGCGTGCTGTCCTTCGGCGTCGTCCTGTCCCTGCTCCTCGCCGGCGCCGGGTACTGGTCGCAGCACCGCGGCGCCCCCGGCCCGGACCCGCTGGCCGCCCAGGCAGCAGCCGACGCCCCGCCGGAGGCCAAGGCACCGCCGGTGCCCGCGATCTACCCCTCCTGGTGGCGCGACCCGATCGTCAAGGACGGCACCCACGTCGGCGGCACGGGCTATCTGTGGGGTCCCCGCGACTCGCACGGCCGGGACGTCGCCGCGGCTGTCAACATCGGCCTCGGCGCGCATGCCGGCGAGTACACCCGTCCGGTGCGCACCGAGCCGCCCCGCCCCCGCGGCCCGCGCGGGATCGGCGGCTGGGTCTTCCTGCTGGCCCTGCTCGCCGGCACCCTCGGCACCCGCCTGACCTGGAACGGCGACGCCTTGGGCACCAGCCTCCAAGCCGGTCTCGCCTGCGCGCTCGCGGTCTTCGGCCTGGGCATGGTGGTGAGCGCGTTCCTGGGCCGGACGGGCTTCGGTTCGATACTGCTGGCGCTGGTCACCGCGGCCCTCCTCGGCACTTCCGCGGCGCTTCCGAAGGACGTCACCACGCAGTGGGGGCACCAGACCTGGCAGCCCGCCGCGACGGCGGGCGTCCGGCCCGAGTACCACCTCGGCACCGGGGAGGGCACCTTGGACCTGACCCGGATACGCCCCGGCAAGGGAGCGACGGTGACGACGAAGGCTCAGGTGGGCGTGGGCCGGCTGCGGGTGATCGTGCCGGCGGGCGTGATCGTGCGGGTGAACATCGAGGTGGGGATCGGCGACATCCGGCTGCCGGGCGACACCTCACAGGACGTGGACGTGGCGCCCGGCCGGCACCAGAAGATCACGCTGCCCGCGCCCGCGGGCGGCAAGGACGCCGGGACCCTGGACATCAAGCTCCAGGTCGGCATGGGACAGGCGGAGGTGAGCCGTGCTGCGCCATGAGTTCCAGCCGGGGAAGCTGGTGTCCGGTGTCTTCCTCACCGGCGCGGGAGTGGTCTACGCGGGCGACGCGGCCGGTGCCTGGCAGGCCCCGTGGTTCCTGCTGGCCCCGATGGTCGTCGGCGGCCTGTGCCTGGGAGGCGCGGCGGCGGTGGTGAACAGGGCCGTGCGCAGGCGCCGGGACGCCCGCGCGGCCCTCGGCGGGACGGGTACGGGTGGAACGGGCTGAGCTGCCGGTACTCCCCCGTGCCGAACTATCGGTACTCCCCCGCCCGTCGCCGCCGCCGTACCCGCAGCGCGGCGTCGACGGAGAGCATCGAGGCGCCGGCGAGGACGAGGGGCAGCCAGGCCATCAGATAGATGAGGTCGTTGCCGTAGTAGTAGGGGGTGGTGGCCCAGCTGACCGTGAGCCACAGGCTGAGGGAGATCAGCACGCCGCCGAGCGCGGCCAGGCGGCCCAGCAGACCGAGGAGCGTGCCGAGGCCGACGGCCAGTTCGGCGAAGGCGATGCCGTAGCCGAAGCCGACCGGGTTCTTCAGGGCCAGGTCGACCAGGGCCGGGATGGCGGAGGAGTCGCGGACCGCGCGCATCGTCTCGCCGATCGACCCGGGGCCGGTGTCCTGCATGAAGCCGCTGGAGGTGAGCTTGTCCAGTCCGGCGTAAATAAAGGTGACGCCCAGGAAGATGCGGAGGGGCAGGAGGGCATATCGGCCCGCTGTGTCCCGCCGGCTTGGGCTCAGATCGGCATGCATGGGTCGGGTGTCCGTACGAACCTGGGTCATCGCTGCGAGCCGCCTCTCACCGCTGTCGTATGTGCCCCTCAATCGACCATACGTACGCGGGGCGGGACCCGCTCAACCCCAGGGGGATGTTTTTCCGGTTTCCGCGTGACTTCGGCTCATGCGTCCCAAGGCGTCGGGGTGCTGACGGCCCTCCACAAATCCATCCGCACCCGATCCGCCGGAGGTGTCATCCGCCGCCAATCCGGCACTCCGGCACTCCGGCACTCCGGCACTCCGGCATTCTGTTACTCCGTCACGTCGATCGTGTACCGGTTCGTCTCCACGCCCGCCGCCGTCACCACCTGCACCTCGACCCGGCCCGGCTCCACGTCCGCCGGGACGGGCACGGTCAGTGCCGTGTCCGTGGGATTGCTGAAGCCGCCCGTGACCGGGACGAGGGGCACGTGCACGTTGACCGCGCCGATGCGGACCCTCATACGGGCCAGCCGGTCGGCCCCCTGCGCACCCGGCGGGACGAACCCGGCGCCCCGGATCTCGATGTCGTCGCCCGTCCGGATCGGCGCGTCCAGGTCACCGGCCTCCCGGGCCCGGACCACCGACAGGACGACAGGACGGCCGCCGTCGGCGTACTTGCCCGCCAGGTAGGTCGCCGCCGACACCAGCACCACCACCGCCAGCCCCCACGGCAGGTCGGGCAGTTGGTCGGGGCGCCGGGCCAGCCGCACCGCCGCGAACGCCAGCGCGACGGCGCTGATCACCACGTACTGGATGTCCGTGAAGGCGCCCCGTCCCGAGTCGTCGGTCAGCAGGTCGGCCGCCCGCGGCCGGTCCGCGCGCACCTTCTGGATGCGCTGCCCCAGCACCCGCAGTCCGACCACCCGCCGTACGAGGACCGCGATCCCGCACACCACGGCGAGTACCGTGACCACACCGGCGCCGCGCGCCAGGTCCAGCCCGGAGATCAGCGCGTCGCGCTCGGTGTGGTTCGAGGCCGCAGCGAGCCGGCCCGCCAGCACCAGCACCGCGTACGCCACGAACAGCACCCACCCCGCGGCCACCGCGCGGGAGGTGGACAGCCGGTTGTCCTCGCCGATGACCGGAGCGAGTGCCCCGCCGCGCCCCCGGTGGAGCCAGGACGCGGCCGTCAGCGCCCCGGCCACCAGGACGGCCGCCAGCAGTCCCGCCGTCCGCGCGGAGCTCCAGCCCGCGCCGACCGCCGTCAACGCCTGCCCCAGAAGCAGCAGTACGACCGCCGACCACACCGTGTACGCCGTCCAGCGCCACAGCCGTGCCAGCCAGGCCTCACCCTCGGCCCGCCCCCGCTCGGCGACGAGTTCCGCGGACTGCGTCAGTTCCTCCGAGACCCACTGCCGGGAGGCCGACGCCGAGTGCGCCACGGCCACCGGGAGTCCCCGGCCCGCGGCGAACTCGTCCCGCTTGAGAAGGAACGCGGCAACGGCCTGCCGGTGTCCCGCACGCGCCCCGTGCGGGCAGTCCCCGCAGGTGCAGCCGCCCCCGTGGGCGCCCACGCCGCCTCTCGCCTCCTGCACCGCCACGCCCGACGCCCGCCTTCCCCGGATCCCGCGGCCCGGCCGCGGCAACAACACCCCTACGCAGAAGGCGAATTGTGCCCTATACCGCCCCGCCCGCGTTCGCCAGGTCCGGTCAGCGTGGGTGAAGCCTGGAACACGGCGTTGACCCGTTGGCGGGAATCTCCGTATGGGCGAGATGTCCGGCGTGCCGAAGGGCTCAGGTCAGCAGGTCGGGTTCGCCGCGGCTGATGTCCTGCCACAGGGGCTGGTAGTTGATCCACGCCACCAGGTCGCCGCCGAGTTGCTCCCGGGTCGCCACCGCCAGTTCGTGGTCGATCAGGACCGGCCGGCCCGCCGCCCGGGCGGTCAGCTGCACCTGGCAGGAGCGTTCCATGGCCAGGAACCACCAGGCGGCGGCGTCCACCGAGTCGCCGACCGTCAGCAGCCCGTGGTTGCGCAGCACCAGCGCCTTGCGCGAGCCCAGCGCGGCCGCGATCCGGCGGCCCTCCTCCGCGTCGACGGCGACGCCGGTGTAGGAGCCGTAGACGGCGTGGTCCTCGTAGAAGGCGCAGCTCTCCTGGGTGATCGGGTCCAGCAGGTCACCGAGCGCCGCCAGGGCGCGGCCGTGCACGGAGTGGCAGTGGGCGACGGCGACGACGTCCGGGCGGGCGGCGTGGACCTGGGCGTGCACGGTGAACGCTGCCTGGTTGACGTGGTGTCGGCCCTCGAGCACCTGCCCGTCCTGATTGGTGAGCACCAGGTCGCTCACGGTGACGTGCTTGAACGGCATCCCGAAGGGATTGACCCAGAAGCAGTCGCTGAACTCGGGGTCGCGCGCGGTGATGTGGCCGGAGACGCCGTCCTCGAGGCCGTACCGGCCGAAGATCCGCAGGGCGCCCGCGAGCCGCTCCTTGCGGTACCGCCGTTCGTCGTCCACCGACTCGTGCATCGGCGGCATCGCGAACAGCAGCCTCTCGGTGGGCAGGGGCGGGGGCGGGGTGGGGGTGGGGCCGTGCATGGGACCTCCGTCGCTGGATCGACGACGTACGGGCGGGAAGCTACCGCCGAACGGGCCGGGATACGAGCGCGGTGAGGTGAAGATGCCCGGCAGCACACCGGCTCCGCCGTCGAACGCCGCCGAAGGCCTCCGAATCCCGACAGGGGATGTCGGGTATCGGCGCCACACTCGGGGCATGGCGACGAACTGGGCGGCCTTTGCCGCGGCGGAACCCGACCTGGCCACGACCGTCGAGCAGCGGTTCAGGGCGTTCCCGCACCACGTCCTGGTGACTCTGCGCGCGGACGGCTCCCCGCGCACCGCGGGGCTGGAGGTGCGCTTCCTGAACGGCGAGTTGTGGCTCGGCATGATGCCGGGCTCGCTCAAGGCGCTCGATCTGCGCCGGGATCCGAGGTTCGCGCTTCAGGCGAACCCGGGGCCGGACACCGCGATGGCCGGAGGTGACGCGCGGATCTCCGGGCGGGCGGTCGAGGTGGAGGACCCCGAGGTGAAGGGCGCGTACGTGAAAGAGGTGGAACCGCCGCAGCCGTTCCACCTCTTCCGCACCGAGTTGACGGAGGTCGTACGGACCTGCGTCGAGGACGACACGTTCCTGGTCGTCCAGGTCTGGAAGCCCGGAGAGCCGGTGCGGACTCTCAGGCGGACGTGAACCGGAGCGGGCTCACTCCCACTCGATGGTGCCCGGCGGCTTCGAGGTCACGTCGAGGACCACGCGGTTGACGTCCCGGACCTCGTTGGTGATGCGGGTCGAGATCTTCGACAGCACGTCGTGGGGCAGCCGCGACCAGTCGGCGGTCATGGCGTCCTCGCTGGAGACCGGGCGCAGCACGATCGGGTGGCCGTACGTGCGGCCGTCGCCCTGGACGCCGACGCTGCGGACATCCGCGAGCAGGACCACCGGGCACTGCCAGATGTCACGGTCGAGGCCGGCCGCCGTCAGCTCCTCGCGGGCGATGGCGTCGGCCTCGCGCAGCAGGTCCAGGCGCTCCTTGGTGACCTCGCCGACGATCCGGATGCCGAGGCCGGGGCCCGGGAAGGGCTGGCGCTGGACGATCTCGTCCGGCAGGCCGAGCTCCTGGCCGACCATGCGGACCTCGTCCTTGAACAGCTGACGCAGCGGCTCGATCAGCTTGAACTCGAGGTCCTCGGGCAGGCCGCCGACGTTGTGGTGCGACTTGATGTTCGCGGTGCCGGTGCCGCCGCCGGACTCGACGACGTCCGGGTAGAGGGTGCCCTGGACGAGGAACTCCACGGCCGGGCCCTCGTCCGCGATGATCTCCGCCTGGGCCTGCTCGAAGACGCGGATGAACTCGCGGCCGATGATCTTCCGCTTCTCCTCGGGGTCGTTGACCCCTTTGAGGGCGGTGAGGAAGCGCTCCTCGGCGTCCACGACCTTCAGCTGCACGCCGGTCGCGGCCACGAAGTCCTTCTCGACCTGCTCGGTCTCGCCCTTGCGCATCAGGCCGTGGTCGACGTAGACGCAGGTCAGCTGGGAGCCGATGGCCTTCTGCACGAGTGCGGCGGCGACCGCGGAGTCCACGCCCCCGGACAGCCCGCAGATCGCCCGCTTGTCGCCGACCAGTTCGCGGATGGCGGCGATCTGCTCGTCGATCACGTTGCCGGTGGTCCAGTTCGGCTTGAGGCCGGCACCGCGGTAGAGGAAGTGCTCCAGGACCTGCTGGCCGTGCGTGGAGTGCATGACCTCCGGGTGGTACTGGACGCCGTACAGCTTCTTCTCGTCGTTCTCGAACGCGGCGACCGGGACGACGTCCGTGGAGGCCGTGACCGAGAAGCCCTCGGGGGCTGCGGAGCAGGCGTCGCCGTGCGACATCCACACGTCCTGATCGGCCGGGGTGCCCTCGAAGAGGGTCGAGGAGGGCTTGGAGACGGCCAGTCCGGTACGGCCGTACTCGCGGGCTCCGGAGTTGTCCACGGTGCCGCCGAGGACCTGCGCCATCAGCTGGAAGCCGTAGCACATGCCGAAGACGGGCACGCCGGACTCGAAGATCGCGCGGTCGAGGCGGGGGGCGCCCTCTTCGTACACCGAGGAGGGGCCGCCGGAGAGGATGATCGCCGCCGGGTTCTTGGCGAGCATCTCCTGAACCGGCATGGAGCTCGGCACGATCTCGCTGTAGACCCGCGCCTCGCGGACACGACGGGCGATGAGCTGGGCGTACTGCGCACCGAAGTCGACGACCAGGACGGTGTCGGGGGCGGCGGCAGCGGGGGTCGCTGATGACACGGGGTGCCTTCCGGCGGTCGGGGGGTCCTTGTGTCTGTCGATTCTACCGACGTGGTCGCGGTGCCTCCCCCCGCCGCCTCGGCGACCGCCGCCCAGGGCATCCCGCCCCGGGCATCCCGTCCAGGGCCCGTCCACCGTCCGTCTCATCAGGTGAACCGTGTTGGAGGTCGCGGGCAGGCGAGGCATACTGGCAGCATGCTCGCGCAGACGACTTTCGTGTTTACCTATGGCACCCGGCCCACCGGCTGCCATGGTCGTGCTGCTTGAGCAACTGACAAGCGACTTCCCAGGCGCCCCGGGCCGACAAGGTCCGGGGCGCCTGGCGTTGTGGTCCTTGTCATCCGGGGCACCGCACCCGACCAGCGAGGAGCCCCCGCCATGACCGCCACCGCAGCACAGCCCCAGATTTCGGCAGCAACCCCCGCGAGCGCCGCCCGCACCGACGAGGCCACGAACGTGATCACCGGCGCCCGGGAGCGCGTCGACACCCTCGACGACCGGATCATCGGCCTGATCCAGGAACGGATGGCCGTATCCGCCGTGATCCAGGAGACCCGGATCGCCTCCGGGGGCCGACGGGTGAACCTCTCCCGCGAGATGGAGATCCTGGGCCACTACAGGGACGCCCTGGGCAAGCCGGGCACGACCCTGGCGATGACCTTGCTGGAGCTGTGCCGGGGCAGGATCTGACCCCCACGCCGCCGCCCTCCCCACCCGCCCCCGCTCTCGTGTGACACCGCTCTCACCCGTACGGCGCGTGACCGCCGCGCGGCCCGCCTCGTTGTCCCGGTGTCCGTGCCAGCCAGGGGCGGGCCCGAAAGAACCACGCGTGGATCTCCGGAGCGATGAGGCGCGCGGATCATGCCGCGCGTCGTGGGACCTCGCTCCAGGGAAGTGACCGGACGGCAGGGGACAGCAGCCCGGTCACCCAGATAAACGGCCGGCTCCGGGGACGCCCGGGGCCGGCCGGCGGAACAGAAAAACACACAAGGCCGGACCAAAGGGTTGCGGACGCCAGGTTCGTCCAGCACGACGCCCACACAGGTCCCAGCTCCGAACTCCCGCGCGGACGGCAGCGCCGTGGTGCGCCGCCCGACCGCCAGAGGTCGGGACCAGGTGCGCACCCCCCGTGCGCCGGGGCGCACGACGACGCATCACGAGGCGCGGAGGGCACACGACAGCGACAGGCGGCGCAATCCCCGGCGCCGCCCTGACGTCGGTGCTGACGAGAAGGGCCCCGCGACCCAAGGCCGCGGGGCCCTTCGCCTGCGCGCTCGCGGACACGGACCTCCGGGAATGTGATGCAGGACACACAGGAATCCTGCCGACCGGTGCGCAACCTTTGACGGTCCCCCCGGGTCACATCAGCAGACGGAGGAGGACCTGTGCCAGGAGGGGGGTGCAGGTCCTCTCTCTTGCCCGGGCCTGTTCACCGACGCCGTTGCTCCTTCCTCGGCGGCACCGACGGAATCCCCAGGAACGGCAGCCGCAGCGCGCCGAAGGCGTGCGCCGGGACCGCCGGTTGCCGTGGCTCCACCGGCCGCAGACGTTCGTAGGCCGCGCCCTGCGGCGGGCGCGGGTCGGTCTCGCCCTCGTTGGGCCAGTACGACATCGCCCGCTCGGCCTGGGCGGTGATGGTCAGCGACGGGTTCACCCCCAGGTTCGCCGAGACCGCGGCGCCGTCGACGACCGAGATACCGGGGTGGCCGTAGAGGCGGTGGTACGGGTCGATGACGCCGGTCTCGCGCGAGGAGCCGATCGGGCAGCCGCCGAGGAAGTGCGCGGTGAGGGGGGTGCCCATCAGCTCGCCCACGTTGGACCCGGCGAAGCCGTTGATCTCGGCGGCGAGCGCGGTGGCGCCCTCCGTGGCGGCCCTGATCTGCTTGGGGTTGGGCGCGCCGTGCCCCTGGCGGGCCGTGAGGAGCCCCTTGCCCATGCCGTCCGGTTTCAGGTACGTGGTCAGGGAGTTGTCCAGGGACTGCATCACCAGGCCGATGATGGTCCGCTCCGACCAGCGGCGGTTGGACAGGGAGCGCAGGACCAGCAGGGGATGGCGGGCGGCGTTGGCAAGCCAGGCCGCCGCCCTGGACGAGCCCTCGGCGTAAGGGACCTGGAGGATCGACAGGCCGCCCATCGAGTTGGAGCCCTTGCCGTAGCGGACCGGCTCGATGTGGGTGTTCTCGTCCGGGTGGATGGAGGACGTGATGGCGACTCCGCGGGTGAAGTCCGCCTTCGGCTCCCCGGTCGCCTTCCGGTAGCGCCGGTCGTCGGTCTGGGCGCCCACCAGAGCCTCGGAGTTGGTGCGGGTCAGCTCGCCCAGCCGGGGCGAGAGGTGGGGCAGCCGGCCGCTCTCCTTCATGCGGTGCAGCAGCGTCTGGGTGCCGTAGGTGCCGGCCGCCAGGACCAGCCTGCGTGCCGTGAACAGGCGGCCCGCGCCCTTCTTCTTGTCGTCGGTGGGGAGCGTGGCGACCGCGTAGCCGCCGCGTGAGTCGTCCGTGACCGACACGACCGTCGTCATGGGGTGGACCACCGCGCCCGCCTTCTCGGCGAGGTACAGGTAGTTCTCGTTCAGGGTGTTCTTGGCGCCGTGCCGGCAGCCCGTCATGCACTCGCCGCACTCGGTGCAGGCCTTGCGGTCCGGTCCGGCCCCGCCGAAGTAGGGGTCCGCGACCCGTTCGCCCGCCTTCGCCGTCGTCGCGCCGTCGGCGTCCTCGCCGTCGCCGAAGAACACCCCGACCGGCGCCATGTGGAAGGTGTCGCCGACGCCCATCCGCTGTGCGACGGCCTTCAGATGGACGTCGGAGGGGGTCGTCGTCGGGTTGAGCCGCACGCCGAGCATGCGCCGCGCCTGGTCGTAGTACGGCGCCAACTCGTCCTGCCAGTCGGTGATGTCCCGCCACTGGGGGTCGTCGAAGAAGGGTTTCGGCGGTATGTAGAGCGTGTTGGCGTAGTTCAGGGAGCCGCCGCCGACACCCGCGCCGGCCAGCACCATGACGTTGCCGAGCAGGTGGATGCGCTGGATCCCGTACATGCCGAGCTTCGGGGCCCACAGGTAGTTCTTCAGGTCCCAGGAGTTCTTCGGCAGTGTCTCGCGGGTGAAGCGGCGGCCCGCCTCCAGAACACCCACGCGGTAGCCCTTCTCGGTCAGGCGGAGCGCGGAGACCGATCCGCCGAACCCCGACCCCACGACGATGACGTCGTAGTCGTAGCCGTCTTGAGACACGTGCTCTCCTTGTCGGGAACGGGGTGCCGCTAGCGGAAACGGCACGCCTTCATCAGCCTCAGGCTGCGGCTCATGAACGCCGCGTACCGCTCGTCGTCCATGCCGAGCGACGGGGCCATGGGCAGCAGCCGCTGGTGGGCCAGGGTCTGGGCCTCGGTGTACTTGAGGATGCCCTCGGAGCCGTGCCGGCGGCCGAGCCCCGAGTCCTTCATGCCGCCCATCGGCGACTGGACGCTGCCGTAGGCGGGGGCGTAGCCCTCGTTGATGTTGACCGTGCCGGTACGCAGCCGGGCGGCGACCTCGCGGCCGCGGCGGGCGTCCTTCGTCCAGACGGACGAGTTCAGGCCGTACGGAGTGGAGTTGGCGCGCTCGATCGCCTCGTCGTCGCTCGTGAAGCGGTAGACGGAGACGACCGGGCCGAAGGTCTCCTCCGTGCACACGGCCATCGGGGCCTCGACGCCGTCGAGGATGGTGGGCTCGAAGAAGTACGGGCCGATGTCCGGGCGGGCGACGCCCCCGGCCACCACCTTGGCGCCCTTGGCGACGGCCTCCTCCACGTGGCGGGTGACGGTCGCCAGTTGCCGCTCACCGACCAGCGAGCCCATGTCGGCGCCGTACGCCAGGGACGTGCCGAGCCGCATCGCCCGAGTACGGGCGGCGAACCGCTCGACGAACGCGTCCGCGACCGCCTCGTGGACGTACAACCGCTCGATGGAGATGCACAGTTGGCCGGCGGAGGAGAAGCAGGCGCGGACCGCTCCGGCCGCCGCCTTCTCGATGTCGGCGTCCTGGAGCACCAGCATGGCGTTCTTGCCGCCGAGTTCGAGGGAGACGCCGACCAGGCGGGCGGCGGCGCTCTGGGCGACCTCGCGTCCGGTGCGGGTGGAGCCGGTGAAGGAGACGTAGTCGGCGTGCTTGACGACCTCGGGGCCGACGACCGGGCCCTCGCCGATGACGACCTGGAACACCTCGGCGGGCAGCCCGGCCTCGACGAGCAGGTCGCGGGCCCACAGCGCGGTCAGGCAGGTCTCGGTGTCGGGCTTCATCACCACCGCGTTGCCCGCGACGAAGGCGGGCAGCGCGTCGCCGACGGACAGCTCCAGGGGGTAGTTCCACGGGGCGATCTGGCCCACCACCCCGCGCGGGTGGCGCAGTTCGGTGACGCGCGTGAGGGTGGGGATGGCGCCCGTGTGCCGCTTGGGCTTGAGGTAGGCGACGGCGCGGCGGCCGTAGTGCCGGGCGGCGACGGTGACGGCCTGGACCTCCTCGTGCGCGTGCAGGCGGGCCTTGCCGGTCTCCAGCTGGATCAGGTCCAGGACCTCGGCCTGGCGGGCGAGCACCAGGTCGTGGAAGCGGAGCAGGACGGCCGCGCGCTGCCGTACCGGAACCCGCGCCCACACCGCCTGTGCGGCGCGGGCCCGTTCGTAGGCACCGGCCACGTCCTCGGGGGTGGACTCGGGCAGGTCGGCGAGCTTGTCGCCGGTGAACGGCGTGTGGTTGGCGGTCCGGCCGGATCCGGCGACGCCCTTGGTGAGCCGGGCGACCAGCTCGGGGGTCACCACGTCGGCGGCGGTACGGGCCCCCTCGGGGGCGGGGGCCTGGGGATTGGTGCCGGTCTTCGCCGGGGCCTGCGCGTCCGTCATGACGCGCAGGGTATGCCGGTCGGGCTGCTTTGTGTACCCGTCAGTAATAGGGATTCACGGGATTCACCGAGCGCTCACAGCGCGCCAGTGATCACTGGCATCGAATGCGCTGATCAGGACGTTGTCACAGGAGATCGAGGTCCAGGTTGGCGATCGCGGCGCGCGCCACCTCACGCCCGCGTTCGGTGAAGTCGCCCTTGCCCGGGTAGCCGATGGTGAGCTTGTACAGGTCGCCCTCGGCGGTCGTGTAGTAGAACATCCGCACCTCGCGCGGCATCGGGTGCGTGCTGTCGTTGGTGGTGTAGACGATCGTGTTCTCGGCGGCCTTCCTGTCCTGGTACGTCGAATCCTTCGGGTGGGTCGTCGGGTTCTCGGGCATGCCGAGTTCGTAGTTGCCGGACTGTTTGTAGGTGCCGTTGTCGTCGTACATCTGGGCGGCCGCGGAGTCCTTGATGGAGCGCTCCGGTTCCTCGGACTTCCTCAGCAGGCGCAACCCGACCGTGATGCTGCCGCTCCAGTCGCTGTAGGTCACCCAGTGCTTCTTGTCGTTCTTCCGGTCCGGTACCTGCCTCTGATAGTCCTTCGGCACGGCGATCGTCGCGGCGACGTCCTTCTCCTGATGGGTCGCCCAGCCCTCGGGCAGCGGGCCCGCGAACGGACGGGCGATCAGGATGTACGCCGTCACCGCGGCCGCGACGACCGCCGCGCCGAGCCCGAGCCACGCCCCGCGCCCGAGCCGGAGGCCGCGCGGCCCGCCGGGAGCGCCCCCGGCGTACCGCACCACCCGCGTGGCTGCCGGGGCGGGTGGCGCGGCGGCCGCCTCCAGCAGGGCACGGACCCGGAAGGCGGGCGGCCGGTGCGCCGGGTCCTTGTGCAGCAGACCGGTGACGGCCTCGGCGAGCGGGCCTCGCGCGGCGGCCGGCGGGGCGGGTGTGGCGTTGAGGACCGACTGGAGAGTGGCCGGGGTGTTGCTGCGGCGGAACGGGGAGACGCCCTCGGTGGCCGCGTACAGGACCACGCCGAGCGACCACAGGTCGGAGGCCGGGCCGGGGCGCTGCCCCAGCACCCGTTCCGGCGCGATGTACTCGGGTGAGCCGACGAAGCCGCCGGTGTCGGTCAGGCTGGTCTCGCCCTCGATCTGGGCGATGCCGAAGTCGGTGAGGACGATCCTCTCGTGCCGGCCGAGCAGGATGTTGTCCGGTTTGACGTCCCGGTGCAGGATGCCCGCGGCGTGCGCGGCCTCGAGCGCGCCGAGCACCTCCAGGCCCATCCGGGCCGCCTCGCGGGCGTCCAGGGTGCCTTCCTGGAGCGCGGCGCCGAGCGAGCGGCCCTGCACCAGCTCCATCACGATCCACGGCTGCTCGTCGACGACGGCCACGTCGTGGACGTTGACGACCGCGGGGTGGTCGAGCCGGGCGGCGGCGCGGGCCTCGCGGCGCATGCGCTCGAAGGTGTTGGCACGTTCCCGTTCGGGAAGGTGGTCGGGAACGCTGGGCTCCTTGACGGCGACCTCGCGGTCCATCGTCTCGTCCTTGGCCCGCCACACGGTCCCCATGCCGCCGTGCCCGAGCTTGGCGAGCAGCCGGTAGCGCCCGCCGATCAGCCGACCGGCGCCGGGATCCTGCGGCTGCTCGGGTGCGGTGCCGTGCGGCTGCCCGGGTGAGGTGCCGTGCGACTGTCCGGGTGAGGTGTCCTGCGGCTGCCCTTCCCCGCCGCCCGGTGCGGGCGCGGCGTACCCGTTGTGCGGATGGAGCACCCGTCCCTGTGTGTCCGGCGGTTGCAAGGCGAAAGTCGTCGGATCGTCGGCCCCGTGCTGGGCACCCCCGTGGTTGCTCATGGGTCCATCCATATCGCGACCGCCTCCGCCGACTCCAGCAGGCGGCGTATCCGGTCACCGACCCGTGACCTACCGTGCGTGGAAACTGCCGACCGCGACGTCGAACTGCTCCTTGGCCTCGCCCACCCTGCCGACCGGTGCCGACACCCATACGTCGTACATCCGCCCGTCCTGCTCCCAGCACAGGTCGTAGGTGTGCCGCGGGCCCTCCGCCGCGCTGAAGCCGTCCCAGGTGAACTCCCACAGGGCGGCCGGGTGTCCGCGGTGGGTGGTGGCGGTGACCCGGCCGTCGTGGTAGCCGGGGTTGGTGTCCGGTCCCGCGGCGTCCGCGCGGCGCATCACCGCGAGCGGGCCCCCGCTTCCCGGCTCGGTGACCTTGATGCCGAGGCGTAAGGCCTCCCCGGGCGACACGTAGAAGATCCGTTCGCCCTGCGGCTCGCGGGTGAAGCCGTCCGGTACGGCGACGGAGAAGCCGGCCGCGTCGTGGACCAGGTGGTAGCCCGAGGGCGCGGTGGTGCCGTCGACGGCGGGCGGGGCGGCACGGGTGACGGTGACCGTGGAGACCGGGACGGGGAGCGAACCGGGCGGCGAGCTGGGCGGTGCTGACGGCGTGGTCGACGGGGAGGGGGTGCCGGACGGGGTGCCCGCGGAGGTGTTCGGAGCCGAACTCGTCGGCGTACCACTGCCGTTGTCGCCGCCCTGCATCAGCAGCGCCACGGCGGACACGCCCGCCCCGGCCGTGGCGGCCACCAGCAGCGCGGCGATCAGCACGTTCCGGGTGGGGTACCGGGCGGAAGCCGGGGAGGTGGGGGCCGTCGGCGCCGGCCCGGGCGCGTGGGGCGCGACGGGCACGCCGCGCTGCGTCGGCGCGCAGGGGACCGGCGGCTCCGGTGTGCGGCCCGACTCCAGGAAGGCGCGTAGCATCCGCTCCGCCTCGGCCGCCGCCAGCCGCCGGTCCGGATCGCGCTCCAGCAGCCCGCGTACGACGGGCAGGATCGGCGCGGCCTGCTCAGGCGGCCGGATCTCGTCGAAGACGACCGCGTGCAGGATGCCGCCCAGCGAGTCGCGCCGGAACGGAGACTCGCCGCTCAGGGCGGTGCACAGCAGCGCGCCGAGCGACCACAGGTCGGACTCCGGCCCGGTCCTGGCCCCGGACATCCGCTCCGGCGCGGTGTACTCCGGCGAGCCGACGAAGGACCCGGTCTCGGTGAGCGTGGTCGCGCCGGCCATCCGCGCGATGCCGAAGTCGGTGAGCACGATCCGGTCGGTGCCCGGCTCCACCAGGACGTTGGCCGGCTTGATGTCCCGGTGCAGGACACCGGCGGCGTGCGCCGTGCGCAGCGCGCTCAGCAGGGCGACGCCGATGCGTGCGCCCTCGGCGGCGTCCACCGGGCCGCGCGCGGCGATCCGGTCGGCCAGCGAGCCGCCGTCGATCAACTCCATGACGATGTAAGGGCGTTCGCCCTCGACGACGACGTCGTGCACGACGACGATGTGCGGGTGCCGCAACTGGGCGACCGCGCGGGCCTCGCGCAGAGTGCGCTCCCGCTGGAGAGCGGCCTCCTCGGCGGACAGGGTCTCGTCGAACGCGAGTTCCTTGACCGCGACCCGCCGTTCGAGGAGTTGGTCGGTCGCCCGCCAGACGATGCCCATGCCCCCGCGTCCGAGCCTCGCCTCCAGGCGGTAACGGCCCGCGATGACACGGAAGTCGTCCCCCTCGATCCCCATACGCCCCATCATGCCGCATCGCCCGGCCGCCCTCCGGGACGTCGACCGGCCAACGACGCGGCCCCCGGCGGGGGTCAGCCGGCGGTCGGCTGCCAGCCCCGGAGCACGGCCTGGAACTGCTGCCGCGTCCGCGTCCAGTCCTCCTCCGGCGCGGACATGTAGATCGCGTACTCGACGCCGTCGCGGGAGAAGTACGTCTCCTCGATGGCGTGGCGCGGGCCGGGGAACGGCGTGTCCTTCGCCAGGGCCGTCCAGCTGTACTCCCACAGGGAGCCCGGGCAGTCGCGGTAGGTGTTCGGCTCCAGGCTCAGCCGCCGGTAGTCGACCAGCCTCTGGAGCCGCTGCTCCAGGTCGAGTTGGTGCTCGTGGCCGGTGGAGAAGTCCGGCGTGTCGTCCACGGCGACGCGGATGAAGTGCTTGCCGCCGTCGGGGGTGTAGTCGACCTGGTGGGTCGCCTCGTCGAACACCTGCCGCTGCCAGCTCCTGTCGGGCACGGCGATGCTGAAGCCGTAGGGGTCGCGGACGCGCACCCAGCCGTCCGGGAGACCGCCGGAACCGTCGGTGGTCGGGGAGGGCGTGGTGGTCTCCGGCGGCGGGGTCGACTGGGAGGTGCCGGAGTCCTGCCGCCGGTCCTGATCCCACTTCTGCAGCATCAGGGCGGTGCCGCCGCCGACGAGCGCGGCGAGCGCCACGACCAGGATCAGGGTGCGCAGGCGGCGCCTGGGTACCGGGGCCGGGTGGTGCTGCAGCGCGGGTCCGGCGGCCGTCGGCGGGGACACCGGGTACAGGGTGGTGGCCGGCGGCCACGACCCCTGGGCGGGGTGCGCGGCGGTCTCCGGGGGGAGGCCGGCCGCCTGCGTGGGCACGTACGCCTGCGCACTGCTCGGCCTGCGGCCCTCGGCCGCCTCGGCGAGCATCTGCTCGGCCTGCTCCGCCTGCGGCCGTTCGGCCGGGTCCTTGCGCAGCAGGGCGGTGATGACCGGGGCGAGCGGGCCGGCGTGCCGCGGCTCGCGCGGCTCCTCGTCGACGACCGCCTGCATGGTGCTCAGCGGCGAGGTGCGGCGGAACGGCGACAGGCCCTCCACCGCCGTGTAGAGCGTGGCACCCAGCGCCCACAGGTCGGAGGCCGGCCCCGGGTCGTGGCCGCGGATGCGCTCGGGGGCCAGGTAGTCGACCGAGCCGACGACCTCGCCGGTGCGGGTGATGGTGGTGTCGCCCTCTATCTGGGCTATGCCGAAGTCGGTGAGCAGGACGCGGCCGTCCTGGCCGAGGAGGACGTTGCCGGGCTTGACGTCGCGGTGCAGCACCCCGGCGGCGTGCGCGGCGCGCAGGGCGCGCAGCACCCATATGCCGATGCGAGCGGCCTCCGCCGGGTCCATGCGGTCCCGCTCCTTGAGCGCGTCCGCCAGCGAGCGGCCCTCGACCAGCTCCATCACGATCCACGGGCGGCCGTCGTGCTCCAGTACGTCGTGCACGGTCACGACGGCGGAGTGGTTGATCCGCGCCGCCGCGCGCGCCTCCGCCCGGGTGCGCGCCAGCAGGACCTCCCGGTCGCTCTCGGCGACGTAGAGCGCGGCGGTCAACTCCTTGATGGCGACGGCCCGGTGCAGCACCTCGTCGTGTGCGCGCCACACCCGGCCCATGCCGCCGCTGCCGATGGCGTCGGCGAGCCGGTAGCGGCCCGAGAGGAGCAGGCCCTGCATCTGATTCACGTTTCCCCGCAGTGGTCTTGACAGGCTCAGGGTATGGACCAGCACGCCTGCTGGGAACCGGCGGGGCCCCAGGAAGGCCTCACTGTGACGGTTGTCGCTCCCCGGAGTGTGCGGTTCGGGCGGTTCCGGCGGTTCGGACGGTTACGGCCGTTCAGCCGGTGTACCGGTACGTCGCCGAAGCCTGCTCGTACAGCGTGGTCACCCGGTCCCGCTGGGCCTCGGGCCCCCGTACCTGCACCACGTGGTACTTACCGTCGATCAGGGTGGCCAGGTTGCGCACGTACAGCTGCCGTCCGCTCGCGTCCGTCCAGGTGAACTGCCCCTCGGCCATGGTCCGTCCGCCGACCTGGGTGGTCCGCAGGCCCGAGGAGGTGGCCCAGCTGGAGTCCCGGTAGGCCTGCAACTCGCGCTCCTTCTCCCGCTGGTACGCCATCGGGTCGCTGCCGAACTCGGCCGCGGCGTCCCGTCCGGGCACCACGATCAGCTCGAACCCGCCCTGGGAGTAGATCACTTGGCCCATTCCATTGCCGGGGGTACGCGCCCAGTCCTTGGCTACGGCGACCTGGAAACCGGCCGGGTCCTTGCGCAGCGTGAAGCCGTCGGAGACGTCCGGCGCGGTCGTCTGCGCCTCGGCCGAACCGGCCGTCTTCGAAGGGCTGTCGTCCACCGCGGACGAGTTCTGGCCGGCTTGCGGGGCGCCGCTCCCGCCGTCGCCGCCCGAGTGCGTCGGGGCGGGGCTCGCCTCACCGGCCGTTCCGGTGCGGTCGCCGCCCGCCGCGCCGTCGCGGTCGGCCTTCGGCATGAACAGCATCGCGTAGGCGACGGCGGCCGCCATCAGAAGCAGGATGAGCAGGAGCAGCGTGCGGCCCAAGCGCCGCGGCGAACCGGTCTGCCGTTTGTGCCGTGCGTGTGTGGCGGGCAGCCCGGCGCGCCGCCTGCGCACCAGTTCGCCGCGGCGCCGTACGACGGGCAGCCTGCTGGGATCGGCGGGCGGGGCGGCGATGACGTGCGCGCCGGCCTCCGGCTCGGGCGCGGAGCGCACCAGCGAGCGCAGCCAGCCGCGCAGCTCCTCGAAGTCGAGGCGCTCGGTGGGGTCCTGACGCAGCAGCGACTCCACGACCGGACGCAGCGGCCCGCACTCCTCCGCGTACGCGGGCGGCTCGGCGCACACCATCTGCACCAGCTCGGCGGTCGACTCCTCCGGGTACGGCGCGTGGCCCTGCACGGCTCGGAAGAGCAGTGCCCCCAGCGCCCACAGGTCGGTCGCCGGGCCGATGGGCGCGGCCAGCTGCCAGTTCTCGTGCACGGGTCCGGCCTGCTCCGGTGCCCATCGCTCGGTCACCGGCCCCACCACGGCCATCCGCGCCTGCCGCGCCCGCTCGGCGGCCAGCGCGGTGGCGGACCCCCGCCGCACGGGACCGCCGACGGCGAGATCGCCCCAACGGACCGGTACGCGCCCGGCGTCATCCGCCGCGCCCGCACCAGGCTCGGCCCGGCCTTGTGCGGGCACCACGTACCCGGCGCCCGAAATGCCGTGACCGGCGGCCGGGCCGCCGTGGCCCGAGCCCGCGATGCCGTGGTCCGGTGCCGAGCCGGGGGTGGTTCCGGCGCCGAGGGCGGGCGGGGCTCCCAGTCCTGTGGTGCGGGCCGGATGCGGGCCGGGCTCGTCGTCGGTGGGGCGGTCGGGGGTCGCGGGTGGGAGCGCCGTGCTTGCTCCGGGGTATGGGGCGGTGCCGTTCCGGGTGGGGGCCTGGACGCCGTAGGGATCGGCGATCTGGCCCGGAGGGGTGGCGGTTCCGGCGGCCCGGGGCTCGCCCTCGACGGGTGTGCGGGCGCCGGGCAGTTCGGCGCGTGCGCTCTGCTGTGCCTCCTGCACCCGGGCGGCCGCCCGCGCGCCGGCGCGGTACGCGGCGATCGCCCCGGCCCGCGCCGCCCTGATGTCCCCGCCGGTCTGAGGCGTCCGCCGCGCGGGCGTGCCCGGCGCGCCGGGCCCGGCGTCGGGGCCCGGCAGCGGCCCGGCTGCCCTCGCCTCGATCGCGGCCCGCCGCGCGGCCTCGGGATCCGCCGGCGGAGTGCCGGCGGATCCCCCGAAACCACCCGAGCCGCCCCCGAAACCGCCGAAGCCGCCCGTGACCTCGGTGAATCCGCCGAAGCCCGCCCCGCCGGCCGCACCAGCCGAGGCACCGAGGGCCGTGGAACCGCCCGACGTGCCGGACACGCCGTCAGGATGGTCCTCGTCCCCGGTGTCCTGGACCGGGACCGGGTCGTACCCGCACAGGGCCTCCTCAGCCGCGCCGACCGCGAGGCCGGTCAGCATCACGCGGCCGTCGTCGCAGACGAGGACCGTGCGGGCGGTGATGTTGCGGTGCACCCAGCCATGGGCGTGCAGCACGCGCAGCGCCGTGAGGATGTCGGAGGCGACCTCGGCCGCCCGGTACGGCGTCAGCGGCTTCTCGGCGAGCAGTGCGGCCAGCGGCCGCGCGGCGACCAGTTCACTGACGACCCACAGCGAGCCGCCCTCCGCGAACACGTCGAAGACCTGGTCCAGCCGGGGATGGTCCGGGATCCGCGCCGCGGCCTGCGCGGCCTCGACCGCCCGCCGCACCGCCGGATCGGTGGGCCGCCGCGTCGCCTCACGCGCACCACGGGCATCGCCCGCCGTACGCCCGGTACAAGCCGGCTCCCGCCGGAAGGCTCCGTCGCGCGCGGTGAAACCGTCGGGCAGCCCGTCCGCGTCGAGCACCTCGGCCTCGACCACCTCCGGCAACGGCACCTGCCGGAGCAGGACTTCCTGCCCGCTGTAGGTGTCGAAGGCCCGGGTCTCGGTCAGTTCGTACTCGTCGGACGGAGGCAGCGGCAGGCGGTAGCGGTCGGCGAGAACCCGGCCCGCATAGTCGTCCACATTGCCTCCCCCGGCCGCACGGTCGGTCAATTTCGTTCGCCACGCGTCCCGTTCCCGATGCTTACGGTCCGCAACCACTCACGATACGTGCCGGAGGCAACCCGCAATGACGGGATGCGAGATCTCGCCGCGCCGAACCCGGAACCCCGGGGACGGACGGCGGGACCGATCCGCTCACTACTTCTTGGGCCGGAAGGTCCCCGTCAGCGTCTTCCAGGTGCTCTTGCGCAGGTCGCTGTCCCACGTCGCGGCCTTCGCGCTGTACATCAGCGCGTGCCCGAGGTGGTCGTTCACCACGAACCCGCGGTCTATGGTGCGGTACTTGGTCCCGCCGTCGACGTAGGTGAACTCCCAGTCGGCGGTGTTCCAGCCGCGGTACTCCACCGCCTCTATGCGCACCCTCTGGTACTGAGAGCGCACCATGCCCTTTTCCTGGTTGGTCCAGTCGGTCACCGGGTCGCCCTTGGGCGTGGTGGTCCAGGCGACGAGCAGCCGTTGCCCGTCGGGGCCGGTGAAGCGGACACCCGCGGAGTCGGTGCTCGCGTACTTCCAGCCCTCGGGCAGCCCGATGGAGAAGCCCTGAGCACCCTTGTACGTCGACGCCACAGCGGCGCCGTCGTCCCCGGACCCGTCCCCGCCGGAGCCGGAGCCTGAATCGGAACCAGAACCGGAATCGGAACCCGCACCGGAGCCCTTGCCCGACTTCCCGGTGTCGGTGTCCGTGGCCGGTGTGCCGCCGGAGCCGTCGGCCTCCGTCTCGGAGCCGGACCGGGCCCCGCCCGTGGCGGGCTCGCCGCTCGCGTCCTTCTTGGTGGAGGCACCCGCGGACGAGCCGGCGGTGGCTGCCGTGCGGCCGGCCGCGTTCTTGTCTTCGCCGCCCTTGTCGTCACCGCCGAGCGTGAAGGCGAGCACGGTGCCGATCACCGCGAGCACCACGACCACCGCGACGATCACCAGCGTCCGCCGCGGCACCACGTCGGTGAGCGACGCCCTGGGCGCCGGGCGCGACGGCAGGTCCAGGTCCGGCGGGGTCATCACGGGCCACCCCGAACCGGGCCTCCCCGCCTGCGCACCACCGGCACCACTGTCCGAAGCGGACGCGGCCTGTGTCCGGGCCTCCGCCGCCTTCGCGCCGGACCCGCCCGCGGAGCCGGAGCCCGCCGGACCCGTGCCGCCGGACGCCGAGTCGGCACCGGCCCCGGCTGCCGCCGAGGGGTCCGACCCCGCCGCCACAGCGGCCTTGCGCACCGAGCGCAGTGCCCCGCGCAGCCGCTCGCCCGCCTCCTCGCCCCGCCTGCTCCCGGAACCCGAACCGGAGCCGGAACCGGAACGTCCCGAACCGTCTTTGCGGGAACGCCCGTCCGGCTGCTCGGGCAGCGGGACGACCTTGGTCGCGTCCGCGGGCGGCTCCGGCTCGGTGTCCTTCGGCTCGGGCGCGTTGACGACGGCCTTGAGCATGGTCCGGGCGCCCGCGTCGTCGAGCCGCTCGACCGGGTCCTTGTTGAGCAGGCCGTGGATGACGTCCCTGAGCGGGCCGGCGTTCCTGGGCTCCTCCAGCGGTTCGGTCATCACCGCGGTCAGGGTGGCGATCGCCGAGCCCTTGTCGTACGGCGGTGTGCCCTCCACCGCCGCGTAGAGCAGGCCGCCGAGCGACCACAGGTCGGCCGCCGGTCCGGGCTTGTGCCCGCGGGCCCGCTCCGGGGAGATGTAGGAGGGGGCGCCGACGAGCATGCCGGTGGAGGTGATGGACGGGTCGCCCTCGACCTGCGCGATGCCGAAGTCGGTGAGGACGACCCGGCCGTCATCGGCGATGAGCACGTTGGACGGCTTCACGTCGCGGTGCAGGATGCCCTGGCCGTGCGCGGAGCGCAGCACGTCGAGGACCGCGAGCCCGACCTCGGCCGCCCGCCGCGGCTCCAGCAGCCCGTCCTCGCGGATGACTTCGGCGAGGGACTTGCCCTCGACGAGTTCCATGACGATCCACGGCCGGTCGTCCTCGTCGACCACGTCGAAGACGGTCACCGCGCTGGTGTCGCGGATGCGCGCGATCGCCTTGGCCTCGCGCAGCGTGCGCGTGATCAGCCGCCGCTTCTCGTCCTCGTCGATGTTCGACGGGAAGCGCAGCTCCTTGACGGCCACGGTCCGGCCCAGGGTCTCGTCCTCGGCCCGCCACACCGTGCCCATGCCGCCGCGGCCGAGCACCTTCCCCAGCCGGTAGCGCCCGGCGAGAAGACGCTCGCTCCTGTCCTGCAGAGAGTCCTGACGAGTGTCCTGACGGGGTGTGCCCGCCCGCTCCGCGTCCGACATGCGTCCCCTCATGCAACCCGCCCTGACAGAGCCTCCATTGTCTCTCACCCGACATGCACGCGATGCCCAGGGGCCCCCTGAAAGCACCTCCGGGGCGGAGCCGAACGGCCCGTGGTACGCGTGGGAATGACGGGCCGTGACAACAAGGAAGCCATGGGTGCCGACCCTTCGGACCATTCCGGCCATAATCTGCGCCGGACCCTCGCGGCACGTGTCGTGCGTCTCGCGCGGGGTCGTGCGTCTCGCGCGGGACGTCGTGCGTCTCGCGCGGGGTCGTGCGTCTCGCGCGGGACGTCGTGCGTCTCGCGCGGGACGTCGTGCGTCTCGCGCGGGACGGTGGGCCGGGCCCCGGCCGGTTCACAACGGCACGATGTCCGGTGCTCCCAGCCGGGCCGCGTCGGCAGTCAGGTCGTCGGGCTGGCGCTGCGACTCCCGCTCGGCCTCCACCCGCTTCTCGTAGTGCTCGACCTCGCGTTCGATCTGGTCCTTGTCCCAGCCCAGCACCGGCGCCATCAGCTCGGCGGCCTCCCGGGCGCTGCGCGTGCCCCGGTCGAAGGTCTCGATGGATATGCGCGTACGCCGGGTCAGCACGTCGTCCAGGTGCCGGGCGCCCTCGTGGGAGGCGGCGTAGACGATCTCGGCGCGCAGATAGTCGTCGGCGGCCTTGAGGGGAGCGCCCAGCGTCGGGTCCTCGGCGACGAGGGCGAGCACCTCCCGCGCCGCCGTCCCGAACCTCCTCAACAGGTGCTCCACGCGCACCACATGGAGGCCGGTCTCGGCGGCGATGCGCGCCCGCGCGTTCCACAGGGCCGGGTAGCCCTCGGCGCCGAGCAGCGGGATCTCCTCGGTGACGCAGTCGGCGACGCGCATGTCGAGGCCGCGCACCGCCTCGTCGACGGCGTCCTTGGCCATCACCCGGTAGGTCGTGTACTTGCCGCCCGCGACCACGACGAGGCCGGGCGCCGGATGGGCCACGGTGTGCTCGCGCGAGAGCTTGCTGGTGGCGTCGGACTCCCCGGCCAGCAGCGGCCGGAGACCGGCGTAGACGCCCTGCACGTCGTCGCGGCCGAGCGGCACCGCGAGCACCGAGTTGACGTGCTCCAGGAGGTAGTCGATGTCGGCGCTGGAGGCGGCCGGGTGCGCCTTGTCGAGGTCCCAGCCGGTGTCGGTGGTGCCGACGATCCAGTGCCGGCCCCAGGGGATCACGAAGAGCACGGACTTCTCGGTGCGCAGGATCAGCCCGGTGGAGGAGTTGATGCGGTCCTTGGGCACGACGAGGTGGATGCCCTTGGAGGCCCGGACGTGGAACTGACCGCGCTCCCCCACCATCGCCTGGGTGTCGTCGGTCCACACCCCGGTGGCGTTGACGATCTGCTTGGCGCGGATCTCGTACTCCCCGCCGCCCTCCACGTCCCGTACCCGCGCGCCGACGACCCGCTCGCCCTCGCGCAGGAATCCGGTGACCCGGGCGCGGTTGGCGGCCTTCGCGCCGTACGACACCGCCGTGCGCACCAGGGTGGCCACGAAGCGGGCGTCGTCCATCTGGGCGTCGTAGTACTGAAGGGCGCCGACCAGGGCGTCCTTCCGCAGGCAGGGAGCCACCCGCAGGGCGTGACGGCGGGTCAGGTGACGGTGCAGCGGCAGGCCCCGGCCATGGCCGCGGGCCATCGACATGGCGTCGTACAGGGCGACGCCGGACCCGGCGTACAGGCGCTCCCAGCCCTGGTGCTGGAGCGGGTAGAGGAACGGCACCGGGCGGACGAGGTGGGGGGCGAGGCGTTCGAGCAGCAGGCCGCGCTCCTTCAGCGCCTCCCGGACCAGCGCGAAGTCGAGCATCTCTAGATAGCGCAGTCCGCCGTGTATCAGCTTGCTGGACCGGCTCGACGTGCCCGACGCCCAGTCACGCGCCTCCACGATGCCGGTGGCCAAGCCGCGGGTGACGGCGTCCAGAGCGGTGCCGGCGCCGACCACGCCTCCGCCCACGACCAGGATGTCCAGCTCCCGCTCGGCCATTCCCGCCAGTGCCTCGGCGCGCTGCGCCGGCCCCAGTGTCGCTGTCCTCACCACTGCCTCCCGCTGTCGGTCGCGCCGGCCGCACCCGTCGGGCGAAGCCCGCATCCATCCCCCATGCCTCAAGCGTGTCCCCCCACCTCCTGCCCATGCCCAAATTCTGACCGGGTTGCCCGCGTTCAGCCACCAGTCGCCCTCAGCCTGTGGACAACTCCGCGGGCGTACCGCGAAACACGCTGGTCAATCCCACATAACGGTCATATTTACTCCTAGTCTGACATTGCACTCGCTCGTCCTGTCCACAGGACTTGCGTGCCTGCCACGCCTCGGTTATTGGGAAGGACCGCCCACGCCATGCCCGCAGATCTCGCCGTCATCGGACTCGGCCCGCTCGGCCTGCCCCTGGCCCAGGCCGCCGTCTCCGCCGGCATCCCCACCCTCGGGTACCGCACCGGGAACGAGTCCGGCTCCCTCAGCCCCGCCGAACTGCGCCGGATGCTCTCGGGGGGCTTCCGGCCGGCCACCAACCCGGCCGAACTGGGCCGGGTGCGCACCGCGGTGATCTGCGCACCGACCCCGCGGGGCGCGGACGGCGGGCTCGACCTGAGCCAGGTGGAGGCCGCCGCCCGCACGCTCGCCGGGCAGATGCGCCCGCACACCACCGTGATCCTGGAGTCGCCCGCGCACCCCGGGACGACGGAGGAGTTCCTCCTCCCGCTGCTGGAGAAGGGCTCGGGGCTGCTGGCGGGCCGCGACTTCCACCTCGCCTACTCGCCCAGCCGCGTCGACCCCGGCAACCGCGAGATCACCCCGGCCAACACGCCGAAGGTGATCGGCGGCCTCACCCCGGCCTGCACCGAGTCGGCCGCGGCCTTCTACGGGCGGCTGACCGACAAGGTGGTGCGCGCACGAGGGTTGAGGGAGGCGGAGACGGTCCAGCTCCTGGAGACCAACTACCGGCACGTCAACATCGCCCTGGTCAACGAGATGGCCGTGCTCTGCCACGACCTGGGTGTCGACCTGTGGGACGTCGTGCGCTGCGCGGAGACCAAGCCGTACGGCTTCCAGGCCTTCCGCCCCGGCCCCGGTATCGGCGGCCACGGATTCCCGCAGGACCTGGCCGGCCACGCGGGCTGCGGGCTGCGCATGGTGGAACTCGCCGAGCAGGTCAACGGCCGCATGCCGCGCTACGTCGTGCAGCGCGCCGCCGCCCTGCTGAACGAGCACGGCAAGTCGGCGCGGGGCGCCCGCGTCCTGCTGCTGGGCGTGACGTACAAGGCCGACCTCGCCGACCTCCAGGGCACGCCCGCCGAGGAGATCGCCGTCCGGCTGACGGGCCTCGGCGCCTCGGTCAGCTACCACGACCCGTACGTGCCCGCGTGGAGCGTCCGTGACCGGCCCGTGCCCCGCGCGGACTGCCTGTACGAGGCGGTGGCCGACGCCGACCTGACGATCCTGCTCCAGCAGCACCGCACGTACGACCTCCAGGGCCTGTCGGTGAAGGCCCAGCTGCTCCTGGACACACGGGGAGCCACGCCCACGGGGGCGGCGCACCGGTTGTGAAAGGGGCGCGCGCGAACGCAGGATCCACCTCCTCCGGAACTTCAACGGCCGAAGCCGGTCCTGTTCCAGCCGAAGCCGGATGCGGTCCCACAAAACAACCGTGCGCCCCGTCCCGCACTGCGCGGACGCCCGGCACGCGCGAAGGGGCCCGGGCGCCCGCGTGAGCGGGTGACCGGGCCCCTGGCGTGGGCAGTGGACGCGGTGGGGCTACCGCTTGTGCTGCGAGTCCCCCACCGTCACCTCGACCCGCTGGAACTCCTTCAGCTCGCTGTACCCGGTCGTGGCCATGGCCCGCCGCAGGGCGCCGAAGAAGTTCATGGAGCCGTCGGGGGTGTGCGAGGGACCCGTGAGGACCTCCTCGATCGTGCCCACCGTGCCCAGGTCGACCTTCTTGCCGCGCGGCAGCTCCTCGTTGACGGCCTCCATGCCCCAGTGGTGGCCCTTGCCGGGCGCGTCGGTGGCACGGGCCAGCGGGGAGCCCATCATCACGGAGTCGGCACCGCAGGCGATCGCCTTGGGCAGGTCGCCGGACCAGCCGACGCCGCCGTCCGCGATCACGTGCACGTACCGGCCGCCGGACTCGTCCATGTAGTCGCGGCGGGCGGCGGCCACGTCGGCGACCGCGGTGGCCATCGGAACCTGGATGCCGAGCACGTTGCGCGTGGTGTGCGCGGCGCCGCCGCCGAAGCCGACCAGGACGCCGGCCGCGCCGGTGCGCATCAGGTGCAGGGCCGCGGTGTAGGTGGCGCAGCCACCGACGATCACCGGGACGTCGAGCTCGTAGATGAACTGCTTGAGGTTCAGCGGCTCGTGCGAGGACGACACGTGCTCCGCCGAGACCGTCGTGCCGCGGATGACGAAGATGTCCACGCCCGCGTCGACGACGGCCTTGGAGAACTGGGCGGTGCGCTGCGGGGAGAGGGCGGCGGCGGTGACCACGCCCGAGTCGCGCACCTGCTTGATCCGCGCGCCGATCAGCTCCTCCTTGATCGGAGCGGCGTAGATCTCCTGGAGGCGGCGGGTCGCCGTCCCGGCGGGCAGCCCGGCGATCTCGTCGAGCAGCGGCTGCGGGTCCTCGTACCGCGTCCACAGGCCCTCGAGGTTGAGCACGCCCAGGCCGCCCAGCTCGCCGATGCGGATGGCCGTGGCCGGGGAGACGACCGAGTCCATGGGGGCGGCCAGGAAGGGCAGCTCGAAGCGGTAGGCGTCGATCTGCCAGGCGATCGAGACCTCCTTCGGGTCCCGCGTACGGCGGCTGGGGACGACGGCGATGTCGTCGAAGGCGTACGCCCGGCGGCCGCGCTTGCCGCGCCCGATCTCGATCTCAGTCACGTCTGTGGCCTTTCCCTGATGCGTTGCAGCGTCTTCCAGTATCGCCGACACCCATGGCAAGGGCGGCCCCGGAGGCTTCCGGGGCCGCCCTTCACGGCGTGCCGCCTATTTGCTGCTGTAGTTCGGCGCCTCGACCGTCATCTGGATGTCGTGCGGGTGGGACTCCTTCAGGCCGGCCGAGGTGATCCGGACGAAGCGGCCCTTGGACTCCATCTCCTCGATGGTGGCCGCGCCCACATAGCCCATGGTCTGCCGCAGACCGCCGACGAGCTGGTGCAGGACGTTGGCCAGCGGGCCGCGGTAGGGCACCTGGCCCTCGATGCCCTCGGGCACGAGCTTGTCGTCGGAGGCGACCTCGGCCTGGAAGTAGCGGTCCTTCGAGTAGGACTTTGCCTGACCGCGGGACTGCATGGCGCCGAGCGAGCCCATGCCCCGGTACGACTTGAACTGCTTGCCGTTGATGAAGAGCAGCTCGCCGGGCGACTCCTCGCAGCCCGCGAGCAGGCTGCCCAGCATGACCGTGTCGGCACCGGCGGCGAGCGCCTTGCCGATGTCGCCGGAGTACTGGAGGCCACCGTCGCCGATCAGCGGGATGCCCGCCGGGCGGGCGGCGAGGGACGCCTCGTAGATGGCGGTGACCTGCGGGACGCCGATGCCGGCGACCACGCGCGTGGTGCAGATCGAGCCGGGGCCCACACCCACCTTGATGCCGTCGACACCGGCGTCGATCAGGGCCTGCGCGCCGTCGCGCGTGGCGACGTTGCCGCCGATCACGTCGACGGACACGCTCGACTTGATCTTCGACATCCAGCTCAGCGCGTTGCTGTTGTGGCCGTGCGAGGTGTCGACGACCAGGAAGTCCACGCCCGCCGCGGCGAGCGCCTGGGCACGCTCCAGGGCCTCGGGGCTGGCGCCCACCGCGGCACCGACGAGCAGCCTGCCCTCGGAGTCCTTGGCCGCGTTCGGGTACTGCTCCGCCTTGACGAAGTCCTTGACGGTGATCAGGCCCTTGAGGATGCCCGAGTCGTCGACCAGCGGCAGCTTCTCGATCTTGTGCTTGCGCAGCAGCTGCATGGCGTCGACGCCGGAGATGCCGACCTTGCCGGTGACCAGCGGCATCGGCGTCATGACATCGCGCACCTGGCGGCTGCGGTCGGTCTCGAAGGCCATGTCACGGTTGGTGACGATGCCCAGCAGCTTGCCGGCCGGGTCGGTGACGGGCACGCCGCTGATGCGGAACTTCGCGCACAGCGCGTCCGCCTCGGCGAGCGTCGCCTCCGGGTGCACGGTGATGGGGTCGGTGACCATGCCGGACTCGGACCGCTTGACCAGGTCGACCTGGTTGACCTGGTCCTCGACCGAGAGGTTGCGGTGCAGCACGCCGACGCCGCCCAGCCGGGCCATCGAGATCGCCATGCGGGACTCGGTCACCTTGTCCATCGCCGCCGAGAGCAGTGGGATGTTGACCCGGACGTTGCGGGAGATACGGGACGATGTGTCGACCGCGTTGGGGAGCACCTCGGATGCGCCCGGCAGGAGGAGCACGTCGTCGTAGGTCAGCCCGAGTGTCGCGAATTTCTCGGGCACTCCGTCGACGTTGGCAGTCATGACACCTTCCCCAAATGACCTTGATCGGTGCGGATGTCCATGCTAACGGGAAGCGTGGCTCTCTCATTCCACGGTTCTGGGCGGCTCCGTTCTTCGTATGTTCATACGGAACCGCCTTGACGCGCGTTCATCCGGAGCCGGGGCGGGACCGCCGCCTACTGTTCGGCCAGGGCGCGCAGCCGACTGAGCGCCCGGTGCTGGGCCACCCGGACCGCGCCTGGTGACATTCCCAACATCTGTCCCGTTTCCTCCGCGGTCAACCCCACCGCGATGCGCAGCAGCAGCAGCTCGCGCTGGTTCTCCGGGAGGCTGGCCAGCAGCTTCTTGGCCCACTCGGCGTCGCTGCTGAGCAGGGCGCGCTCCTCGGGGCCGAGCGAGTCGTCCGGACGCTCGGGCATCTCGTCCGAGGGCACGGCCGTCGAGCCCGGGTGCCGCATCGCGGCGCGCTGGAGGTCGGCGACCTTGTGGGCGGCGATGGCGAAGACGAAGGCCTCGAAGGGGCGCCCGGTGTCCTTGTAGCGCGGCAGGGCCAGCAGGACCGCGACGCAGACCTCCTGGGCGAGGTCCTCGACGAAGTGCCGGGCATCGCCCGGGAGCCGGGACAGCCGGGTGCGGCAGTAGCGCAGCGCCAGCGGATGCACACGGGCGAGCAGATCGTGCGTGGCCTGCTCGTCGCCGTCGACGGCGCGGTGGACGAGCGCACCGATCGCCCCCTGGGCAAGTGCCGCCTGGTCGTCGCGCATCGGTCCATGGTGCCTTGACGTCGTCCGTTCCGTGGCACCGCCTTCGTGGTTGTGCACCGAAGCGTTATGAGCAGGTGCGCCGAAGCTCATCCCCTGCGCCCTCCCCTTCCGCTCGACCAACTCGTCCGCGAGGAACTCCACACCCTCAAGGATGCGTCATCCGCGGCGAAACGAGCAGCGGGCGCCCGGCGGGGCGCTTTGCCACCGGCGTCCGCGATGAGGTACGGCACGTCAACCGCGATCCGGGCCCACGCCCTCACCGGGCCGCGACGGCTGCCGGCCGCCTCCCGACCGCCCGGGACCGGGGAGCCCGGGGAGCGGAGCCCGTGCGGAGACGCACGAGCGGCACGGCCGCACGACCGGCAGACCGGACGCCCCCCCACGCTCGTTGCCGTGCGTGGGGATGGCGTCGCGTGCCGGTACGCCGAATCGGGGCGATCCGACCGGGATCCGCACGGGTCCTAGCGGACCAGGCCCCAGCGGAAACCGAGGGCCACCGCGTGCGCGCGGTCCGAGGCACCGAGCTTCTTGAACAGCCGACGGGCGTGGGTCTTGACCGTGTCCTCGGAGAGGAACAGCTCGCGGCCGATCTCCGCGTTGGAGCGGCCGTGGCTCATGCCCTCCAGGACCTGGATCTCCCGCGCCGTGAGCGTGGGCGCGGCGCCCATCTCGGCCGAGCGCAGCCGGCGCGGCGCGAGCCGCCAGGTGGGGTCGGCGAGGGCCTGCGTCACCGTGGCCCGCAGCTCCGCACGGGAGGCGTCCTTGTGCAGGTACCCGCGTGCCCCGGCGGCCACGGCGAGCGCCACGCCGTCGAGGTCCTCGGCGACGGTGAGCATGATGATGCGCGCGCCGGGATCCGCGGACAGCAGGCGCCGGACGGTCTCGACGCCGCCCAGTCCGGGCATGCGCACGTCCATGAGAATGAGGTCGGAGCGGTCGGCGCCCCAGCGGCGGAGGACTTCCTCGCCGTTGGCCGCCGTCGTCACGCGCTCGACGCCGGGCACGGTCGCGACCGCGCGGCGCAGCGCCTCTCGGGCAAGCGGGGAGTCGTCGCAGACGAGGACGGATGTCATGGCCGTCCTCCGCAGCTGATGCGCGTCACCTTGAGCCTCCAGGCTGGTACGGAATCGTCACCTGTGCGGTCGACCGTCTCGGACGCCCGCCCGAGCGCTTGTGTTCTCAACCGCCTCCGCACTCTCAACGACGGTCACTCGAAAGAGTTACGGGGCTGTACGCCGTCTTCGGCACTCTACGTGAGGGAACGGACACAGAGCAGACATGAACGTCAGACCCTCAACTTTTCATCACAAGCTATGCCCCATTTAGCTCCTTTTGTTCCCGTTTCTAGGTGTCTGGAGCTAGATTCGCAATGAGTCATATTTTCATCTCCTTAGATCGGAGATGTACGGTCGTTGGCACCGTATCCGCCACGAACGGCTACAAGGGGTCACGTAATGGCAGATTTCTCCCGCCTTCCCGGACCGAACGCGGACCTGTGGGACTGGCAGTTGCTGGCTGCCTGCCGCGGGGTCGACAGCTCGCTCTTCTTCCATCCCGAGGGCGAGCGCGGGGCGGCTCGGAGTGCTCGAGAGAACTCGGCCAAGGAGGTCTGCATGAGGTGCCCGGTCCGTGCGGAGTGCGCGGCACACGCCCTGGCGGTGCGCGAGCCGTACGGAGTGTGGGGAGGCCTGACCGAGGACGAGCGCGAAGAGCTCATGGGGCGGGCACGGAACCGGCTGGTGTCGGCGTCGTCGACCAGCGGGGACACCGCCTCGGACAACTGAAGGAACGTTTCTTCTTATCCGGTCGCATTGAGCCGCAGCAGGGCACGCGCCAACGCGTGCCCTCGCGATACCCGATCCCCTTGTGTCAGTTTGTGTCAGCGGGCCCCGGCCCGCACCAGCTCCTCCAGCGTCGCCGCCACCGCAGGTACCTGTGCCAGGTCGGGCAGGGTGAGGGCGACGATCTCCCGCCGCACCGCCGGTTCCAGCTCCACGGTGCGCGCGCCCCTGGGCCGTACCGACTCGACCGCGAGCTGGGGCAGGACCGCGACCCCCAGTCCTGCGCCCACCAGGCCGACCACCGCCGGGTAGTCGTCCGTCGCGAAGTCGATGCGAGGCGTGAAGCCGGCGCCCTCGCACACCTGGACCAGCTGGCCGCGGCAGCGCGGGCAGCCCGCGATCCACGGTTCGCCCGCGAGTTCGCCGATGGCGACGGATCCCGCGCGGGCCAGCCGGTGCCGCTCGGGCACCAGCCCCACGAGCCGGTCGGTCAGCAGCGGCCGTACGACCAGGTCCTCCCACTCCCCGGCGCCCTCCCCCGCGCCCGCGGCCCCCTCGTAGCGGAAGGCGAGCGCCACGTCGCAGTCGCCCTGGCGCAGCAGTTCGACGGACCTCGGCGGCTCGGCCTCCTCCAGGGACACGCGGGTGCCGGGGTGCGCGGCGCGCAGCGCGGCGAGCGCGGTGGGCACGAGCGTGGAACTCCCGCTGGGGAAGGAGACGAGCCGTACCCGCCCGGCCCGCAGACCGGCGATGGCGGCGATCTCCTCCTCGGCGGCGGTGAGCCCGGCGAGGATGCCGGTGGCGTGCCGGACAAGCGCCTCGCCGGCCTGGGTCAGGCGCATCTCGCGGCCGGCCCGGACCAGCAGCGGAGTGCCGACGGCTGCCTCGAGGGCCTTCATCTGCTGGCTGACGGCGGGCTGGGTGCAGCCCAGTTCACGCCCTGCCGCGGAGAAGGAGCCGGTGGTGGCCACGGCACGCAGCACACGGAGATGACGAGCCTCGATCACACCACCGAGCATAAGTGAAACTTGGGCGAGCGGCGGATTATCGCGTCGACACTTTGACCGCCGCTCGCCTACCGTGCCGACATGAAGCTTCTGTCAGTGAACCTGGGCCGCCCGGAGGCCGTGCCGTACACCGACCAGCCGGAGGGCGTGACCGGCATCGGCAAGCTGCCGGTGGACGGGCCGGTCGAGGTGGCGGCGCCCGGGCCCAAGGGGGTCGGTGCGAGCGGGCTGGCCGGGGACGCGGTGTGCGACACGCGGCACCACGGCGGCGACGACCAGGCGGTGTACGCGGTGGCGCGCGAGGACCTCGACGCATGGGAGCGCGAGCTGGGCCGGACGCTGGCCAACGGCGCCTTCGGCGAGAACCTCACCACGCTCGGCCTGGACATCACCGGCGCGCGGATCGGCGAGCGCTGGCGCATCGGCTCGCCGCTTGGTCCTTCGGTGCTCCTGGAGGTCACCAGCGGCCGGATTCCCTGCCGGACTTTCCAGGGCCATCTGGGTGAGAAGGGGTGGGTGAAGCGGTTCACGCGCGGGGCGGCGCCGGGCGCGTATCTGCGGGTGCTCGAAGCCGGTGAGATCCGGGCGGGCGACCCCGTCGAGATCGTGCACCGCCCGGACCACGACGTGACCGTGGGCCTGCAGTTCCGGGCCATGACGACCGAGCGCCCGCTGCTGCCCCGGTTGCTCGCGGCGGGTGCGGCGCTGCACCCGGAGACGCTGGCGGCGGCCCGGAAGTACGCGCGCGAATACGCGGGCTGACCCGCCGTCATCGCCCTGCCGGCACGTGGACGGACAGGGGGCGGACACGTGGACACCACCGATCGGGAGGGCCTGTGCAGAGATCGGGACAACGCGCCGGGGACCACTAACCTTTCGGCATGACAACGGCTCTGATTACGGGATCGACCGCGGGCATCGGCGCCGCCTTCGCGCGGCGGCTGGCGGCCGACGGGCACAACCTGGTGCTGGTGGCTCGCGACACCGCGCGCCTGACGGAGCAGGCCACCGAACTGCACGACCGGCACGGCATCGAGGCCGAGGTGCTGACGGCCGACCTGGCGACGGACGCGGGCATCGAGGCGGTCGCCGCCCGGCTGGGCGACCGCAAGGACCCCGTGGACCTGCTGGTCAACAACGCGGGCTTCGGCAACAAGGGCCGTTTCCTGGACGTGTCGATGCCCGACGAGCTCAGGATGATCAAGGTGCACGTCGAGGCGGTGCTGCGGCTGACGTCGGCGGCGACCGCGGCGATGCGCGAACGCGGCCGGGGCGGGGTCGTGAACGTGGCCTCGGTGGCCGCCTTCGTACCGCGCGGCACGTACGGCGCGTCGAAGGCGTGGGTCGTGCAGTTCACCCAGGGCGCGGCGCGCGACCTGGCCGGCAGCGGCGTACGGCTGATGGCGCTGTGCCCCGGCTTCGTGCGCACCGAGTTCCACCAGCGGGCCGGCATGGGCACGGACAACATCCCGAACTGGATGTGGCTGGACGCGGACAAGCTGGTCGCGGCGGCCCTGACGGATCTGGCCCACGGCAAGACCCTGTCCATCCCGGACCCTCGGTACAAGGCGCTGATGGGTCTGGTGAAGGTGACACCGCGTGGCCTGCTGGGTGGGATCACCTCGAAGACGGGCCGCAAGTACGGCCCGCAATGACGTCGCGGAGGTGACGTACCGAGGTGACGTACGGAGGTGACGACGGCGCTCCGGTGGGAAAATGGGCTGTTCGGACATATTTCCTTCCCGGACCTCCTTGACGGAGAGCCGGACCAGGCCGGGGGACCGGAGGCGCGTCATGACCTTCGTACAGCTCATCGACTGCAGGACGAGCCGGTTCGAGGAGATGAACCGGCTGCTGGACAGCTGGGTCGAGAAGACCGGGGGCAGGCGGACCGCGACGCACGCGGTCGTCGGCAAGGACCGGTCGGACGGAGCCCACGTCGTCGAGCTGGTGGAGTTCCCGTCGTACGAGGAGGCGATGCGGAGCTCGAACCTGCCGGAGACCGACGAGATCTTCCGGGGCCTGGTCGCCCTCTGCGACGAGACGCCCACCTTCACGGACCTGGACGTCGTCCGGGACGAGCAGCTCTGCGAGGTCGCCGTGCGCCGTTTCTACGGCACCCTCACGACCGCCGGTGAGCTGCCGCCGCTCAACGACCTGCTCGACGAGGACTGCCACAGCCACGATCCCGTCAATCCCCAGGTCACCATCGGTCTGGACGCCATCCGCCGCGACTTCCGCATGTGGCGCGACGCCTTCGACGCCTCCTTCACGGTCGAGGACCTGGTGGCGCAGGGCGACCGGGTCTGCGCCCGCTGGAGCTGGACCGCCACGCACCAGGGCGAGTTCCTCGGCATCGCGCCCACCGGCAGGCGGGTCACCATGACCGGCATGACCGTCTTCCGCTTCGGCGGCAACGGCAGGATCGCCGAGCTGTGGTGGCAGCACGACCAGTTGGGACTGCTGCAGCAGCTGGGGGCGCTGGACGAGTTGGAGCAGTAGCGATACTCACCTGGTGGCACGGAAGCGGACGGCGGCGCCCGGCGGGATCTGTCCGGCCAGGGGCAGGTCGGCGGCGTCGACGACCGCGATGACCGGGTAACCGCCGGTGACGGGGTGGTCGGTGAGGAACAGCACCGGCCTGCCGTTCGGCGGGACCTGGAGGGCGCCCGGCACCATGCCCTCGGCCGGTAGCTCCCCGTCACGGACATGCGTCAGGGCCGGGCCGTCGAGCCGGATGCCGATCCGGTTGCTGCGGCTGGTCGCCTCCCAGCGGGCGCCGAGCAGCGCCGCGTACGAGGCGTCGTCGAACCAGTCGTCGCGCGGCCCGCGCACCACGCGCAGCGTGAACTCGCGCGGCGGTGCCGTGCGCGGTGCCAGGTCCACGCCCGGGAAGGGAAGCACGGGGCGGCCGACCGGCAGCCGGTCGCCGGTGCGCAGGGGCCGGAGGCCGATGCCGGAGAGCAGGTCGGTGGAGCGGGAGCCGAGGAGCAGCGGCGTGTCGAGCCCGCCGCGCACGGCGAGGTACGTCCGCAGCCCCGTGCCGGGCACGCCCAGGTGCAGCGTCTGACCGTCGTGCAGCGGGAACGGCGCGTCGACCGGGACGGACCGGCCGTCCACGGTGGCCGGGCACGGCGCCCCCGTCAGGGCCGCGTACAGCACCGACGGCGCCCCGGACGGCGTACGGCAGTGCACGCGCACCCGCAGGCCGCCGAAGGTGGTCTCGATCCCGGCCACGTCCTGGGGATTTCCCACGAGCCGGTTGGCGAGGGCCAGCGAGTCCCGGTCGGCCGCACCGGAGCCCGGCACTCCGAGGTGGGCCCAGCCGGGCCGACCGAGGTCCTGGACCGTGGCGAGCGGACCGGGCGCCAGGATCTCGAGGCAGGAACCGGTCGCCGGGGCGGTTGTGGCCGGGTCGGGCGTGGCCGAAGCGCTCGCCGCCAGGGCGGTCGCGGCCGGGGCGCTCGCCGCCGGAACGGTCGGGGCCGCAGCGGTCGTGGCCGGAACACTCGCCGCCAGAGCGCTCACCATCGGGTCGGTCGCCGCTTGGTCGGTCGTGGTCGGGTCGGTCGTGGTCGGGTCGGTCGTGGTCGGGTCGGTCGTAGTCGGGTCGGTCGTAGTCGGACCACTCGCCGCCAGAGCGCTCGTGGCCGGGTCGGGCGTGGCCGGAACACTCACCATCGGGTCGGTCGTGGCCGGAGCGCTCGCCATCGGGTCGGTCGTGGTTGGAGCGCTCGCCGTCTGGGCGCTCGTGGCCAGGCCGTCGGCTGTCACCTTCGGTGCGGGCGTCGTCACCGTGGCTCCTCGGGGACGAAGCGGACGTGGCTGCCGGGGACCAGCAGTGCCGGTGGGTCGCGCCGCTCGTCCCACAGCATGGCGTCGGTGGTGCCGAGTAGTTGCCAGCCGCCGGGCGAGGAGCGCGGATAGACGCCCGTGAAACCGCCGGCGACGGCGACCGAGCCCGTCGGCACCGCGGTGCGCGGCTCGGACCGGCGCGGCAGGCGCAGCAGCGGATCGGTGCCCGTGAGGTAGCCGAAGCCCGGGGCGAAGCCCGTGAAAGCGACCGTGTAGAGGGGTGCGGTGTGCCGGGTGATCACCTCGCCGACACCCAGGCCCGTCGACTCGGCCACGTGGGACAGGTCCTCGCCGTCGTAGCGGACGGTGAGGGTGACGATCCGCTCACCGGCCGGCTCGGCGGACTCGGCCGGTGCCGAAGGGGTGCCGGGGGTGAACCGCCCGGCCGGGCCGAGAGCCGCCGCGTGCTCCGTCACGGCCGCAGCCACGGCAGGGTGGGCGGTGATCGCGGGGTCGTAGGTGACGAGCAGCGTGCGGGCGGCCGCGACCAGTTCCCGGACGCCGCGCGGGCGGTCCGCCTCCAGCGCGCCGCGCAGTGCCAGCACCTGCTCCAGGCCGTCGGCCTCGACCAGCAGGGCGTGGCTGCCGACCCGGCGGATCCCGACGCTCACGCCGGCACCGTCAGCGGCTTCGGCACGGCGAACGACGTCGGGGCGAGACCGGCCCGCTCCAGCTCCTCACGCAGCCGGCGCGCGATCGCGACCGCGTCGGCCGTGTCGCCGTGCACGCACAACGACCGTACGGACAGCGGAACGTCGCTGCCGTCCACGGCCTCCACCACGCCCTCGGTCACCATGCGCAGACAGCGCCGCACGATCACCTCCGGGTCGTGCAGCACCGCGCCGGGTTCGCGGCGCGGAACCAAGGTGCCCGCGGGGGTGTACGCCCGGTCGGCGAAGGCCTCGTGGACCGGGGTGAGCCCGGCCGCGCCGGCGGTGCGCAGCCAGACACTGCCCGGCAGGCCAAGCACCGGAAGCTCCGGGTCGTAGCGGCGCACGGCCTCCGCGACGGCGGCGGCCTGCGCCTCGTGGTGGACGATCGTGTTGTAGAGGGCGCCGTGCGGCTTCACGTACGCGACGCGGGTGCCGGCGAGCCGGGCGAAGCCGTCCAGCGCGGCGATCTGGTAGACGACGTCGTTGACCAGTTCGGCGGGGTCGACGTCAATGAAGCGGCGCCCGAAGCCCGCCAGGTCCCGGTAGCCCACCTGGGCGCCGATGGCGACGCCGCGCTCGGCGGCCCGCTCGCACGTCCGGCGCATCACGGTGGGGTCGCCGGCGTGGAAGCCGCAGGCCACGTTGGCGCTGGTGACGAGGGACAGCAGCGCGTCGTCGTCACCGAGCCGCCACTGCCCGAAGCCCTCGCCGAGGTCACTGTTGAGATCGATCATGAACGCTCCGCAGCTCGGTTCTGCCACTCGGGACGGATCATGCCGTGCGGGTCGCGGTACTCGGCGACGGCGTCCCTTCGCGCCGGGCCGTCGCACCCCCGCATCATGCCGCAGGCCACCGACAACGGGACCGACGACGACGGTGCCCGGCGCCCCCGTAGGGGTGCCGGGCACCGGTGGTTCGGTTCAGCTCAGCGGAGTGCTCAGTGGGCGTGGCCGTGGCCGTGGCCCGCGGCGGCCGGCTCTTCCTCTTCCTTCTTCTCGACGACCAGGGTCTCGGTCGTGAGCAGGAGGGAGGCGATGGAGGCGGCGTTCTCCAGGGCGGAGCGGGTGACCTTGACCGGGTCGATGACGCCGGCCTTGATCAGGTCGCCGTACTCGCCGGTGGCGGCGTTGTAGCCGCTGCCCTTCTCCAGCTCCGCCACCTTGGAGACGATGACGTAGCCCTCGAGACCGGCGTTCTCGGCGATCCAGCGCAGCGGCTCGACGGCGGCGCGGCGGACGACCGCGACACCCGTGGCCTCGTCGCCGGTCTTGTCGAGGTTGCCCTCCAGGACCTTCACGGCGTGGACGAGCGCGGAGCCACCACCGGAGACGATGCCCTCCTCGACCGCGGCGCGGGTCGCGGAGATGGCGTCCTCCAGACGGTGCTTCTTCTCCTTCAGCTCCACCTCGGTGGCGGCGCCGACCTTGATCACGCACACGCCGCCGGCCAGCTTCGCGAGGCGCTCCTGGAGCTTCTCGCGGTCCCAGTCGGAGTCGGTGTTCTCGATCTCGGCCTTGATCTGGGAGATGCGGCCCTCCACGTCCCCCTTCTTGCCGGCGCCGTCGACGATCGTGGTGTCGTCCTTGGTGACGGTGACGCGGCGGGCGGAGCCGAGGACGTCCAGACCGGCCTGGTCGAGCTTGAGGCCGACCTCCTCGGAGATGACCGTGGCGCCGGTGAGGACCGCCATGTCCTGGAGCATCGCCTTGCGGCGGTCGCCGAAGCCGGGGGCCTTGACGGCCACGGCGTTGAACGTGCCGCGGATCTTGTTGACGACCAGGGTCGACAGGGCCTCGCCGTCGACGTCCTCGGCGATGATCAGCAGCGGCTTCGAGGCGTTGCCCTGGATGATCTTCTCGAGGAGCGGGAGCAGGTCCGCGATGGCGGAGATCTTGCCCTGGTGGATCAGGATGTACGGGTCGTCGAGGACGGCCTCCATACGCTCCTGGTCCGTGACGAAGTACGGGGACAGGTAGCCCTTGTCGAAGGCCATGCCCTCGGTGAAGTCCAGCTCCAGACCGAAGGTGTTGGACTCCTCGACGGTGATGACACCGTCCTTGCCGACCTTGTCCATCGCCTCGGCGATGAGCTCGCCGACCTGCTGGTCCTGGGCGGACAGCGCGGCGACGGCGGCGATGTCGGACTTCTCGTCGATCGGGCGGGCCGAGGCGTGCAGGTCGTCGGAGACGGCCTTGACCGCGGCGTCGATGCCCTTCTTGAGCGCGGCCGGGGAGGCGCCCGCGGCGACGTTCTTCAGGCCCTCGCGCACGAGCGCCTGGGCGAGCACGGTGGCGGTGGTGGTGCCGTCACCCGCGATGTCGTTGGTCTTGGTCGCCACCTCCTTCACCAGCTGGGCGCCGAGGTTCTCGTACGGGTCCTCGATCTCGACCTCACGGGCGATGGTGACGCCGTCGTTGGTGATGGTGGGCGCGCCGAACTTCTTGTCGATGACGACGTTGCGGCCCTTGGGGCCGATCGTCACCTTGACCGTGTCGGCAAGCTTGTTGACGCCGCGCTCGAGGGCGCGACGGGCGTCCTCGTCGAACTTCAGGATCTTCGCCATGGCAGCGGGAGCCCTCTCGAAATCTGGTGGAAAGACACTGCGCCCCGGGCGCCCGGCTTCTTATCGGTCGCGGGGGGCCAGGGGCGCAGCTCAAACAGAATTGCTTCGTCTTCGTGAAGAAGCGGGTGAACTACTTCTCGATGATCGCGAGGACGTCGCGAGCCGAGAGGACGAGGTACTCCTCGTTGTTGTACTTCACCTCGGTGCCGCCGTACTTGCTGTAGAGCACGACGTCGCCGACCTTCACGTCAAGCGGAAGACGGTTGCCGTCCTCGAAGCGGCCCGGGCCCACGGCCAGGACGACGCCCTCCTGGGGCTTCTCCTTCGCGGTGTCCGGGATGACCAGGCCAGAGGCCGTGGTCTGCTCGGCGTCCAGCGGCTGGACCACGATGCGGTCCTCGAGCGGCTTGATGGCAACCTTGGTGCTGGCGGTCGTCACGATCCGACCTCCCCCTTCGGAGATCTCACGGGGTTAACTGTCTGAGGTGGCGACCAGGTGGATCCGTCGTCGCGGGTGCCGGACCTGCCCGTCGCTTTGTTGGCACTCTCCAGGGGGGAGTGCCAGACCTGAGACTATGACCGTCGTTAGCACTCGGTCAAGCGGAGTGCCAATTGCCTCGTGGCGCGTCGGGGGTGGGGTGCGTTTGGGGGAACGTGTGTTCAAGGTGCTGTGGGTCTGTGCGGACGGCCCTGAGGGCTTCGCCCCCGGACCCCCGTCTTCGGCCTGGACGGCCTCGTCCTCAAGCGCCGGACGGGCTGCTTGATGCCGGACTCGGCTGAGAACCCCTGCTCAGAGATAGTCCTGCAGCCGGCCCACCGTCAGGCCCTTCTTCTGGATTCTGCGGAGCAGGCGGGTCGTGCGGTCGCGTAGGGGTGGGCCGTCGAGGTCGTCGTCGTCCGAGGCGACGAGGAGGATGTCACCGGGGCGCAGTTCGTGGGGGCCGTGCCTGAAGCGCAGGCCGGTGTCGGTCGTGACGCCACGCCACAGGGCGACCGCCGAGACCCCGCAGTCGGCGGCGGCGCGCAGGGTCGTCGTGTCGTATCTGCCGTAGGGCGGGCGGAAGAGACGGGGGCTGACGCCGAAGCGGGAGCGGATCTTGTCCCGCTGGCCGCAGATCTCGGCGCGCTGGCCCGCGTAGGACAGGCCGCGCAGCGAGGGGTGGTCCAGGGTGTGGTTCTGGAGGTCCGCGCCGACCGACATCAGGTGCGCGAAGTGCCCGTACCCCGGTCCGACGACACTGTCCGTGAGGAACATGCTGACCGGCAGCCGCAGTTCACGGACCATGTCGACGAACCGCGGATCCTTCTCCGCGCCGTCGTCGTAGGTGAGGAAGACCACCGGGTCGGAGGTCGCGACGCGGTCCACGACCTCGGGCAGGCCGCCGGACGGGGTGGCGCCGGCGAGCCGCGGCGGACGGTCCGGCGGCTTCGGCGGGGCGGCGAGCGGCGCCCTGAGCCCCCAGCGCCGGTAGGCCTGGTCGGCCGTCGGGCTCTGCGACCGTACGCCCTGGGCCGCCTTGCGGCCGAGCCGCTCAAGGGGGTCGACGGACGTGGCACAGCTGGTCAGCAGCGAGGCGGCGAACAGGGCCGCGACCAGGTGCCGCGGCCGGACGGGCCGCGGTTTCACAGGTAGTCCTCCAGCCGGGCCACCGCGTACCCGTCGGCCGTGACCTTGTTCAGGAACCGGCGCATGTCGTCGGCCATCGTGCCGTTCCACTCGCTGCGGCCCCGGAAGTGGGTGAGCACGATGTCGCCGGGCCGCAGCCGCCGGTCGTCCTCGCGGAACTCCCAGTGGTCGACGTAGACCTCCTCGTTCCAGATGGGCGCGTACTCGATGCCGCAGGACCTGGCGGCGCGCAGGGTGTCCTGGTTGTAGTTGCCGTACGGCGGGCGGAACATCTTCGGGCGCTTGCCGAACCGCTCCTCCATGATGTCCTGCATGCCGCAGATCTCGCGCTTCTGCTCTTCGTAGGAGAGGGCCGGCAGGTAGCGGTGGTGCAGGGTGTGGTTGTTGAGGGTGACCCCGGTGCCCTGCATCTTCCAGAAGTAGCCGTAGTCGCCCTTGATGAGGTCGTCGGTGAGGAACGCCGTGTACGGGATCTTCAGGTCCCGCATCATCCGCAGGAACTCCGGGTCCTTCTCCGCTCCGTCGTCGATGGTGAGGAAGACGACCTTGTCCTTGGTGGGGACCGTGGTGAAGACCGGGGGCAGGTTCCAGTCCTTCTGGTGTTTCACCTCGAAACCGGCGCGGGCGGTGGCCTTCGGCTTCGTGGTGGGCGGCGGCGGGGGGATCAGCGGGACCCGCTCCAGACTCCAGCGCTTGGCGGTGGCCACCCGCTGCGCGTAGGAGGTGTGCAGGCGGTCGGCGAAGGAGCCGGGGGCGGCAGCGGGGGCGGGGGGCCCTTGAGGGCGCTGCTGGCCGGGGGCCGGGCGCACCTGCGCCTCCGGCTCTGCGCAGCCGGAGGCGAGGGCGGCGACAGCGAGCACCGCGAGCCCGCCGCGGATCCGGGTCTTGTGACTCGGGGCCCTTTCCGGGCCCTTTTTATCATTTTGTACTACTTGCCTCATGGCGCCGGATCCTCGCAGGCCACCGCCCGGAATCCGGGGCGACACCGCGGCCGCAGGCACACCGTCCACCGACTGGCCCACAATGACCCGGTGAACGACCACCTCCACGCCTTCGCCTCGCTGCTCACCCCCGAGGGCCGCGCCCTCCTCGACGAGGTGCGCGGTACCGAACCCGCCGACGAACTCGCGGTCGCCACCCGGCTGCGCCGTGAGCACCCCGCCGAACTGGTGTCGGCGGCGCTCGGCCAGGCCCGGCTGCGGCAGCGGGCGGCCGCGAAGTTCGGGGCCGAGGACGCGGGGCGGATGTTCTTCACGCCGAACGGGGTGGAGCAGTCGACGCGGGCGAGCGTGGCGGCGTACCGGGCGGGCCGGCTGCGGGAGTCGGGGGCGTCCTCGGTCGCGGACCTGTGCTGCGGGATCGGCGGCGACGCGATCGCCCTCGCCCGCGCCGGGATCCGGGTCCTCGCCGTGGACCGGGACCCGCTGACCGCCGCCGCGGCCCGTGCGAACGCCGAGGCGCTCGGGGTGGCGGACCTGATCGAGGTACGGGAGGCGGACGTCACGGAGGTCGACACTGCGTCGTACGACGCGGTGTTCGTGGACCCGGCCCGCAGAGCGGGCGGAGGAAGGGGCGGCGGCCGGGCCGCGGGCGGGCGCATCTTCGACCCCGAGGCGTACTCGCCGCCGCTGTCCTGGGCCGTCGGCGCCGCGCTCCGGGCGCCCCGCGCGGCCCTGAAGATCGCCCCCGGCATCCCGCACGAGCTGGTCCCGCCGCAGGCCGAGGCCGAGTGGATCTCCGACGGCGGGGACGTGAAGGAGGCGGTGCTGTGGTTCGGCACCGAGCCGGGCCTGGTCCGGGCCACCCTGCTGCCCGGCCCGCGCACCCTGCGCGGCCGCGGCCTGCCCGACCCCCCGGTCCGCGCCCCGGGCCGCTACCTGTACGAGCCCGACGGCGCCGTGATCCGCGCCCACCTGGTCGCCGAGGCCGCCCGGGAAATCGACGGCGGCCTGATCGACGCGACCATCGCGTACGTGACCGCCGACGAACTCCGCCCCACCCCGTACGCCACCGCCTACGAGATCACCGACCGGCTCCCCTTCAACGTCAAGAAGCTGAAGGCCCTGCTGCGGGAGCGCGAGGTGGGCGCGCTGACCGTGAAGAAGCGGGGCTCTGCGGTCGAGCCGGAGGAACTGCGCAGGAAGGTCCTTCCGAAGCCGCACGGCAAGAACGCGGCGACGGTGTTCCTCACCCGGGTCGCCGGGTCCCCCACCATGCTGCTCGGCCACCGGGCGGGCTGACGCCCTCGGAACGCGACGAACACTCAGCCGGGCTCCGCGGCCCGCCTCAGCAGCAGTTCCCGCTCCCGCTCGTTGCGGGCCAGGGCCGCCGCCCGTTCGAACTCGGCGCGCGCCTGCGCCGTACGTCCGAGGCGGGCCAGCAGGTCGGCGCGGACACTGGGCAGCAGGTGGTAGTCGCGCAGGGCGGGTTCGGCGGCGAGGGCGTCGACGATCCGCAGCGCCGGGGCCGGGCCCTCGGCCATCGACACGGCGACCGCGCGGTTCAACTCGACGACGGGCGACGGGGACCGGGCGGCCAGCAGACCGTAGAGGGCCGCGATCCTCGGCCAGTCGGTCTCCTCGTAGGTGTACGCGTGCGCGTGGCAGGCGGCGATGGCGGCCTGGAGGAGGTACGGGCCGGGGCCGTCGGCGGCAGAGGCCTCGGCGTGGGCCAGCGCGGTGACGCCGCGGGCGATGAGCATGCGGTTCCAGCGGCGGCGGTTCTGGTCCCTGAGCAGGACCGGTTCGCCGTGCGGGCCGGTGCGGGCGGCGGAGCGGGAGGCCTGGAACTCCAGGAGGGCCACCAGCGCGTGCGCCTCCGCCTCCTTCGGCATCAGGCCCGCCAGCAGCCGGGCCAGGCGCAGCGCGTCCTCGCACAGCCCCGGGCGCAGCCAGTCGTCGCCGGCCGTCGCGGCGTACCCCTCGTTGAAGATCAGGTAGATGACGTCCAGGACCGAGCCGAGCCGGGCCTCGCGGTCGGGGCCGTACGGCACCTCGAAGGCGACGTTCCGCTTGGCCAGGGTGCGTTTGGCGCGCACGATCCGCTGGGCGATCGTCGGCTCGGGCGCGAGGAACGCGCGGGCGATCTCGGCCGTGGTCAGACCGCCGAGCAGCCGCAGGGTGAGCGCGGTGCGGGCGTCGGCGGACAGCACGGGGTGGCAGGTGGTGAAGACCAGGCGCAGCAGGTCGTCGTCGATGTCGTCCGGGGCGGAGGGCTCCTCGGGCGGTGCCACCGTCCCAAGGTCCCGGCCGATCTCCTGAAGCTTGCGGGCGTACCGCTCGCGGCGGCGCACCAGGTCGACGGCGCGGTGCCGGGCCGTGGTCATCAGCCAGGCACCGGGGTTGTCCGGCACCCCGTCCCTGGGCCACTGCTCGAGCGCCGCGACCAGCGCGTCCTGCGTCAGCTCCTCGGCTATGCCGACGTCCCGCACGATCCGGGCGACGGCGGCGACGACACGCGGCGACTCGAGCCGGAAGACGGTCTCCAGGGCGCCGGAGGGTCCGGTGGGCTGCTGTTCCACAGTCCACCATCGAACACCCCCGGCGGCCCGGGGCCAAACCGCTCAGCCCTCGGCGATCTCGCGCACCTCACAGGTCACCGTCCAGAACTCCTCGTGGACCTTGAGGAACCGCTTGGACCACTCGATCGCCTCGGCCATGTCCTTGCACTGCATGATCGCGTAGCCGCCGATGACCTCCTTCGACTCCGTGAAGGGGCCGTCGGTGACGGAGATCCTCCCGCTTTCCCAGTGCACCCGGGTGCCCTGCGCGGACGGGGTCAGCCCGGCGGTGTCGAGCATCACGCCCGCCTTGGTGACCTCCTCGATCAGCTCACCCATGCGCTGCATCAGCTCGGGGCTGGGGCCCTCGGCGGGCATGGTGTTCTCGTCGATCTTCACGAGCGACAGATAACGCGGCATCGGTGACTCCTCGGTTCGGGGCGGGGTCCTTTCCTCGCCTCTCACCCGTGCGTCGAACGGGACACCGCGGAATCGACACGCTCCCCGGAATTCCTCGAAGATTTTCTGCGGCAGGCGCTCACCGCAGCGACGTCCACAGGTCGCCCGCGTCCGGTTCCTGCGCCACCACCCGGTTGGGGTTCCACGGGGCCGTCACCACCGGCATGGTCACCGTCTTCACGTTCTGCGCCGACAGGCCCTTCAGGCTCTCGCCGAGGGTCGTCAGTTCGCCCAGCGAATCGAGGCCGGTGTCGGTGGTCAGGCTGCCGGTCACCGCGTCGGCGACCCGGTAGAGCCCGGCGGGGTCGTCCAGCAGGCCGGAGTCGGAGATCTCCTCCAGCAGCGCCTTGACCAGGGTCTGCTGGAGGCCTATGCGGCCCAGGTCGCTGCCGTCGCCCACGCCGTACCGGGTGCGGGCCAGGGCCAGGGCCTCGGTACCGTCCAGATGGTGGGTGCCGGCCTTCAGGTGCAGATGGCTCTTGTCGTCGTCGATGTCCAGCTCGGTGGTGACGGTGACTCCGCCCATCGCGTCCACCAGCTTCGCGAAGCCGGAGAAGTCGATCTCGATGTAGTGGTCCATGCGGATGCCGGTGAGCGTCTCGACCGTCTTGACCGCGCAGACCGGTCCGCCCACCGAGTACGCGCTGTTGAACATGGTGTAGTTCGCCACCGCCGTGGAGCCGCCGGACTCCAGCGGGCAGGACGGGCGGGTCACCAGCGTGTCGCGCGGGATGCTCACCACGGTGGCCGAGGTCCGGCCGGCGTCGATGTGCACGATCATCGCGGTGTCGGAGCGGGCGCCCTCGCTGTCGCCCCCGCCGAGTTCCTCGTTCTGCTCGCCGCTGCGCGAGTCCGAGCCGAGGACCAGGATGTTGAGGGCCCCTCTGGGCAGGGCGGCTGTGTCGGCCGACGGTCCCGTGCGCGGCCCGGGCGGGCGGTCGTCCCCGAGCGCGCTGTTGATGTCGACGCTCTTGATGTTCTGGTTCAGGTGCCAGTACGCGAAGCCCGCCGCCGCGGCGCCCAGCACCAGGACGCCCGACAGGCCGAGGCCCACGGCCTTCAGGGCCCGTGACCGCCGGCCGGCCCCTCCGCCCGCCTCCCCGCTGTCGCTGTCGTCCTGTCCCCTGTCATGTCCCCTGTTGTGTCCCCTCACGGGGAGGAACATACGTCCGACTCATGAGGGGCCCGACAGGGGGAGGCGCCCACGACCGAATTCTTCGGAAAATCTCATCTTCCCCGAAACTTTCGGCACTTGAGCTTCACTTCGCGGGCGCCGCCGTACTGCTACGCACCACCAGACTCGTGGCCAGCTCCACCCGCGTCGCCACTGGCGAGTCCTCCTCGCGCCCGAGGTCCAGCACCAGTTTCGCCGCCGCCTCGGCCATCTCCGTCAGCGGCTGGCGCACGGTCGTCAGCGGCGGTCCGACCCAGCGCGCCACCGGCAGGTCGTCGAAGCCGACCACGCTCAGGTCCTCCGGGACGCGCAGGCCCAGTTCGCGCGCCGCCTCGTACACGCCGAGCGCCTGGAGGTCGTTGCCCGCGAAGACGGCGGTCGGCCGGTCCTCGCGGCGCAGCAGCTTCAGCCCCAGCCGGTAGCCGGCCTCGTGGTGGAAGTCGCCGGTCATGATCAGCGACGGGTCCACCGGCAGCCCGGCCGTCTCCAGCGCGGCCCGGTAGCCGTCGACCCGGGCGCGGCTGCACATCATCCGGGACGGCCCGCTGATCGCGCCGATACGGGTGTGCCCGAGTTCCACCATGTGCCGGGTGGCGGCCAGGCCGCCCTGCCAGTTGGTGGCGCCGATCGAGGGCACGTCGGCGCCCGGGTCGCCGGCCGGGTCCATCACCACGAACGGGATGGAACGGCTGGTCAGCAGCGCCCGCTGGGACTCGTCGAGCCCGGACAGCACCAGGACCACGCCGTGCGGCCGGCGGGCGGCGACCTGGTCGGCCCAGGTCCGCCCGGGAGTGAGCCGGCCCGCGCTCTCGGAGAGCACGACGCTCAGCCCCGCGTCCCGCGCCACGTTCTCCACGCCCCGGATGACCTCCATCGCCCAGGCGCTCTCCAGCTCGTGGAAGACCAGGTCGATCAGCGGCGAGCGGGTCGCCTCGGCCCGCCGGCGCCGGTAGCCGTGCGCCCGCAGCAACTCCTCGACCCGGGAGCGGGTGGTCGGGGCGACGTCGGCACGACCGTTGAGAACCTTCGAAACAGTCGGAGCCGACACACCGGCCTCGCGGGCGATCTCGGCGAGCGTGGCGGTCTGCGTTCCTGCGGTCTTCGTCGGCTTCATAGCCGCGATCGTATCTCTGCGAGACCTCTTGACGAACCCCCTCGACCGCCTTAGGTTCCCGGAACATTCGAAGTGCCATACGAAACATTCGGCCACTCGAACAGTTCGGCCAGACGAACATTCGGAACACGACATTCGTGAGAGGTGCCGTCACATGGAGTCCTACAGCAGGCGCTGGTTTCTCGGCGCCGGCGCCACCACCCTCATCTCGGCCGCCGGACTTACCGCCTGCGGCTCCGGCAGCGGCTCCGGCGGCTCGGGCGGCACGATCACGGCGATGGTGTACGGCGACGACGCGGTGAAGGTGCAGACCGCCGCCGTCACCCGGTTCAATGCCTCCGCCGCGGCCAAGAAGGCGAAGGGCAAGATCAAGCTGGAGAAGGTGCCCGGCTCGGACTACCCGGCCAAGCTGCGCACCGCGATGGGCTCGCCCCACGCCCCGGACGTGTTCTTCAACTGGGGTGGCGGCTCCATCAAGGCCTACAAGGACGCGGGCCAGCTGATCGACCTGACCGACACCATCGAGTCCGACCCGGTCCTCAAGGACGGCTTCCTGCCCTCCGTACTCGCGGCCGGCGCGCTCAGCGGACGCAACTTCGGTATCCCGATGCGCGGCATGCAGCCGGTGATGCTCTTCTACAACAAGGCCATCTTCGCCGAGCACAAGCTCCAGCCGCCCACCACCTGGGACCAGCTGCTGGACATCAACGCCAAGCTGAAGAAGGCGAAGATCACCCCGTTCGCGCTCGGCGGCGCCGACATCTGGCCGGAGCTGATGTGGCTGGAGTACCTGGTCGACCGCATCGGCGGCCCCGGGGTCTTCGACAAGATCAAGAACGGCGACTCCTCCGGCTGGGGCGACCCGGCCGTCCTCAAGGCCGCCGAGACGGTCAAGCAACTCATCGACGACGGCGCCTTCGGCAAGGGCTTCAGCTCGGTGGCGTACACCAACAAGGGCGCGCCGGCGGTCTTCGCCAAGGGCAAGGCGGCCATGCACCTGATGGGCTCGTGGGAGTACTCCACGCAGCTCGGCGAGTTCCCGGACTTCGCCAAGAAGAGCCTGGGCTGGTGCGCGTTCCCGAAGTACGACGGCGGCGCCGGCGACATCCGCAACGTGGTCGGCAACCCGACCAACTACTGGTCGGTGAACGCCCGTACGTCCAACAAGGACGCGGCGATCGCCTTCCTGAAGGACTGCGCCTCCGAGCAGTACGCCAAGGACCTGATCGCCAACGGCGACATCCCGACCACGTCCAACGCGGCCAACCTGCTGGACGCCTCCCCCAACCCCGAGTTCGCCAAGTTCCAGTACCAGATGGTGCAGCAGGCCCCGGCGTTCACCCTGAGCTGGGACCAGGCGGTCGACCCGAACGTCGCCACGCCGATGCTCACCGAGATCAACAAGCTGTTCGTGGGCAAGTCGAGCCCGAGCCAGTTCGTCACCGCGCTCCAGGGGCTGAAGTGAGTTCGACGGTCCCCACCGGAACGAAGGGCAGGCCCGGGAAGGGCGTGCGGGCCGGTCGCCCGCACGCCGCCTGGGCCCTGCCCGGCGTTCTGTTCTTCGCCTTCTTCGCCATCGCCCCGATGCTCCTGGCCTTCTACCTGTCCTTCACCAAGTGGAACGGCCTGGGCGACCCCGAACCGGCGGGCCTGGCCAACTGGCAGAAACTGTTCAACGATCCGCGCCTGACCCAGTCCATCACGGTGACCGTGCTGCTCACCGTGGTCAGCTGGACCTTCCAGACGGTGGTCTCGCTGCTGCTGGGCGTCTGGGCGGCGGGCCGCCAGCGCAACCGGGCGGTGCTGTCCGCGATCTTCTTCACGCCGTTCCTGCTGTCCTCGACGGCGATCGCGCTGCTCTTCTACTCCCTGCTCGACCCGAACTTCGGCATCATCCGCGGGGACACGTTCGGCTCGACGTCCGGCGCCTTCCTGGCGATCGTCTTCGTCGGCGGCTGGCAGTTCATCCCCTTCCACACCCTGATCTACCAGGGCGGGGCGCGGCAGATCCCCGAGGTCCTCTACCAGGCCGCGGCCATCGACGGCGCCGGCCGCTACCGTCAGTTCTTCTCGATCACCCTGCCCCAGCTGCGCAACACGGCGACCACGTCCAGCGTGCTGATGATCGTCGGCTCGCTCACGTACTTCGAGACCGTCCTGATCCTGACCCAGGGCGGCCCCGGCACGGACACCGCGATCCTGCCGTACCTGATGTACGAGGCGGGCTTCAAGAGCTACGACTTCGGCTACGCGAGCGCCATCGCGTCCTTCCTCGTCGTGGCCGCCACCGCGCTGTCGCTGCTGCTGGTCCGGCTGACCGGCTTCGGCGCCATGCGCAGCACCAGGGAAGGAATGTGACGAAGTGTCACACGACACGCTGCCACGCCGTCCGCTGCGCACCCCCGGGACGCCGGTGACCGCGGCCCCCACGCACCGCCGCCGCCACTGGACCAGGCGCCCGAACCCGCTGGCCGGCATCGGCTCGGTCGCCTGGCTGATCGTCGTGATCATCCCGATCTACGCGATGATCTCGACCTCGCTGACCCGGCAGGACGAGGCGCTGGGCAACGCCCTCGACCCGCCCGAGCACCCGACCCTGGAGAACTACAACACCGTCCTGCACAGCGGCTTCGGCCACCTCCTCGCCAACACGATGACCGTCGCGGCGGCGGTGGTGGCCATCGTCCTCGTCCTGTGCGTCCCGCTCGCCTACGTCGCCGTCCGCACCCGCAGCTTCTGGTCGGGCGCGGCCTTCCGCATGTTCCTGCTCGGGGTCGCGATCCCGGCCCAGGCGGTCGTCGTCCCGCTCTACCTGATGATCGCCAAGCTGAACCTCTACGACAGCCTGCTCGCGGTCATCCTGCCGACGGCGGCGTTCGCGATGCCGGTCTCGACGCTCATCCTCACCGGCACTCTGCGGGACATCTCCGAGGAGCTGTACGAGGCGATGGCGCTGGACGGCGCCTCCCCCACGCGGATGCTGTTCCAACTGGTCATCCCGATGGCCAAGGGCGGCATCAGCACGGTCGTCGTCTACTCCGCCCTCCAGGCCTGGAACGGCTTCCTCTTCCCGCTGATCTTCACCCAGTCCGACGGCCCGCGCGTGCTGACCCTCGGCCTGTTCAACTACGTCAGCGAGTTCGGCGTGAACATCCCCGCGCTGCTCGCCTCCGTCGTCCTCTCCGGCATCCCGATCTTCGCCGTCTACCTGGTGGCCCGGCGGGCCCTCGTGGGCGGCCTGATGGGCGTGGGCGGCAAGTGACCGAGTGACCGGGGCCGACCCGCGGCAGCCGAATCCCCCCTCATTGACAGACCCGCCAGACCCGCCAGACCCGACAGGAGTTTCATGACCACCGCCCCCTGGCGCGACCCCGCCCTGCCCGCCGCCGCCCGTGTCGACGACCTGCTCTCCCGGATGACCCTCGAGGAGAAGGTCGCCCAGCTGTACGGCGTGTGGGTGGGTGCCGCGACGGACGGCGACGGCGTCGCTCCGCACCAGCAGCAGATGAACGCGGACTACGACTGGGACGAGCTGATCACCCTCGGACTCGGTCAGCTCACCCGCTCCTTCGGCACCGCCCCCGTGGACCCCGCGCTGGGCGCGCAGGCACTGGCCCGCGCCCAGCGCCGGATCGCCGAGGCCGGCCGCTTCGGCATCCCCGCGGTCGCGCACGAGGAGTGCCTGGCGGGCTTCACCGCCTGGGGCGCGACCGCCTACCCGGTCCCGCTGGCGTGGGGCGCCACGTTCGACCCGGCGCTGGTGGAGGAGATGGCCGGCCGCATCGGGCGGGACATGCGCGCGGTGGGCGTGCACCAGGGGCTCGCGCCCGTCCTGGACGTGGTCCGCGATCCCCGCTGGGGCCGGGTCGAGGAGACCGCCGGCGAGGACCCGTACCTGGTCGGCACGATCGGCAGCGCGTACGTGCGGGGCCTGGAGTCGGCGGGGATCGTGTCCACGCTGAAGCACTTCGCCGGGTACGCCTCCTCGGCGGGCGCCCGCAATCTTGCCCCGGTGCGGGCCGGTACCCGGGAGTTCGCCGACGTCACGCTCCCGCCCTTCGAGATGGCGCTGCGCGAGGGCGGCGCGCGCTCGGTGATGGCCGCGTACACGGAGACGGACGGCGTCCCGGCCTCCGCGGACCCGCGGCTGCTCACCGAACTCCTGCGCGAGCAGTGGGGTTTCACCGGCACGGTGGTCGCCGACTACTTCGCCGTCGACTTCCTGCGGACCCTGCACCGAGTCGCCGGCACCCCCGCCGAGTCGGCGCACCTGGCCCTGGCCGCCGGGATCGACGTCGAGCTGCCGACGCTGAAGTGCTACGGCAAGGAACTGGTGGCAGCGGTCCAGGACGGCACGGTTCCGGAGTCGCTGGTGGACCGCGCGGCCCGTCGCGTCCTGCTCCAGAAGTGCGAACTGGGCCTGCTGGACGAGGACTGGGCCGCGGACGCCCCGGCCGAGTCCATCGACCTGGACTCGGCGGAGAACCGGGCCGTGGCCCGCCGGGTGGCCGAGGAGTCGGTGGTGCTGCTGGCCAACCCGGACGGGGTGCTGCCCCTCTCCCCCGACACCCGGATCGCGGTCGTCGGCCCCCGGGCCGCGGACGCCCTGGCGATGCTGGGCTGCTACTCCTTCCCCTCCCACGTGGGCACCCAGCACCCCGAGGTGCCCATGGGCATCGAGATCCCCACCCTGCTGGACGCCCTGCGTGACGAACTGCCGGACGCGAAGGTGACGTTCACGGAGGGCTGCGACGTCTCCGAGCCGGACGCCTCCGGCTTCGAGGAGGCGGTCGCCCGGGCTCGGGAGGCGGACGTGTGCGTGGCCGTCCTCGGTGACCGCTCGGGCCTGTTCGGCCGGGGCACGTCGGGCGAGGGCTGCGACGTGGCGGACCTCGCGCTGCCCGGCGTGCAGGGCGCGCTGCTGGACGCGCTGGTGGAGACGGGCGTCCCCGTCGTCCTCGTCCTGCTCACCGGCCGCCCCTACGCGCTCGGCCGCTGGGACGGCCGGCTGGGCGCGGCCGTGCAGGCGTTCTTCCCGGGCGAGGAGGGCGGCCCGGCGGTCGCGGGCGTCCTGTCGGGCCGCGTGAACCCCTCGGGCCGGCTGCCGGTGAGCGTGCCGCGCGGGCCTGGAGGCCAGCCGTGGACGTACCTCCAGCCGCCACTGGGCCTGGCGGGCGAGGTGAGCAGCCTGGACCCGACGCCGCTGTACCCGTTCGGGCACGGGGTGTCCTACACGACGTTCGAGTGGTCGGACTTCCAGGGCGCCGAAGGCGCGGAGACCGGCGCGGCAACCGGCACGGAGATCGGCACGGACGGCTCGTGCGACGTCTCGCTGACCGTGCGCAACACCGGTGACCGGGCCGGCGCGGAGGTGGTGCAGCTGTACCTGCACGACCCGGTGGCGTCGGTGACTCGCCCGGACGTCCGCCTGATCGGCTACCGGCGGCTGGAGCTGGAGCCCGGCGAGTCCCGCCGGGTGACCTTCCGCTTCCACGCGGACCTGTCGGCGTTCACCGACCGCACGGGCCGGCGGGTGGTGGAGCCGGGCGACCTGGAACTGCGGCTGGCCACGTCGGCGTCGGACATCCGCCACACGGCGCACCTGACCCTGACGGGTCCGGTGCGGGAGGTTGGCGCGGAGCGCCGCCTGCACTGCGAAACGGAAACCGCACCGACGGCTTGACCCACCCCCTGGGGCCTGCCGCCCCCAGACCCCCGCTTCGGCCTGAACGGCCTCGTCCTCAAACGCCGGACGGGCTGAAAGAACCAGCCCCACCCGGCAGTTGAGAGGCACCGGGGTCCGGGGCGCGGCCCTCTCCCTCCCACCGAGACGGGTGGGAGGGTGGGAAAACGGGGGTGCAGGGGGCAGAGCCCCCGCCGGGGTCTGGGGCTGAGCCCCAGGGACGGGACCTCTCAACTCACCGAGGCGGGTGGGCGAAGCCGCAAAAAAAGAACCCCGCCCCCGGATGAACCGGGAACGGGGTTCTGTCGAGCGCCGGGCAGGCCTTGCACCTGCATTTCCCCGCAGGAAGCGGGACGTCTTTCCTTGGACCACCAACGCACTGCTCGCGGACCTCTGCTGGCCGCTTGCGTGTCATGATCATAGCCCACCGGGAGGGCCGCGGGCCAATCAGCAGTCCTGGCCCCCGCCGACCGACTCGAACCGCCACCGATGCACGGCCCGCGTGACCAACTCACCCTCAGGCTCGGGAAGTTCCGGCAGCTCGGTGGTGAACTCCGCGTCCCACCAGGTGATGACCAGCACCCGGTCCTGCGGGGCGCGGAAGGTCTCCCGGCGCAGGGGCCGCCCGGCGAGTTCCTGCCGCCGCGCCCAGGCGAGCAGTTCCTCCCCCCGGCCCGGAACCGCACGGGCCTCCCACATCAGCGCCACCGTCACGGGTACAGGTTCTCCTTGCTCACCTCGTGCACATGGTCGTGGGTGTGCCCGGTGCCCGGCACATGCGGATCCGTCACCGGCAGGGACGAGTCCGCCGACAGGTCCCAACTGGAGGCCGCGCGACCGCGCGAGACCATCTCGGCGCCGAGCGCCGCCACCATCGCACCGTTGTCGGTGCACAGCTTGGGCCGGGGCACGCGCAGCCGGATCCCGGCCGCCTCGCACCGCTCCTGCGCCAGGACCCGCAGCCGCGAGTTCGCGGCCACGCCGCCGCCGATCATCAGGTGGTCGACGCCCGCGTCCTTGCAGGCCCGTACGGCCTTGCGGGTCAGCACGTCCACCACCGCCTCCTGGAAGGACGCGGCCACGTCACGCACCGGCACGTCCTCCCCGGCCGCCCGCTTGGCCTCGATCCAGCGGGCCACGGCCGTCTTGAGGCCGGAGAAGGAGAAGTCGTAGGCGGGGTCGCGCGGACCCGTCAGCCCGCGCGGGAAGGCGATCGCCGCCGGGTCGCCCTCCTTCGCGTACCGGTCGATGACCGGCCCGCCCGGGAAGCCCAGGTCCAGTACGCGCGCGATCTTGTCGAAGGCCTCGCCCGCCGCGTCGTCGATCGTCGCGCCCATGGGCCGTACGTCCGCGGTGATGTCCGTGGACAGCAGGAGCGAGGAGTGCCCGCCGGACACCAGCAGCGCCATCGTGGGCTCCGGCAGCGCGCCGTGCTCCAGCTGGTCCACGCAGATGTGCGAGGCGAGGTGGTTGACGCCGTACAGCGGCTTGCCCAGGGCGTAGGCGTACGCCTTGGCCGCCGAGACGCCGACGAGCAGGGCGCCGGCCAGGCCGGGTCCCGCGGTGACCGCGATGCCGTCCAGGTCCCTGGCGGTGACCCTCGCCTCCTTGAGCGCGCGCTCGATGGTCGGCACCATCGCCTCCAGGTGGGCCCGGGAGGCCACCTCCGGGACGACCCCGCCGAACCGCGCGTGCTCGTCGACGCTGGAGGCGACCGCGTCGGCGAGCAGGGTGGTGCCGCGGACGATGCCGACGCCGGTCTCGTCGCAGGAGGTCTCGATGCCGAGGACGAGCGGCTCGTCCCTCAAGTCAGTCATGGATCTCGGTTCCTTGTACACCGTTGACGGAGGTTGCCGGGTCGGACAGGCGCATCACCACGGCGTCCACGTTCCCCGGCTGGTAGTAGCCGCGCCGGAAGCCGATGGGCTCGAAGCCGAAGCGCTCGTAGAGCTTCTGCGCGCGGACGTTGTCCACACGGCACTCGAGCATCACCTCGGCGCAGTCGAAGGCGCTCGCGGCCCGCAGCAGCTCGGTCAGCAGCCGGGCGCCGAGCCCGGTGCCCCAGTGGTCGCGGGCGACGGCGATGGTCTGCACGTCGCCCTGCCCGCCGGAGGCGACCAGCCCGGCGTACCCGACGATCCGGCCGCCGTCCTCGGCCACCACGTAGCGCCGGGTCGCCTCCGGGCCCCTGGAGTGCGCCAGCTCGGACCAGAACATGCCCCGGGACCAGGCGTCCTCCGGGAACAGGTCCTTCTCCAGTTCCAGCACCGGGTCGATGTCCCACCAGCGCATCTCGCGCAGTACGCACCGGGCGGACCCGGCCGTCGTCTGTCCCGTCACTTCGGGGTGACCACCTTGTAGTTCTTGGGCACCTGGGCGTCCGGCCGGCGCAGGTACAGCGGCCGGGGCGCGGGCAGCTCGTCACCGGCGGCCAGCCTCTCGGCGGCCAGCGAGGCGAGGGCCGCGGCCGACACGTGCTCGGGCTCGTGCGCCTGCGGGAAGGTCTCGGGGTACAGCAGCGCGCCCGCGCCGACCGCGGGCAGGCCCCTGACCTGGTCGGCGATATCGGCCGGCCGGCCCACGGCCGGTTCGGTGACCCGGGTGCGCGAGTCGGCGTACCGGGCCCAGTAGACCTCCTTGCGGCGGGCGTCGGTCGCCACGACGAAGGGGCCGGGGAGGTCGGCCGCGTAGGCGAGGCCGTCGAGCGTGCACACCCCGTACACGGGCACGCCGAGGGCGAGCCCGAGGGTGTCGGCGGTCATCAGGCCGACGCGCAGGCCGGTGTACGGGCCGGGCCCGACGCCGGCGACGACGCCCGTGACGGCGTCCAGCTTGAGCCCGGCCTCGGCGAGCACCCGGTCGACGGCCGGCAGCAGGAGCTCTCCGTGCCGGCGCGCGTCCACCTGGCTGGAGGAGGCGATGACGGCCGTTCCGTCGTGCAGGGCGACGGCGACGGCGGGGGTGGCGGTATCCAGAGCGAGCAAGAGCACGCAAACAGCCTACGGCTCCCGCGCCTCCGGCACGGCCGCCCCGGTCGGGCGGATTCCGGCTGCTACGGTCGCCGCCAGGCAGCGCGTGACGACCGAGGCGGAGGTGGACGACCGTGGCACGGAGCAGTTCGGGGTTCGTGGCCGGGCTCACCGCCGCGGCCGTCCTCGCGGTCGGCTTCCTCGCCCACCAGGCGCAGGCGACCGTTCCGCGGAGCCTGAGCGGCCGGCCCGGCCCGACGGCGACGCCCGCGGCGAGCGTCTCCAAGGCGCCCCGGGACAAACGGCGCCCGACCGCCCTGCCCGGCGGCTCCGGAACCGGCGAGCGGGTCGTGTACTCGCTGGACGACGACCGGGTGTGGCTGGTCGGCCCGAACGGGTCGGTCCAGAACACCTTCCGGGTCGGCCCCGGCAACATCGACCCGGCGCCGGGGACCTACGCCGTCGCATCCCGTTCGAAGGCGATCACCGGGACCGACGGTGTCCCCGTCGAGCACGTCGTGCGGTTCACCAGCACGGACGGGGTGGTCATCGGTTTCAGCGCGGCGTTGGACGGCTCCTGGCCGACGCCCGACCCGGCGATCAGGACCGGCGGCATCCGTGCGTCCCGGGCGGACGGCCAGGCGATGTGGATGTTCGCGACGATCGGCCAGAAGGTCGTCGTCATCCGCTAGTGCTGCGACCGGGGCGTTCCCTCGCGAGGTCATGCCCTTCACCGGGGCGCGTCGACCGAAAAGTCATCCGATAGGGCTACGCCGCTTCACGGCTTTCCTCCACCGTGCGGGGGTCCGCCGGCTCCGGGGCGCGCGGCGGCCGGGAGACCGCGTCGGCGGCGGCGCACGAGGCCAGCAGATCGCGCATGGACACACCGCCCACCGCGTACGGCCGCGGCTTCGGTTTCGACTGGTGCCGCCGCTGCTGCTGCTCGTTGCTCTCCATGGCCGACATGGACGCCTCCTGGGGGGCCGGGGGCGGACGTGGTTAGGCACGCCTAACCACGGGCTGAACACCATGTGACCATGCCCGGAGCACCCGGCGCAAGGACTTGCCGACGTCCTGTCGGAAAGTCCGGGCGGCCCTCAGGCGGTCAGAACGCCCAGGTCGACGGTGGCCCAGCGGTCCCCGATCCCGGACACCGTCACGTGCCGCACCTCGTCCGTGGTGTCTCCGACGGCCCGGTGGATCACGACCTGGAGCCGCTCGTCGGTCAGCTCCTCGACCTTGCCCTCGCCCCACTCCACGACGACCACGGAGTCCGGCAGCGACACGTCGAGGTCGAGGTCCTCCATCTCGTCGAGCCCGCCGGACAGGCGGTACGCGTCGACGTGGACGAGCGGCGGGCCGTCGGCCAGGGACGGGTGCACCCGGGCGATCACGAAGGTCGGGGAGGTGACGGCGCCACGCACGTCGAGCCCCTCGCCGAGACCGCGGGTCAGCGTGGTCTTGCCCGCGCCGAGCTCCCCGCTGAGCATCACGAGGTCGCCCGCGCGCAGCAGCTTGGCCAGACGGCGGCCCAGCTCGCGCATCTGCTCGGGGGCGTTGACGGTGATCTCGACGGACCCGGGGTCAGGGGTGTGCCGTGCTGCTGGTGCTTCCATAACCGTCAACGGTAGTGCCTGCCGGGACCGCGCCCGCGCGGGCGAGCAGGTCGGCGAGGCGGTCCGTGACGACCTCCGGATGCTCCAGGATCACCAGGTGCCCTGCGTCCGGGACCAGCACCAGCTCCGCCTCGGGGAGCAGGTCGGCGATGGCCTCGCTGTGCTCGCTGGGCGTGACGAGGTCCTGCACTCCGGCGAGGACCAGCACCGGCATATCCGCGAAGAGGGCGAGCGCCTCGGTCTTGTCGTGGTCGGTGAAGGCCGGGTAGAACTCGGCGACCACGTCGATCGGCGTGCTCTCGATCATCCGCTCGGCGAACCGGGCGACCGCCGGGTCGATGTCCCGGCCGGCGAACGAGTACCGCTTGATGATGCCGGCGAACAGGTCCGCGGTGGCCCGCCGTCCCTTCTCCACCAGCTCTGCCCGCTGCCCGAGCGCCTTGAGCACGCCGGGGAGCACCCGGCGCACCGCGTTGACGCCGGCCACCGGCAGTCCGAAGTTGACCTCGCCGAGCCGTCCGGAGGAGGTGCCGACGAAGGCGGTGGCGACGACCCGCTCGCGGATCAGCTCGGGGTACTGGTCGGCCAGCGCCATCATCGTCATGCCGCCCATGGAGTGCCCGACCAGCACAAGGGGTCCCTCGGGCGCGGCGGCGTCTATGACGGCCTTCAGATCGCGGCCGAGTTGGTCGATGGTCAGTTCCACGCCGTCGCGGGTCTGGGCCAGGCCCCGCTCGGACCGGCCGTGGCTGCGCTGGTCCCAGTGCACGGTGCGGACGACACCGCGCAGGGCGGCGCGCTGGAAGTGCCAGGAGTCCTGGCTGAGGCAGTAGCCGTGGCTGAAGACGACGGTGACGGGGGCGGGGGCCTTGCGGCCGAAGAGCCGCCGGCGGCGCGGGCCGAGGTTCGCGGTGGCGTCGGGGTCGATGTCGTCGACCTCGTAGTAGAGCTCGGTGCCGTCGTCGGCCAGGGCCTTGCCCGGGGTGCCGCGCAGGGCTCCGTAGGGGCCCACCGAGTCCAGGGCGAGCCGGGCCTTGCGGCGTATGCCCCGGCCGACGGTCATCCGCTCGATGGCGACCCCGGCGGCGGCGCCCGCCGCCACCACGCCTATCGCGGCACCGGCGATGCCGGTCGCCCGCCGCCAGCCGCCGGCCGCTTCCGCGGCAGAGGCGACGGCCGCCGTGGCGGCCTTCGCGACGGCCCCCGCACTGCTCTCGCTCACGTACCGCTCCTCTTTTTGCCGTACTGCTGTTCGCTCGGTGGCCGGCACCGGTCCCAGTGGGCGGCGGGTGCCGCCGCCCCGGGATGCCGTGCCCTGGCCGGGTGTCCACGCGGGTCACCCGTCCTGTGCTGCCCTCTCCCCGCCCCCTGCCCGGTCCGGCTTCTCGTTCACATAGACGCGGGGGACGCGCGTTCCGATGCGCGTGACGATCTCGTACGCGATGGTGCCGGCGGCTTGCGCCCAGTCCTCGGCGGTGGGCTCGCCGCGGTCGCCGGGGCCGAAGAGCACGGCCTCGGAGCCGATCTCGGGCTCGTCCCCGCCCAGGTCGACCACGAACTGGTCCATGGCGACCCGTCCCGCGACGGTACGCCACTTGCCGCCGACCAGGACCGGCCCGGTGCCGGACGCGTGGCGCGGGATGCCGTCCGCGTAGCCGACGGGCACCAGGCCGAGGGTGGTCTCGCCGGGGGTGACGTAGTGGTGCCCGTAGCTGATGCCGTGGCCGCCCGGCACGTGCTTCACGAGGGCCAGCGAGGCGGACAGGGTCATGGCGGGGCGCAGCCCGAAGTCGGCGGGGGTGCCGAGCTCGGCGCTGGGCGAGACTCCGTAGACGGCGATCCCGGCGCGGACGAGGTCGAAGTGGGTCTCGGGGAGGGTGAGCGCGGCGGGCGAGTTGGCGATGTGCCGCACCTCCGGGTGCAGACCGCGCTGTTCCGCGTGGGCGGTCATCTCGCGGAAGAGGCCGAGCTGCGCGGCGATGGAGGGGTGGCCCGGCTCGTCGGCGCAGGCGAAGTGGGACCAGAGCCCGGTGACGCGGACCAGCCCCTCGGCCTCGGCGCGCAGGGCCTCGGCGACGAGTTCGGGCCAGTCGGCGGGCTGGCAGCCGTTGCGGCCGAGTCCGGTGTCGGCCTTCAGCTGCACGCGCGCGGGACGGCCGGCCTGCCGGGCGGCCTCGCGGACCTCAGCCAGGGCCCACAGGTCGCTCACGGACATGTCGAGGTCGGCCTCGATCGCCTCCCGCCAGGGCCCGCCCGGCGTCCACAGCCAGCACATGATGCGCGCCTGCGCGGGCGACAGCCCGGCCGCGCGCAGGGCGAAGGCCTCCTCCGGCGTGGCGGTGCCCAGCCAGGTCGCCCCGGCTTCGACGGCCGCGCGGGCGCACGGGACCGCGCCGTGGCCGTAGGCGTCGGACTTGACCACGGCCATGACGGCGGCGCCGGTCACGCGCCCGCGCAGGGCCCGCACGTTGGCCCGTACGGCGGCCAGATCGATCTCGGCACGGGCACGCTGCGGCGCCGTCCGTGGGTGTGCTGTGTCGTTCATCGCGCCCCCAGTGTCTCAGAGGCACCGGACGGCCATTCGAGAAGCGGGTCGGTGACGGACGCGGCATGTACCGTCGCCGGCGCTCCGGTCCGCCGCCGCGGCCCGTCCGCCGCCCCGTTCGCCGCTCAGTCCCGCACGTCCCGCCAGGCCCGCGGGATGGTCTCCGCGATGTCGTGGGCGCCGATCGGCGCGCCGTGCGCGGCGAGCCGGCCGGCCAGTCCGTGCAGATAGGCCGCCGCGCTGCCCGCGTCACGGGCGGAGAGACCGGCGGCCAGCAGTGAACCGGCGAGGCCTGACAGGACGTCACCGCTGCCGGCGGTGGCGAGCCAGGACGTGCCGGTCGGGTTGACCCGTACGGGGCCCCCGTCCGGGTCGGCGACGAGGGTGGTGGAGCCCTTGAGGAGGATCGTCGCCCGGTAGAGGGCGGCGAGTTCGCGTACGGAGGCCAGCCGCGCGCCCTCGACCTGCTCGCGGGCCACGCCGAGCAGGGCGGCGGCCTCCCCGGCGTGCGGGGTCATCAGGGTCGGGGCGGTACGGGCGCGTACGGCGTCGCGGTCGGCGAGGCGCAGCCCGTCCGCGTCGATCAGTACGGGCACATCGGTCTCCAGTACCTCGGCGATGGTGGCCGCGTCGTCCCCGGCGCCCGGTCCCGTCACCCACGCCTGGACGCGGCCGGCCTTGTGCGGCCCCTGGTCGGACACGAGCGTCTCCGGGAAGCGGGCGATGACGGCGCGTCCGGCCGGGCCGACGTACCGCACCGCGCCCGCTCCGCCGCGCAGCGCGCCGGACACGGCGAGCACGGCGGCGCCCGGGTAGCGGGCCGAGCCCGCGGCGATGCCGACGACACCCCGCCGGTACTTGTCGCTCTCGGCGGCGGGCAGCGGCAGCAGCGCGGCCAGGTCGGCGTGCTGGAGCGCCTCCAGTTCGGGTTCGGCGGGCAGCTCGGGGCCCAGGCCGATGTCGACGAGGCGAACCGTGCCGGCGTGCTCGCGGGCCGGGTCGACGAGCAGCCCCGGCTTGTGCGTGCCGAAGGTGACGGTCAGGTCGGCGCGCACGGCAGGGCCCAGCACCTGGCCGGAGTCCGCCTCCACCCCGCTCGGCAGGTCCACGGCGACGACGGCCGCCCCGGAGCGTGCCGCGCGCTCGGCCAGCGGCGCGGCGTCGGCGCGCAGGCCGCCCTTGCCGCCGATGCCGACGATGCCGTCGACGACGAGGTCGGCCCGGTCGATCGCCTCCTCGGCGCCGTCGGCCCGGGCCACGCTCCCGCCCGCCCGGCGCAGCGCGGCGAGGCCGCCGGGGTGGGTGCGGTCGGGCGCGAGCAGCACGGCGGTCACCCCGGCGCCGCGCCGGGCCAGCCGGGCCCCGGCGTACAGCGCGTCGCCCCCGTTGTCGCCGCTGCCGACCAGCAGCACCACCCGGCGTCCGTACACCCGCCCGAGCAAGTCCGCGCTCGCGGCGGCGAGTCCGGCGGCGGCCCGCTGCATGAGGGCGCCGTCGGGGAGCCTCGCCATGAGCGCGCGCTCGGCTGTCCTGACCGTCTCAACGCTGTACGCGGTACGCATGCGGTCGAGTCTGCCCCGGATGCGTCCGGTCCCGCACGCGGACCGGTGACGGGGGCGGTGGCGCGAGGCGTCAGCCCTCCGCGATCACCACCGCCGAGGCCACTCCCGCGTCGTGGCTCAGGGACACGTGCCAGGACCGGACGCCCAGTTCCGCGGCCTTGGCGGCGACCGTGCCGGTCACCCGCAGCCGCGGCCGGCCCGAATCCTCGACGTACACCTCCGCGTCGGTCCACAGCAGTCCGGCGGGCGCGCCGAGCGCCTTGGCGAGCGCCTCCTTGGCGGCGAAGCGGGCGGCCAGCGAGGCCATGCCCCGGCGTGCCCCGCCGGGCAGCAGCAACTCGCTCTCCACGAACAGCCGCGTCGCCAGTCCGGGCGTCCGCTCCAGCGACGCCGCGAACCGGTCGATCTCGGCCACGTCGATACCGACCCCGATGATGCTCATGCGGAGCACCCTACGGCCCCGCGAAATCACCTGTCCGTCTGTCACAGGGGGCTGCTGGTGCTGTGACCGGAAAGGTTTGCCGGAAAGCTCGCGGCGTCTCGTGCGGTGCGTCGCAAGGCGGAGCATTACCCGCGTACGGACACCGACGCCGGCTTCATCCGGGGCATGTGGCTGTCGGAATTCCTGCCCACCTGGCTGACGAGCCACGTCCGCAGGTGGGCCCGGCAGCGGAACTGACGGCGCCGCCAAGGAATGGTGAGGCTCATCGTGACCACCCCGGTCAACTGACGGACGTCGTCCTGCTGCGGCGGTGGCGAGGGCAACAACTGCGTCGAGATCGCCAACTCCCCCACCCGCACAGCCATCCGAGACTCCAAGGCCCCGGCCGGTGGCACCGTCCGCTCCCGGCCGAGGCCTTCGCCAGCTTCCTTGAAGCGCTGAAGCGTCACTCCACCGTGACGGACTTCGCCAGGTTCCGCGGCTGATCCACCTCGTTGCCCCGCGCCGTCGCGAGTTCACAGGCGAAGACCTGCAACGGCACCGTGGCGACCAGCGGCTGGAGGAGCGTCGGGGTGGCCGGGATGCTGATCAGGTGGTCGGCGTACGGGGCGACCGCCTCGTCGCCCTCCTCCGCGATCACGATCGTGCGGGCACCCCTCGCACGGATCTCCTGGATATTGGAGACGATCTTGTCGTGGAGGAGGGACCGGCCCCGCGGGGACGGCACCACCACGACCACCGGCAGGTCCTCGTCGATCAGCGCGATCGGCCCGTGCTTCAGCTCGCCCGCCGCGAAGCCCTCGGCGTGCATGTACGCCAACTCCTTGAGCTTCAGGGCGCCTTCGAGGGCGACCGGATAGCCCACGTGCCGGCCGAGGAACAGCACCGTGTTCTTGTCCGCGAGCGAGCGCGCCAGCGCCCGAACCGGCTCCATCGTCTCCAGGACCCGCTCGACCGCGCCGCCGATCTGCGACAGGTCGCGGATCACCACCTGGATCTCGTCGCCCCACTTGGTGCCGCGGACCTGGCCCAGGTACAGCGCCACCAGATAACAGGCCACCAGCTGGGTCAGGAAGGCCTTCGTCGAGGCGACCGCGACCTCCGGACCCGCGTGGGTGTAGAGGACCGCGTCCGACTCGCGCGGGATGGTGGAGCCGTTGGTGTTGCAGATGGCCAGCACCTTGGAGCCCTGCTCGCGGGCGTGCCGCAGCGCCATCAGCGTGTCCATGGTCTCGCCGGACTGGGAGATGGCGATGACGAGGGTCTGCGCGTCCAGGATCGGGTCCCGGTAGCGGAACTCGCTGGCGAGTTCCACCTCGCAGGGGATCCGCGTCCAGTGCTCGATGGCATACTTGGCGATCATGCCCGCGTGGAAGGCCGTACCGCAGGCGACGATGACGACCTTGTCCATCTCGCGCAGCTCAAAGGCGGAGATGCGGACCTCGTCCAGCGTCAGCGAGCCGCCCGCGTCGATACGGCCCAGCAGCGTGTCGGCGACCGCCTTGGGCTGCTCGGCGATCTCCTTGAGCATGAAGTAGTCGTAGCCGCCCTTCTCCGCGGCCGCCGCGTCCCAGTCGACGTCGTAGGAGCGGACGTCGGCGGGCCGACCGTCGAACCCGGTGACCGTCACCCCGTCCCGGCGCAGTTCCACGACCTGGTCCTGGCCCAGCTCGATCGCGGAGCGGGTGTGGGCGATGAACGCGGCGACGTCGGAGGCGAGGAAGGCCTCGCCCTCGCCGACACCCACGACCAGCGGGGAGTTGCGGCGGGCGCCCACGACCACGTCCGGCTCGTCGGCGTGCACGGCGACCAGCGTGAACGCGCCCTCCAGGCGCCGGCACACCAGCCGCATGGCCTCCGCGAGATCGGCGCTCGCCGAGAACTCCTCGGCGAGCAGATGCGCCACGACCTCGGTGTCGGTCTCGGAGTACAGTTCGTGCCCGCGCTCGGTCAACTCGGCCCGCAGCGCGGCGAAGTTCTCGATGATGCCGTTGTGGACGACGGCGACCCGCCCCGAGTTGTCGAGGTGCGGGTGGGCGTTGCCGTCGGTGGGCCCGCCGTGGGTGGCCCACCGGGTGTGCCCGATGCCCGTGGAGCCGGTCGGCAGCGGCCGGTCCGCGAGTTCCTTCTCCAGGTTGACCAGCTTCCCGGCCCGCTTCGCCGCCGCCAGCCCGCCGTCCGCGAGCACGGCGACACCGGCCGAGTCGTAACCCCGGTACTCCAGCCGCTTCAGACCGGCCATCACGACTTCGAGTGCCGACTGCGACCCCACGTATCCCACGATTCCGCACATGGGCGGCAGCCTACGGGCACGCACCCACCGAAAGTGGCTCCTTCGTGCCCGAAATCGGAAATTCCCACCGGGGCAGGAAGGGCCCCGGTGGGTCTCCGGATCACTTCAGCTTGGCGAGCTGCGCGTCGACGAGCTCCGCGGGGAAGTCGAAGTCCTTGCCCGAGGCGGCCGAGGCGAGGTTGACGGCGGGGAAGTAGGCCAGGGTGGCGCCCTTGCGGACGACGACGCCCTTCACCGGTGCCTTGACGCCCTCGGCGTTCACGGTCTGCGTCACGGCGAACGCCTCGTCGGCGCCCGCGGGCGCCTGGGTCACGGCCACCTTGTCGACCCCGGTCTTGGTGCCGGCCGCGGTGTAGGAGTACCCGCCGGCGCACTTCCCGGCGGCCGCCTGAAGGTCCTTCAGCGCCTGCTCGGCGCCGCCGTCGTCGTAGGAGGCGAGGGTCACGACGACCTTCGACCGGTCGAGTCCGGCCAGCAGGGCGACCTGGGGGTCGGCGCCGGCCTGGGGCTTCTTCGCGTCGCCCAGCCACGACCGCTTCACGGTGGCCGCGGGCGTGCCCACGTAGCTGCCGGCCTGGAGGAGGGCGAGCGGCGTGCAGGCGGTGTCGCCGGTCTTCACCTTGTCCTGCGCGACGTCGTCCGTCGCCGGCGGCTTGGTGGTGACCTTGCCGGTCTTGACGTCCGCCTGGGTGAGCGCGGCCTTCTCCAACTCGGCGGCGCCCAGCGCCTTGGCCGGTGCGGCGGAGGCGGTCTTGTCGGCCTGCGCGGTCCTGCCGTCACCGGCCTTCTCGCCTCCGCCGTCGGAAGAGCCGCCGCAGGCGGTGGCGAGCAGGACCAGAGCGGCGGTGGACGCGGCGAACGCGGTACGACGGACCACGGGGGAACTCACGGAAGGGCACTCTTTCTCTTCGGACCGGCGGACGGTCTCCGCGGCGAGTCAACGGGCACCCTACGCACCGGGACCTGAAGATGATCATGAATTGACCACCCGGGACCCAACCGTGACGCCGACGTGATCTCCCGCACCCGCCTACGTGACACACCCCACCCTGCGCACTGTTCGAACTCCGTTAACAATGGAATGTGATCTCTCCGGTCTCTTCGATGCCCCGGAGCGCCCACCGGTCCCGACCGGAGGCGACTCCCTACGTCGACCTCACCCGCGCCGAGTGGAGCGCGTTGCGTGACAAGACGCCGTTGCCGCTCTCCGCCGCGGAGGTCGAACAACTGCGCGGTCTCGGCGACGTGATCGACCTCGACGAGGTGCGCGACATCTACCTGCCGCTGTCCCGGCTGCTCAATCTCTACGTCGGCGCCACGGACGGGCTGCGCGGCGCGCTGAACACGTTCCTCGGCGAGCAGGGGTCCCAGTCGGGCACGCCCTTCGTGATCGGGGTGGCCGGCTCGGTCGCCGTGGGCAAGTCGACCGTCGCCCGGCTGCTCCAGGCGCTATTGTCCCGCTGGCCCGAGCATCCACGGGTCGAGCTGGTCACCACCGACGGGTTCCTGCTGCCGACACGGGAGTTGGAGGCGCGGGGACTGATGTCGCGCAAAGGGTTCCCGGAGTCGTACGACCGGCGGGCCCTGACCCGGTTCGTCGCCGACATCAAGGCGGGCAAGGACGAGGTGACCGCACCCGTCTACTCCCACCTCATCTACGACATCGTCCCCGGCGAGAAGCTCACCGTACGGCGTCCCGACATCCTGATCGTCGAGGGCCTGAACGTCCTCCAGCCCGCCCTGCCCGGCACGGACGGCCGCACCAGGGTCGGGCTCGCCGACTACTTCGACTTCAGCGTGTACGTCGACGCGCGCGCCGAGGACATCGAGCGGTGGTATCTGAACCGGTTCGGCAAGCTGCGCACGACGGCCTTCCAGGACCCGTCCTCGTACTTCCGCAAGTACACCCAGGTGTCCGAGGCGGAGGCCCTCGACTACGCCCGCACGATGTGGCGGACGATCAACAAGCCGAACCTGGTGGAGAACATCGCCCCCACCCGGGGCCGTGCCACGCTCGTGCTGCGCAAGGGACCCGACCACAAGGTGCAGCGGCTGAGCCTGCGCAAACTGTGACGTCTACGCTGCCGCCATGCTGCATCTGCGCCTGATCACCCCGCCCGAACAGACCGACGACGTGGTGCGTCTGATCGAGACGACGGTCGGTACCGCGCACCTCGTCGTGCTGCCCTCCGCCGCCCGCAGCCCGGCCGGTGACGTGGTCCTGTGCGACGTCGCACGCGAAGCCGGCGACGAACTTCTCGACGGGCTGCGGAAGTTGGGGATCGAACGGAGCGGCTCCGTCTCCGTCGAGAGCCCCGACCTGACGCTCTCCGCGCAGGCCGAGCGGGCCGAGAAGGCGGCACCGGGCGAGGGCACGGACGCGGTGCTGTGGCAGGAGCTGACGGAGGCCACGCACGAGGAGTCGACGCTGTCGGTCACGTACCTCGCGTTCATCACGCTGGCCACCATGATCGCCGCCTGTGGCGTGGTGCTCGACAACGCCGTCCTGATCGTCGGCGCGATGGCCGTGGGACCGGAGTTCGGACCGCTGGCGGGCATCGGCACGGCCCTGGTCCAGCGTGCCCCGCGGCTGGCACTGCGCTCGCTGATCGCCCTGCTGGCCGGGTTCGCGCTGGCGATGGCGGTCACGGCGGGCTTCACTCTGTTCATGGACGCCGTCGGACTGTTCAGCAAGGCGAAACTGGAGGGCGCCCGGCCCAACACTGCCTTCGTCTACGCCCCCGACGCGTTCTCCTTCGTCGTGGCCGTCCTCGCCGGAGCCGCCGGCACGCTCTCGCTGACCTCCGCCAAGTCCGGCGCCCTGATCGGGGTGGCCATCTCCGTGACCACCGTCCCGGCCGCCGCCAACGCGGCCGTCGCGCTCGCCTACGGCGACACCGCCCAGACCCTGGGCTCGACGGTCCAGCTCCTGCTGAACATGCTCGGCATCGTCCTGGCCGGCACGCTCACCCTGCTCGCCCAGAAGTGGTTCTGGGCGAGGCAGCGCGAGCGCATGCCCAAGGCCGGCCAGGGCCTGCTCTAGTAGCGTGTCGCTGCTTAGCTCTGGGTTGTTTGGTCGGGAGGCTGGTGTGTGGCAGATTCCCCTTCCGTTCTGCCGGACAGGGCTGGTGCGA
>NZ_JBEYTS010000030.1:0-92509 GCF_040643155.1 Streptomyces sp. NPDC047453 | reverse complement strand
CCTTCGGCCGACGAGGCCGAAGGCACCGCCCTTTTCGCGACGGGGGACGCGACGGGCCCGGCCGGATCGGTGCGGCAGGTACTCATGGGCCGTCGGCGGTGTACGACCCGCAGCCGCGCGGGCGGACCGGTCCGGGGCGGAGGTAACGGCTTGCGGTCCCCGGCCGCGTCGTCGTCGACGAGCAGGGTGAGCCGATCCGTCCCGGCGCACGCGCCGCAGGTGCGTACCGAGCCGCCCGCCGCGGCCTGCTAGCCGGTCGTACCACGAGTCGGGCGCCGGCCGCGGGGACACCGGCCTGTCGCAGGGCACCATCTCATAGTCGGGCGGGTACGCGAACCCTCCGATGCCGGGACGGCGACGCCCCGTGGTCTGTCGGGAGTTGGGCCCGACAGACCACGGGGCAGCAGGCCGCGGGTCAGAAGCGCACGTCCCGCAGGTACTCGTAACTGGTGCGGGCCGAGGCGAAGGGGTCGGCGGGACGGTCGTGTTCGACCAGCCACTGCTTGACGCCGCCTCGCCGCGCCGAGCCGAACATGTGGGGGAAGTCCAGGACGCCGGAGCCGACGTCGGCGAAGTCGCCGTTCGGCGCCATGTCCTTGACGTGCAGGGCCGGGAAGCGGTGCCGGTTCTCGTTGAAGTAGTCGGCCGGGTTCTTGGCGCCGCCCTTCGCCGCCCAGTACAGGTCCAGTTCGAAGCCGACGAGGTGCGGATCGGTCTCCGCGAGGAGGATGTCATACAGCTGCTGCCCGTTGACCGTCCTGTGGTCCGGCTCGTGGTTGTGGAACAGCACCTTCAGCCCGGCGTCGCGGGCCGTCAGCCCCGCCTGGTTCAGCTTGCGCGCGGCCTCCCGGTAGCCATCCGGAGAGAGCAGGGAGCTTGGCAGGCTCGGTACGACGATCCACTTCCCGCCGAGCGTACGGACGTCCTCGAGGGCCTGCGGCAGACCTCTGCCCGTGACCGTGTCGTATCCGACGTGTTCGAGTACCGCCTTCAGACCGGTCGCGTCCAGCATCCGCCGGATGTCGGCGGCGCTGTGCCCGTGCCGGCCGCTCACTCCGACGGTCGCGTAGCCGATGGCCGCCAGCTTCTCGAGGGTGCCCTCGAAGTCCCGCGCCAGCGGGTCGCGCATGGTGTACAGGTGCATGCCGATCGCGCTCGGCGGGATCGGCCGCGTCTGCCCGGTCTCGGCCGAGGTGCTCGCGGCGGAGCCGGTCGCCGCCCTCGCCGAGCCGACCGTCGCCGCTGCCGCCGCGGCGCCGAGCAGGCCGCCGAGGAACAACCGCCGGCCGGGCCCGGGCGCTTGCCCGTTCCCGGACTTCGATCCCAGGTTGCGCGTTGCGTGCCGTTGTGCGTCGTCCATGTGCTGTCGCCTCCGATGAGCGGTGGGTTGGTGGGGAGCGAAGAAGGTTGGTTGCCGTGTGGCCTTGCGCGGTGGCCGGGCTCCTTCGAGCCCGGCCACCTGCCTGTGCGGCGGGGGCCGCACAGGCCGCACGCTGCGGACCGTCAGCTCACGCTGATCCGGACCGCTCCCGTCGTCGTGTGTCCCTTGTCGTCGGTGACGGTGAGGTGGGCGGTGTAGCTGCCCTTGCGGGCGTACGTGTGCTGCACCGTCGCCGTGTTCGCCGTCTTGCTGCCGTCACCGAAGTCCCAGCGGTAGGACTGCACGGTCCGCCCGGCCTGAAGGCTTGGCGTGCCCTTGAGCGACACGGCCAGCGGCGCGGCGCCCTCCGACGGCGAGGCCGTGACCGCCACGCTGCCAGCGGGCCGCTGCTGGACGCCGGGACCGTTGAAGTGCAGCCAGTCCAGAGCCAGCAGATCCGCCTTGCTGGCCGTCCACTCCGGGTTGCGGAAGACGACGTACAGCTTCACCGTCCCGTCCGGGTCGGCCAGATCGACCGTCGGCGAGACGAGGTTGCCCCAGCCACCGGTGTTGGGAATGTGGGTCGTGCCGAGGAGCGTTCCGGTGGGCGAGCCGGCCCGGAACTCCACGTCACCGCCGATGCCGCCGGACGCCGCGCCGACGGTCACCGAGTCGATGCCCTTCAGGTGAACGGGATCGAGGCTGATCCAGTCGCCGTCCTCGATCTCGACGAGCCGCTTGCCGCCGGAGGCGTCGGCCCGGTCCCCGGTCTGGGCGCCGCCGTTGGAGCCGCCGGTGGCGGTGTAGTGCTCGGCCTCACGGAACGTGGGACGCAGCGTCAGCGCCGCGGAGCCGGTGAGGGCCGGCGCGCCCGGGGCGCCCTTGTCCTCGTACTGCGCGCTGATCCCGGCGTACAGGTTCTGGCCCGGGCCGTGGCTGTCACCGGTGTCGGTCACGATCTCGCCCTCGCACCCGGTGTAGTTGTCCAGCGGGTGCAGGTGCGTGTCGTGGCCGAGCTGGGACTGCACGACCACTCGCCCGCAGTCGATCGTGCCGTCCTCCGGGTCCTTGACCTTGACCCTGAAGGGAATGGTGTCACCGAAGGCGAACATCCCGCCGTTCGGCGGCTGTTGGATCGTCACCTCGGGGCGGGTGTTGCCGACGGTGATCTCCTTCACCGCCGCAGCCTCCAGCCCGCCGGGACCGGTGACCGTGAGGCGGGCGTTGAACACACCCTTGTCGCGGTAGGTGTGCGTGGGGTTGGCCTCGGTCGAGTCGACGGTCCCGTTTCCGTCGAAGTCCCAGGCGTAGGTCACGGGCTTCCCGTCCGGCACGCCCGACCCCTCGCTGGAGAACTTCACCGTCAGCGGCGCGGGACCGTTGTCCGGGCCGGCCGCCACCTTCGCCGTCGGCAGCCGTCCGTCCTTGACGTAGTCGATGCGGTAGATGCCCGACCCCTGGTTGCTGCCGCCACGTCCGGTTCCGCTGCCGAGACCGAAGTCGATCACGTACAGGGCGCCGTCGGGACCGAACTCCGCCTCGAAGGGCTGGTTCCACTTCATGTCCGCGAAGACGGAGTTGATCGATTGCAGCTCGCCCTTCTTGGCGTCCGGGAAGCGGGGGTTCCGGAAGGACTGGTCCTGCTGCTGGAACGAGAAGGTCTTGAACCACTGGCGCGTCAGCTCGTAGGTGAACCACTTCTTGTCGAAGTAGGCGGGGAACTTGGCCTTGTACGGGTTGTCCTTGTCGTACGCGTAGACGGGCCCGGCCATCGGGCCGCCGCCGCCCGCCCCGAGCTCGGGGAACTCCTTCGAGGCGGAGTACGCGTACCACACCACCGCCGGCTGGGCGGCCGGCAGTTCGCGCAGGCCCGTGTTGTTCGGCGAGTCGTTCACGGGCGCGCCGCAGTCGAACTTCGGGCCGGACTTCTTCGTCGCGAAGTCGTAGTCGTTGAACGGGATGTTGTTGCCGATGCAGTACGGCCAGCCGAGGTTGCCGGCCTTGGTGACCCGGTTGAACTCGACCGTGCCCTCGGGGCCGCGGTTGGGCACCTCGCTCTTGGCGTCCGGACCGTAGTCGCCGATCATCAGCGCGTCGTCGTGCGGATCGATGGTGATCCGGAACGGGTTGCGCATCCCCATCACGTAGATCTCGGGGCGGGTCTTGTCCGTCCCGGGTGCGAAGAGGTTGCCTTCGGGCACGGTGTACGTGCCGTCGGCCTCCGGGTGGATGCGCAGGACCTTGCCGCGCAGGTCGTTGGTGTTGCCCGCGGTGCGCTGGGCGTCGAAGGCGCGACGGCCTTCGCGCTCGTCGATCGGGGTGAAGGCATCGGACTCGAACGGGTCGGTGTTGTCGCCCGTCGCCGCGTACAGGTTGCCCTTGGTGTCCATGGCGAGCGAGCCGGCCATGTGCACGTTGGCCCGGGCCTCGCCCCGCTGGGTCGGGATGGTCAGCAGCCGCTTCTCGGACGCCGGGTCGACGCTGGAGCCGGAGACGGTGAAGCGGGAGAGGTTGAGGTGCTTCTCGGTCTTGTCCGAGTACAGCAGGTACAGCCAGTGGTTGTCGGCGAAGTGCCGGTCCAGGGTGAGGCCGAGCAGCCCGTCGGACTGGCTGGTCATCTCGGGGGTGTACTGGAAGTCCAGCGCGGTGGTGACCTTCAGGCTCCCCTGGTCGACGATCTTCAGCTTGCCGGTGCGCTCGATGAAGAAGACCCTCCGGTCGGGCGCGACCGCCAGCTCGAACGGGTCGGCCAGGCCGTCGGTGACCAGCGAGGTGCGCTGGAAACTACCGGTCTTGGTGGCGGAGCAGTCGCCGGGCTTGGCCCCGGCCGCCCACTCGATGCCGCCGAGAAGGTGCTTGGCGAACAGCGGCTCGGAGAAGGCGGAGGAGTCGTGGCCGCCCGCGGTGAACCAGGACCGGCCGCCCTCGTAGTTCTGGCACCAGGACCACGGGTGGTCGACGCCCTGGGTCAGGCCGGTGACGCCGTCACGCTGCTTGATCTGCGCGAGCGTGTGGACCTTGCCGGTGGGGTTGACGCGCCAGTTGTACCACTCCTCGGTGCGCTCCCACAGGTCCGGGAGGCCCTCGGTGGAGGGATGCGCCTGGTCGAGCACCTTGACCCGGCCGGTCTGGATGGCCGGGTGCTGGTCGAAGATGGCGCCGACCAGGCCCTCGTACCAGCCCCAGTCACGCTCGCTGGCGGAGGCCGCGTGCAGGCCGACCCAGCCGCCACCGCCGCGGATGTACTTCTGGAGGGCGGCGCGCTGGTCGGCGTTGAGCAGGTCGCCGGACGCGGGTGTGGAGTTGGTGTTGTTGAAGACGATCGCCTGGAATCGGGAGAGGTTGGCGTCGGTGAAGGCGGCCGAGTCGTCGGTCGCCTCCACCTCGAAGTTGTTCTCCGCGCCCATCTTCTTGATGGCCTCGACTCCGGCGGGGATGGAGTCGTGACGGAAGTTGGTCACCTTGGAGAAGACCAGGACCCGGAACTGTGGGTCGGCGTGCGCCGGTGGCGACGCGGCCACGGCCCAGGTGAGGAGGAGGGCGAGGAGTACGACGAGGATGGGAAGGGGTGACCGAGTGCTGCGGACCAGTGGACTCATGGCGCTCCCGGTGCGGGTGAGAAGACTTCCTACGGAACATGGAAAGCGCTTACTGAGTTGCGCCGCTCAGAGTAGGTTCCCTTCGCGGGGCGGTCAACGGGGCCGGACGATACGTGTGTTGCATGCGAGCAGAGACACCGGGACGGCGGGTGCCTGCGCGAGGGGAGCCGCTGCCGGTGTCGACCGCGGTCAGAGAGCCACGTGCGGTGCACCTGTGGGTCCTCGCGCAAGAGCGATGCAATCAGCCGATGGCTGCGCCGACTCAGGCCGCTCGACCGGGTACTGATCCCCGTGAATCGCTCTCAGATGATCAGGTCACCGACAGTCCGGGCTCCTCGCCGCGTGCCAACTGATGCACGCCCGCCCGCCGAAACGTCCCACACGGAGCTGCTCACCCTGGAGCACGTGCTGTCGACTGCGGACAACATCGTCGACGACCCGCCCACACCGTTTCCTGAATACGCGGCAATGTGTGACGGACTCACTGGTCGTTCTGGTGGGACTAGACATATGTGCACGGCTCACCGGCGATTCGCCGAACGGTCGAAGGCCCACGGCAGGGCCCCGGGATCTCGTCGCACGCGGTCAGGGGAGTTCGCGGTATTCAGTGATGTAGTAGTCGGCCTCGTCGTCGATGGCGTTCTTCTGCCAGTCGATGTGGACCTCGGTGGGGTGGCCGTCTGCGGCGAACACTGCACGGGCGACATCGGCGTGGCCTGCGCGTGCCTCCTGGACCTTGGTGAGGAGACCGCCCAAGGTCGGCACGTTCTGTGGATTGTCCTCGACGGTACGCCGGGCCGGCTCGTCGAGACCGATCACCTTGACGACCTTGCCGTTCTCCACCGTGATCCGGTACTCCCCGAGGTCGCCCCGTTCTCCGGACTCGGAGAACAGGCGGAAGGAGTACCGGTCCGGTTCGGGCCATCGGGTTTGCCTCACCTGGACAGTCCCTTCGGCGGCCGGTGCAGGCCCTGTCCCGCAGCCGACCGCGGCTAGGACAAGCCCAGCGGACACGACGAGCAGATGCGTGCGTGTTCTCGTCATGAATGGGCCCCCCGTAGCTCAGTTGGCCCTTCGACGGTGTCACCGTTGATTCGGTTCCAGCCCCGGAGCGGGGTACGACAGTCAGTCCAGGTCGGCCTGCCACAGGTCGGGGCCGAAGACCTCGTACTGGATGTCGTGCGGGGCGACGCCGTGCTCGATCAGCCGGCTTCGTACGGCCTGCATGAAGGACAACGGGCCGCACAGGTAGTAGAGGGCGTCGCCGGAGATGTCGACGGCGGTCGGGTCCATCAGGCCTCGAAGACCCCGTTCACCGGTTCGAGGCTGTGCGCGTCCTTTTCGTACCAGAGGTACATCCGCGCGTCCCGCAGCGCCAGCACGTCGTTGACCACTTGCCGCCGCAGCGGGAAGGACGCCTCGTCGAGGTCGGCATGCAGAACGGTGATCGACAGTCCGGAGTCCGCTGTGACCAGGTGCGACAGCATGCCCGCCATGGGAGAGATCCCGATGCCCGCGCTGGCGAACACCACCGGCCGTCCCGAGTCGTCGAGCACCACGTCACCGTACGGCAGCGACAGCGTCAGGACGTCGCCCACCCCGACGGAGTCGTGCAGCAACGCCGACATCTCGCCGTCGGGGTCGCCCCCCTCGCCACGCAGCCGCTTCACCGAGAACTGGCGGTGCTCGCCGTCGTCGGCGCGGGTCAGGCTGTACTGGCGCGGCTGAAGCTTCCCGTCGGGCATCCGCATCCGGACGGTGACGTACTGGCCCGGCAGTGACGTCTTCACCAGGCGGTCGTCGATCCGCTCGACCACGAAGGTGACCACGTCGTCGGTCTCCTTGATCTTCCGCTCCACCCGCCAGTCCCGCCAGACCGTCTCCGGCCGGACCCCGCAGGCGCTGTAGAGGCCGCGCTCCTGGTTGATCAGGGCGTTGGCCATCAGCCAGTACACCTCGTCCCAGGCCGCGGCGACGTCCTCGGTGACCGCGTCGCCCGGGACGTCTCCGATCGCCCACATCAGGTGGTCGTGGACGATCCGGTACTGGTCCGGGCGGATGCCGAGCGAGGCGTGCTTGTGGGCGATCCGGCGCAGCAGTTGCTCCGGCACCCGTTCCGGTGTCTCCATCAGGGTCGTCGCGAACGCGGCCACCGAGCCGGCGAGGGCCTGCTGCTGATGGCCGTGCGCTTGGTTGCCGCGGTTGAAGACGCCGTCGAGGAATTCGGGATGCTCGGAGAACAGATGCTGGTAGAAGCGCTGGGCGATCTCACCGATACGGTCGGCGACCACGGGGAGCGTGACGGTGGATGACGGGGCGGGACTTGTCGGAGAGCACCTGCCTTCCCTCCCGAGTGTGGCGGAGACATCTGGCCCGCTCCAGGTACCCGTGACCTCCTGCGTGACACGGGCGCCAGGGACGCGGCGGGTCATCCGCCGTCGTCGGAAGGGTGCGGATCGTCCATGCGGGAGAGCCAGGTGGTCAGCAGTGTTTCGAGTGTCTCGGCCTCGGTGGGCGTCAGCAGATCCAGGAGCCGGCGTTCGTTGCGCATGTGGTCGGTGAACGCGCGGTCGATCAGTTCGCGGCCGGGTCGGGTGAGGGCGACGATCCGGCCGCGCTGGTCGTCGGCGGAACGGCGGCGGGTGACGAGTCCGGCCTGTTCGAGACGGTCGACCCTCTTCGTGATCGCACCGGTGGTGACCATGGTGTACGCGGCGAGTTCGCCGGGTGCCCTTTCGTAGGGCTCACCGGCACGGCGCAGCGCGCACAGGACGTCGAACTCTCCCTCGCCGAGACCGTAGCGGCCGTAGACGAGGCAGAGCTCCTCGGTGAGCCGGCCGGCCAGGCGGTGCAGTCGGCCGATCACTCCCTGCGGGGTGATGTCGACGTCGGGTCGTTCGCGGCGCCAGTCGGCCTGGATGCGGGCTACGCGGTCCAGCGGTTGCGGATCGTCCATGGACACCATAGTAGCTTCCGTGGAAGCTATATTGCCTTCCATGGAAACCAATCTTCGCTGGGTGGCTCTGCCGGCGGTCGCGCCGGTGGCCTGGGGAACCAACTACTTCGTCACCCACGAGTTCCTGCCGGCGGACCGCCCGCTCTTCGGGGCCGCCCTGCGAGCGCTGCCCGCAGGCCTCGTCCTGCTGACCTTGTCCCAGCAGCGGCCACGCGGCGCCTGGTGGTGGCGGTCCGCCGTGCTCGGGCTGCTCAACGTGAGCGTGTTCTTCGTGCTCGTCTACGCCGCCTCCCAACTGCTGCCGACGAGCGTCGCCTCGACCGTCATGGCGGTGTCCCCGCTGGCGATGATGCTCCTCGCCTGGGTCCTGGTGTCCGAGCGGCCCGGCATCTCGCACCTGGCCGGCGCCGCGATCGGGCTCGGCGGGGTCTGTCTCATGCTGCTCACGGCGGCGGAAGGGGTGAGTGTGCCCGGCGTCCTCGCCTCGGCCGCGGCCATGCTCGTGTCGTCCTTCGGCCACATCCTGGCCAAGCGGTGGAGCGCCGGTGCCGACGTGCTCGCCTCGACCGCCTGGCAGCTCACCGCCGGAGGTCTGTTCCTGCTGCCGGTCGCCGCGGTGGCGGAGGGCCCCCCGCCCGCGCTCCACGCACCGGCGCTCCTCGCGTTCGGCTACGTCGCCCTGGTCGCCACCGCTCTGGCCTTCACCGCCTGGTTCGCAGGGTTGCGGCACCTGCCCGCGGGGACAGTGGGACTGATCGGGCTGCTCAACCCCGTCACGGGCATACTGCTCGGCACAGTGGTCGCCGGAGAAGTGCTGACGGTCCGGCAACTGTGCGGCCTGGTACTCGTCCTGGCCGGAGTCGTCCTGGGCCGGCCCACGCGCTCGGGCCGACGCGGCAGCGGTCAGGCGCCTGCTCGACCGGTCGATCGGCACCACGCGGGCGGCCACCGGTCGAACCGGTGGCCACCCCCGGTGCCGTACTGCCGTCGCAGCACTAGGCGCAGGTGTTCGCGAACGTCTCGCGGGTCACGACGTCCGTCGTGGCGGCCGTGGTGTCCAGCCAGACGGCGCGCCGGCCGTCACCGAGGGACGGGGCCAGCTGCGAGCCGGAGGAGCAGGAGACGCGGCTGAAGTTGTTCAGTCCGGCCAGCACGTCGGAGGTCTTGGCGACCTTCACCTTGGTGGGACCGTCCCAGGAGCCGAGGGCGCCCCAGATGGTGTACGTCGAGTACGCCAGGTAGTTGTCGTTCACGGAGAACTGGGCGACGTAGAGGCTCGACGGGTAGCGCAGGTTCGCCATCTGGTTCACGTCGTTGACCGGCGCCGAGCCCAGCGTGGTGCTCGGGATCAGGAAGCCGTTCGTCACGCGGTAGAAGACGCGGTCCGAGGTGAGCTGGATGTCCGAGATGTAGTTGAATAGGAAGCCACCGATCCGCTTGTTCTGCGTGGTGCCGGTGGCGATGTCATAGAGGTGGAGGTACGTGCCGTCACCACCGGCCCAGGCGATGGTGCCGTTCTTCATGGCGAGGTGGGACGCCTGGGTGCCGGGCCCGGGTGTCACGTTGACCGTGGTGCCGTCGGCCTTGCGGAGCATGACGTCCTGCTCGCCGTCGGAGGTGGTGCGGATGTAGGCGACGGCGCCGTTCTCGGTGACCGGCTCGGTCTCGTCCACGCCGGGCTCGTCGACCAGCTTCTTGATCTCGCCCTGGCCCTTGTCGCCGGACTGGTAGATGCCGACGCCGTCGGCGGCGATCCGGGTGAAGACGACGCGGTCGCTGTCGAGGGACGGGTCGAGCAGGTAGGCGTCCTTCTGGGCCAGTTCGTGCTGCGGGTTCTTGGAGAAGCGGCCCACGGTGATGCCGAACGCGGCGCCGCCCTGGTCCCAGGCGATGGCGTCGCCGTGGCTGATGGCGTAGACGTCGCCGTTGATCTGGGCGGCCTGCTCGTCGACGCCGCCGTAGACCTCGTAGGCGGGCAGGACGTTGGCGCCGATGGTGGTGCCGTCGTGCGTGCCGCCCTTGCGCTCCCAGCCCTGTTCGATGCCGTGGGCGTCGAAGGCCTTGTCGATCGCGGCGAGGTCGGCGGTGGAGACCTTCATGGACTTCGCGGCGAGGGTGACCGCGTTGCGCATGTCGGTGAAGCCGGACAGCGGGGTGAGGTAGTTCTCCGCGGCCCGGTAGATGATCTGGTCCGCGAGCTTGGTGTCGATGCTCTTGCGGATGTCCCACAGCGCGCCGCCGACGATGGTGGAGTTGGAGTGCACTCCCCCGTTGTCGATGTCGAGCGTGATGGGCAGGAAGTCCTTCTGCGCGTTGCGGCCGTCGTTCAGGTCGCGCAGGGCGCAGTCCTCGAGCGGCTTGGTGCCGTTGCAGAGGTACTCGCCGAGGAGACCGGACTTGGGGTCGCTCATGGCGATGCCCTTGTCGGCGGTCTCCATGGCGTTGCCGAAGTAGTCGGAGATGGCCTCGTTGAGGGCGCCCGACTGGTTGAGGTAGACGAGTCCGGCGGCGTGCTCGGTGACGCCGTGCGTCATCTCGTGGCCGACCACGTCCAGGCCCACCGACAGCGGCACGCCGTTCATGTGGCCGTACACCATCTTGGAGCCGTCCCAGAAGGCGTTGGCGTAGTCCTTGCCGTTGCTTGCGACGTTGACGACCGAGTAGATGCTGCCGCCCTTGCCGTCGATGCCGTCGCGGCCGAGCTGGTTCTTGAGGTACTCGTAGACCTTGGCGGCGTTGACGTGGGCGTCGACTGCGCCGGAGGTGGTGTTCGCGGCGTCGAAGCGGTCGGTGGAGGACTTCACCAGCGGAACGTCGTCGGTGACCGGGCCGCCCGCGACGAGCGTGTAGTTCTTGCGCTGCGCGTCGTAGGTGCGTATCTGGCCGCCGGTCCGCGCGTACATGTCGCGGGTGGAGTCGGCCAGGGTGTACGAGCCGTCCGCCTCCTGGTTGGCGTTCAGCTGCACCTCGCTGCCGTCCACGCGCACACCCGTCGCCGTCACGGGCGCGGCGTCGGCCGCGTCGATGTTGTTGTACGACAGGGTGATGCCGCCGACGTTCGCGTCGACGTACACCTCCTGGCGCACCGGGCTGCCGTCAGCTCTGGCGCCGGTCACGGTGAAGTGCCAGGTCAGCGTGCCGCCATGGGAGTTGGGCAGGACGACGAGGCCGTGCTCGGCGGTCTTGGCGCCCCGGACGGTGCCCAGGCGCGCGTCCAGCGAGAACATCCGCTGCTTGGCGGTGGCCTCGGTGACCTTCGGGGTGGTGGACACGGTGAGGTCGGTGTACAGCGTGCCGGTGGCGGAGAGGACCTTCTGGCCACCGTCGGCCGGCTCGGTCTGCACCGCGTACTCGGCGCCGAAGACCGGCACCCCGTCGTGCTTCTGCCGGAAGCGGACCGTGGACTGCTTGCCGACCTTGGTGGTCTTCAGGGTCTGCAGGTCGGAGACCGGGACCTTGTACTTGTCCTGATGGGCCTCGAGGTGTGCGCGGGCCGCCTCGGCGGGGGTCCCCTTGCGGGTGGCCTTGTCCAGGCCCTCGGTCATGGCCGGCGCCACCGTAACCTGGTCGGCGGTGACGTTCGCGGGCTGCGGTGCCCCGTCCTCGCCCCAGGCCGGTGTGCCCAGCAGCGACGCTCCGGTGGCCGCGACGACCACTCCGGTGGCCAGAGCCCGGCGGAGACCTCTTGTCCTCATGGGGAACACGGGAACCTCTCCATCTTGCACGGATACGTGAAATCGCACCTGTACGCGGGGTGCACGGTCCCACGCGCTCGGTGGCCTCGATGGTTCGGTACGGCCCGTTCCGCATACAAGAGATCAGCCCCGACGCAAATGTGCCGTGGCGCAAATGCGCCTCAACCGTGGTGGGATTCCGGTGGATTCGCGGGTGTCTCGTCCAGCCAGCCGGACCGGGCGGCGTGCCAGCCCAGCTGGAAGCGGGTGGCGGCGCCGACCTCCTCCATGAGGGCGTGCAGGCGGCGTTGGACGGTGCGGTGGCCCATGCCGAGCTGGCGGGCGATGGCCGCGTCGGTGAGGCCGACGTGCAGCAGGGCGACGATCTGCCGGTCGACGCCGTCGAGTCGGGACTTGCCGGGACCGTCCGGGCCGGGACCGGTGCCGGAGGCGCGCAGCCGCCAGCCCTTCTCGAAGTACTCGTCGAAGAGCGAACCGAGCGCGGTGAGCAGCCCGGTGCGGTGCACGACGAGCGCCACGGGTTCCCCCTCGCGCTCCGGGTCGAGGGGCAGCAGGGCGATGCGCCGGTCGACGATGACCAGCTTGATGGGCACCTTGTCGGCGACGACGATGTGCTGGCCCTCGGCCACGTAGGAGGCCAACGCGGAGGCGGTTGCGGGGCTTTCGAGCCAGTCACGCTCGATGACGCTGCGCATGACGACGCCGCGCCGGGCCATCTCGTGCTCGACCTCGTCGTGGTTCTCCTCGAAGGTGAGCACCGCGGGCACCCGTCGCAGCGGCAGCATGGTGCACACCTCGCCGACGGCCTGGCCCTGCATCAGCAGCAGTCTGCGCCGGATCGCCGCGGCACCCGACAGCACCTCGATGGGCGCGCCCGTGGCGTGGGCCTGGGCGGAGCGGTGCCGCTCGGCGAGGTCGGCGACCAGGGATTCGACGCGGTGCAGTGCGGTGCGGCGGGATTCGAGGAGCGGGCCGAGGGCGAGCACCGGCGAGGCGGCGCGGTAGCGCGAGACGCTCTCGTCGGTGCGGTCGGCGTTGGCCAGGCCGCGCTCGACCAGGTTGTCGAGGGCGCGCGTCACCTCGGCGGCCGGGCCCGTCGACCGGTCCGCCAGCGCGGCGGGATCACTGTCGGGCCGGTCGACGAGGAGCCGGTAGACGGCGCTCTCCCGGGGGCTCAGGCCGAGCTGGGTGAGCAGGGACGCGTCCGCCGGCTCCGGTCCGGCGGGGGCGTCGCCCGGCGGATGTATACCGTCGGTCCTCAACGTCCGGCCTCTGTGCGGGCGTTCCCGTCCCTGCCTGGATCTGTGTCGTTCACCACCGTGCCGCGCCCCGCCCCTGTCGTCCTGCCACGTCATTGACGGTGGTCAGGGTATCCGTCTGCGTTCTGCGCACGGATGAGGGTGGCGGTGAGGTTCACGTGGAGTACAAGTCTCATTTGGTATCCCAATTGCATTTTTTGGTATACAGAAAAGTATGCATGCCGCCGCACCGACCCCGACCCCCGTCCCTCAGCCACAACTTCCCGACTCCCGGCGCTGGTGGGCGCTGTGCGTCATCGGGCTGGCGCAGTTGATGATTCTGCTGGACAGCACCATCGTGAACGTGGCGCTGCCGTCCATGCAGACACAGCTGGGGATGGCGGACGGAGACCGGCCGTGGGTGGTCACCTCGTACACCGTCGCGTTCGGCGGGCTGCTCCTGCTCGCCGGGCGTATCGCCGACCACGCGGGGCACAAGCGGGTGTTCGTGGCCGGGCTGCTGGGCTTCGCGGTGGCCTCGGCCGCCGCGGGCGTCGCGCCCACCGCTCAGGTCCTGTTCGCCGCCCGTGCCGTGCAGGGTGCCTTCGCCGCCCTGCTCGCCGCCTCGGCGCTCGCCCTGGTCGCCACCACCTTCACCGACCCGCGTGAGCGGCGTAAGGCCATCGCCGTCTTCGGTGCCCTCGGCGGCGCCGGCGGCTCCCTCGGCGTGGTGCTCGGCGGGCTGCTCACCCAGTGGGCGGGCTGGCGCTGGTGCCTGCTGGTCAACGTGCCCATCGCGCTTCTGGCGCTGGCCGGCAGCATCTGGACACCCCGCGACCGGGCGCGGCGGCCGTCCGGGCGCGTCGACGTCGCCGGGGCCGTGCTCGGCTGTGGCGGTCTGACGAGCGTGGTGTACGGCTGCAGCCGGGCCGAGGCGCTGGGCTGGACCTCGCCGTACGTGCTCGGGGCGCTGGTCGGAGGGATGGCGCTGCTCGTGGCGTTCGCCTGGTGGCAGACCCCTGCCGCCACCCCGCTCCTGCCGCCGCGCCTCCTGCGCGACCGTCGCCGCGTCGCCGCGCTGCTCGCCGGTGGTGCCCTGATGATGGGGCAGCTGTGCGTCGCGCTGTTCCTCACCTACTACCTGCAGACCGTGCTGAGCTGGTCCGCGGTGGCGAGTGGACTGGGCTTCCTGCCCATCAGCATCGTCACCACCGCGACCGCCACCCAACTCGGCACGCGCCTGCTGCCCAGGTTCGGCCCCCGCGTCATGATGACGGCGGGCCTGTCCCTGGCCGCCTGCGGACTGGTCCAGTTCACGCTGCTGACCCCGGAGTCCAGCTACGCCGCGAACGTCCTTCCCGCGCTGGTCACGTTCAGCGTCGGCAACGGCGCAAGCTTCCTGGCCATCATGACCAGCGCCACCGCCAATGTGTCGGCCCATGACTCGGGGATCGCCTCGGCCTCGGTCAACTCCGCGCAGCAGGTGGGGGGTTCCATCGGATCGGCCGCCTTCAACACGGTGGCCGCCAGCGCCGCCGCGGCGTTCCACGGCGGCACACGGGCGGCTGCCGTGCACGGATTCACCACGGCGATCTGGGTTCCCCTGGGCGCGCTGGTGCTGGCGGCTCTCGCGACGGCCGTGCTGGCGGGCGCGGGGTCACCCGGCCGTACGAGCCCGGCCATACGCACGAACCGGGGGTCCCTCCACACAAGCCCGAACACAAACCCGGCCCGAGAGCCCCACCACGTGAGCGCCGGCACGCGATCCCAGGACCCCACTGCGTAAGGGCGGGAGCGCGGCCCCCGTTCCCCACCGCGTGGGGGGAGCACGTAACCAGCAGCGCCCTACCGCCTGGGACGAGCACGCCCCTGGACCCCGCTGCCTGAGGACCGTCAGAGAGTTCGCGACGCCGCTCCCCGGCTTCGCCACCGCGCGCCCGCCCAGCAGGCGCCCACGACAACGGTGGCGGCGGCGAGAACCGCGTACGCGACCGTGTAGGAACTCATGGTGACGACCGCGCCCGCGGCGAAGGCGCCGAGCCCGGTGCCGGCGTCGAAGCCGACGTTCCAGGCGACGCTGACGGAGGAGCGGGCCCGCTCGCCGGCGGAGGCGAAGGCCTGCACCAGCGTCAGGTTCTGCAGGCCGCCGTAGGCGACGCCCACGACGAGCATGCCGGCCACGACCAGGACCGCCCCGGCCGCACCGGACCCGCCTGCCGTGCCCGCGCCGATCACGGCGAGCCCGGCAGCGCCGGCGAACAGCAGCGGGGCGATCGCCGGGGCGGCGCCCCTGCGGTCCGCGACGTGTCCGAACCTCCATCGGCTCAGCGCCGCCGTCGCGGTGAACGCCAGGAGCGCGAGGTAGACGGCGCCCTGGTCGGACAGCAGGCGGGGGGTGAAGGTGAGGATGGCGCCGCCGGCCGCGGTGATGACAAGCAGCGCGGCGATCGGACCGATCAGGGCGCGGCGCAGCCGGCTGGTGTCCCGCGCTTCGGCGGGTGCGGTGGATATGTCGCCGCTGTCGTGCAGGGCGCGTGCCACGCGCGGTGCCAGCGGGATCGCGAGCAGGGGCACGGCCGCGCACGTGAACACCAGCCAGAATCCGACGCGTTCGGCCAGCCAGGGCGCGACCGGGATGAGCAGGCACTGCGGGGCCGCGATGGCGAGCCCGTAGGCGCCGATCGCCCGGCCGCGGCGGGCGGGATCGACGAGCGCGGCCACTCCGGTGGCGCCGCACACGGTGAGGATCCCGAACCCGAGGCCCCGCACCGCCGCGAGGGCCATGACGGCTCCCGCCTGGCTGGTGGCCAGATGGCCGAGGGCGGGGAGTCCGAGCAGGCACGAGCCGAGGGCCAGTGACCTCTGCCAGCCGAGGCGTTGGAGGATCCGGCCGACCAGCAGCTGAGCGATCACCGTGAAGAGCATCAGCACGGTGTTGACCAGGCCCGCGCCCAGTTCGTCCGCCCCGCCCTCGAGTGCCCACAGGGGGGCGACCGGCATCAGCAACGACAGGCCGGCGAAGCCCAGCGCCGTCGAGGCCAGCAGGGGTCGCATCCCCGGCACGCGCCACACCGGTATCTCCTCCCGGCAGGCGGGACCGTCACCTTGTTGCTTCAACATTCCGTAGATGGTAGGCCGTTCGCCTTGCCGTTCACGATGCCTCCCCTTGTCAGGACGCCCGGTCGATCTCCTTCACGATCTCCTGGTAGCCGCGCCGTGCCGCGAGGTCGCGGGGCAGGACTCCCTGTTTGTCGGGGATCGAGGGGTCGGCGCCCGCCGCGAGGAGCAGCCTGACCACCGTGACGTGGTCCCGGGAGCCGTTTCCGAGCACGATCGCCTCGTGCAGGGCGGTCCACGACAGGTTGTTGACGTGGTTGACGGGCACACCGGCAGCCAGCAGGATCCGGACGGTCTCGACGTGTCCGTGTTCGCTGGCGGGGATCAGAGCGGTCCCGCCGTAGCGGTTGGTGCTGCGTACGTCGGCGCCGTGTTCGAGGGTGAGTTTGAGGATCTCGTCGAGTCCCTCCGCGCCGGCGTACAGGAAGGCGGAGTCCTGGATCTCGTCCTTCGCGTTGGGATCCGCGCCGGACTCCAGCAGCAGGCGTGCCAGCTTGACGTGATGGGCCTTGGTGGCCATGACCAGCGGCGTCCGTCCCTGGTCGTTGCGCGCTTCGAGGTTCGCGCCGGCCTTGATGGCCCTGGCCGCGGAGCTCGTGTCGTTGTCCCCCACCGCCGCGAGGAGTTGCGCGGTCGCTTCCTTACCACTCACGGTGCTGGGTGACCGGCTCGTCGCCGGGGCCGGCACCGGAGGCGACGAGGTCCTGCTCGGCGGCACGGAGTCCGTTATCGCCGAGCAGGCGGCAAGGGTCAGCGCCGCGGCACCCACCGCCAGCGCGCGGGCCGTCCACCGGCGGGCCGAGGAGATCTTGTTGCGTGGAGTTTCGGCCATGTGCGGGCCCTCCGTTTCCTTTGCCAATGAGACAGCGGCCCCCGCACACGGCCCGTCGTCGGGCGGGGAACCGTTGCGGCCGCAAGAGCGGCCCGCGTCACACGTAGACGATGCCTGCGTCGACGTCCTCGCGGATCTCGGTGCCGACCTTGCGGGCCAGCAGGTCGTCGAGCCGGTCCAGCGGCCCGATGAGGGCACGTCCGCCGGCCCTCGCGACGTGGATCGCGGCGTCGATCTTGGGCTGCATCGACCCTTCGGCGAAGGGGAGTTGGGAAATGGCATCGGCGGACGCGGTCATGATGTCCCGCTGCTGCGGGGTGCCCCAGTTCTCGCTGACGTAGTCGCCGTCCGTCAGCATGACGAGAGTGTCGGCCTCCAGCTCCGCGGCCAGGGCCGCGCTGGCGAGGTCCTTGTCGACCACGGCCTGCATGCCGATCTCGCGGCCCTTGCCGTCGATCCTCACCGGCACCCCGCCGCCGCCGACGCAGACCACGAGCCGCTGGTTCTCCAGCAGCAGGCGCACGACCGGCGCCTGGACCACCCGGAGCGGGTTGGGCGAGGGCACGACCCGGCGGAAGGAACCGCCGTCCCGCGCTATCGTCCACCGGTACTCCGCGGCCGCCTCGGCGGCGTCCTGGGCCGAGTAGGTCGGGCCGATGAGCTTGGTCGGCCGCTCGAAAGCCGGGTCCCCCTCGTCGACCACCGTCGTGGTGAGCACGGCCGCCACCTCGCGCTCGCCGGCGAGCGCGTTGGACAGCTCCTGCTGGATGACGTAGCCGATCATGCCCTGCGTCTCCGCCCCCAGGATGTCCAGGGGGTAGGCGGCGACATCCCGGTAGGCCAGGTTCTGCAGCGCGAGCAGGCCGACCTGTGGCCCGTTTCCGTGTGTGATGACGACCTCGTGCTCGCGGGCGAGGCCCGCCAGGGCCTCGCAGGTCGACTTCACATTGGTGCGCAGCCGATCGGCCGTCATCGGCTCTCCACGACGCGCCAGGGCGTTCCCACCCAGTGCCACGACGACTCGCATGCTCGTTCCCCTCTCCTTGACGCGCTGGGCGGACAAGGTGCCCAACGTTCCACAGCAAGGTCAGATGGTATACCTTTTAGGCAACAGGGTTCCTCGGCTGGAAATGCCCGCACGACGGGGAGGGGTCATGACATCGCCCACTCTGCCGACCTCGGCTCCGGCGCTCTCCATCGACGCCGAGCTGGCCGCACGCCTGCGCCCCGACCCTCTCGCAGCACGCGTGGACTCCATCTTCGGTCGCACCGTAAACCTTCTGACCTGCGACAATGAACTCATCGCGCTGTGCGCGCGCGTTCTCGACGACGCACCCTGGAGCATCCGCGTCGACCTCACGGAGTGGTCGGCCTGGCGCCTCACCGTGGGCGACCCCGTCACGCTGGCAGCCCATGCGATCAGTCTCGGGGAGCCGGCGAAATACTCAGTGACGCTCAACGAGCCGGATGCATGGTATGCCGAATTGATCGAGCTGGGACTCGGTACGCAGGAGCTGCTCGCCCGGGCGAGGGTGCTGGCGGAACTGCTGTACGAGCACGGAGTGGCCGGGGGCATGCGCACCCCCCGAGGACCGGTGAACGTCTTCGACGCCGAGATCGGCGCCCGGCTGCGCCGGGGACGCAACGCGCTGGAGCGAGCCGTGCGGGCCGGAGACATCGCGGGCATGGCGTCGGCGATCACGCAACTGCTCGGCCTCGGGCCGGGGCTCACCCCGGCCGGTGACGACTTCCTGACCGGTATGGCTCTGCTGGCGGCCCAGCCGGGCAGCCACCTGTCCGCGTACGTCGAGGCCGTCCACGGTGTGCTGGACCGTCACCCGGACCGTACGACGCCGCTGAGCCGCATCACACTGCGCGAGGCCCTCCGGGGGCGGGCCCGCCAGAGCCTGCTCGACCTTCTGCACCGTCTTCTCGTCCCGGACGGACGGGACGCCGCGCGGCCGGCCGAGCACCTTCGAGTCCCGGTCTGCCGTGTGCTCGGCATCGGCCACACCTCCGGGACCGACCTCCTGTCCGGCCTGCTGACCGGACTCCGCCTGGAAGCAGAACTGAGAGGTTCCATGTGAACGTCACAGCAGTGGTCAAGAAGAACACCTATTTCGACTCGGTGTCCCTGATGTCGATCTCGACGAAGGCGAACCAGTTCGACGGCGTCGATCAGGCCTTCGTCGCGATGGCCACCGAGATGAACAAGGGAGTGCTGAAGAACCTCGACCTCCTCACGCCGGAGGTCGAGGGGGCGGGCAACGGCGACCTCATGATCGTCGTCGTGACGGCCGACGGTGTCGACGCCGACACCGTCATCGCCGGGGTCGAGGAGCTCCTGGTGCGCAAGGCGCCGGTCGGCGGCGAGGCGAAGGTCGTCCACCGCACCATCGCCTCGGCGGCCCAGGCGGACCCGACGGCGAACCTCGCGGTCATCGCCGTCAACGGCGCCTACGCCGCCCGCGAGGCACGCAAGGCGCTGGAGAACGACCTGCACGTCCTGATGTTCAGCGACAATGTCGCACTCGGCGACGAGATCGCGCTGAAGACGCTGGCCCATGACAAGGGCCTGCTGTTGATGGGTCCGGACTGCGGAACCGCGATCATCAACAACGTCGGTCTCTGCTTCGCCAACGCGGTGCGTCCCGGCTCGATCGGCATCGTCGCGGCCTCCGGCACCGGCTCGCAGGAAGTCAGCGTGCGCATTCACGCCCTGGGCGGCGGAATCTCGCAGCTCATCGGCACCGGCGGACGCGATCTGAGCGCCGAGGTCGGGGGCGTCATGATGATCGACGGCATCCGCGCCCTGGCCGCCGACCCGCGGACGGAGGCGATCCTGCTCGTCTCCAAGCCGCCGGCCCCGGAGGTCGAGCGGAAGGTCCTCGCCGAGATCGCCACAGCGGGCAAGCCCGTCGTCGTGTACTTCATCGGCGGATCCGAGCAGGCCGTCACCGAGGCCGGCGGACACTTCGCCGCGAGCAGCCAGGACGCCGCCCTCCAGACCGTGCGTCTGACCAGCGCACCGGAGTCGGCCGTTCCCGGTCTCGACGCCGATCGCGTCGAGGCCGTGCGCGCCAAACTGAACGCCGAGCAGCGCCACGTCCGCGGTCTGTTCTGCGGCGGCACCCTGTGCGACGAGTCGATGTACGCGCTGCTCGACGCCGGCGAGGAGGTCTGGAGCAACATCCAGAAGGACCCCGCCCACGTCCTGCACGCCGCGGACGCCAGCCGGGGCCACACCTTCCTCGACTTCGGTGACGACGAGTTCACCAACGGCCGTCCGCACCCGATGATCGACCCGTCCCTGCGGCTGGAGCGCCTGGTGCGGGAGGCGCAGGACCCGTCGGTCGGCGTCATCGTCATGGACTTCGTCCTCGGGTTCGGCGCGCACGAGGACCCGGTCGGGGTCACGCTGCCGGCGATCACGGAGGCGAAGAGCATCGCCGCCGAGGCCGGCCGTCATCTGGAGATCGTCGGCTACGTCCTCGGCACCGACCTCGACAAGCCGTCGCTGGCCGAGCAGGTCGCCGCACTCGAGTCCGCGGGGGTCACCGTCACCCGCAGCAGCACCGAAACCGGGCAGTACGCCCGCGCCGTCGTCCGGGAGGGAAACCGCGCATGACCAGCCCCACCACCCAACTCTTCGACGGCGAACTGAACGTCGTCAACGTCGGCCTGGCGATGTTCGATGACGACATCTCCGCCCAGGGCGCGAAGGTCACCACCCTCGACTGGACGCCCCCGGGCGGCGGCAACCCCGAGGTGATCGCCGCGCTCGACCTCCTGGCCCGGCCGGACGTCGCCGCGCGGATCGAGGCGGCCAACGCCGAGGCGATCGAGCGGATCACCAGCGCCAAGCCCATGCTGATCGGCTTCGGCCGGGCCATCGACGTCGTGCCCGGCATGACCCCGACCACGATCATCCACGCCGGCCCGCCCATCACCTGGGAGCGGATGTCCGGCCCGATGAAGGGCGCCGTGCTCGGCGCGATCGTCTTCGAGGGCCTCGCCGCCGACCTCGCCGAGGCCGAGCAGGTCGCCGCCTCCGGCGCCATCACCTTCTCGCCGTGCCACGAGCACGACTGCGTGGGTTCCATGGCAGGGGTCACCTCGGCGTCGATGTACATGCACATCCTGCACAACGAGACGCACGGCAACTACGCCTATACCAACCTGTCCGAGCAGATGGCGAAGATCCTTCGCATGGGCGCCAACGACCAGAGCGTCATCGACCGGCTGGTCTGGATGCGGGACGTCCTGGGTCCCATGCTGAAGGAGGCCATGGAGATCGGCGGACCGATCGACCTGCGCCTGCTGCTGGCCCAGGCGCTGCACATGGGCGACGAGGCTCACAACCGCAACATCGCGGGCACCCTGCTGCTCCTGCAGGCGCTCGCCCCCTCGCTGCTGCAGACGGGTTTCACGACCGAGCAGAAGAAGGAGGTCTTCGACTTCATCGCCAGCTCGGACTACTTCTCCGGGCCGACCTGGCTGGCCATGGCCAAGGCGGCACTGGACGCCGCGCACGGCATCGAGGGCTCGACGATCGTGACGACGATGGCCCGCAACGGTGTCGAGTTCGGCATCCGGGTCAGCGGACTGCCGGGCAACCACTGGCTGACCGGCCCGGCGCAGAAGGTCATCGGCCCCATGTTCGCCGGCTACAAGCCCGAGGACGCCGGGCTCGACATCGGTGACAGCGCCATCAGTGAGACGTACGGCTTCGGCGGCTTCGCCATGGCCGCGGCGCCCGCGATCGTGGCGCTCGTGGGCGGCACCGTCGAGGAGGCCGTCGCCTACACGCGGGACATGGGCGAGATCACCACCGCGCAGAACCCGAACATCACGATCCCCTCGCTCGGCTTCCAGGGCCTGCCGACCGGGATCGACGTCCGCAAGGTGCTCGACACCGGCATCCTGCCCGTCATCAACACCGCCATCGCGCACAAGGAGCCGGGCATCGGCATGATCGGCGCCGGGATCACCTACCCGCCCGCCGAGGTCTTCGAGAAGGCGGCTCTCGCCCTCGCCGAGAAGCTCGCCTGACCCCGCGGCGGACCGCCCCGGACCGCCCGACGGCCACCGGGGCGGTCCGCCGCCTTCCTTCACACCATCTCAGGGGAGAATGGTTTGAACTTCTACCGGCTTGCCACGGCGGCGTTCACCGGCCTGCTCTGCGGTCTCTGGGGCGGATTCGCGGGCCTGATGGACCTTTCGGCATGGGCGGGCTTCGCCGGCTGCACGGCGTACTTCGCCTGCGGTATACGCCTGATTCCAGGGGCGGCGCTCACCGTGTCGTCCTCGTTCGCGGGCGTGGGGTGCGCCTGGCTGATGCTCCAGGGCGCGGACCTGCTGGGCAGCGCCAACTCCGCTTACGCGGTGTCCGTGGGCTTCTTCGTCATGTGCATCGTGCTGCTCGGACGGTTCAAGTGGACGTCGTTCGTCCCGGGCACCTTCGTGGGCTGCTACTCGCTCTTCGCCATCAAGGACAACGACTGGGTGGTGCTGCTGGCCTCCCTGGCAGTAGGTGTCCTGCTCGGTCTGGTCTGCGACTGGGGCGGCAGCACGATCTTCGCGCGGTGGAAGCCCGGCACCGACGCCGAACCCGTCGGCCAGGAGAGCTGAGGCGGCGTTTCCGGCTTCCCGGCCTCTGTGCGCCGCGCTCGTCATGGAGTACGACGGCCACTGAACGTCAGCAGCGCCGGCACGCGCAGCGCCAGAACCCCGAGCCCGCAGACAAGGAGGAGAGCCGCGCAGAAGACCGTCCTGGCCACCCCTGCCCGCTCCGCCGTCGCGCCGAGGACAAGGGTGGCCACAGGCATGACGCCGATGCAGAGTTCCTGGAGTCCCAGTGCCCGGCCGTGGACGGCCGGATCGGTCGTCAGCGGCAACAGGGTGGTCTGCAGCACCCCGAAGGCCGCGCTGGTGAGGCCGATGAAGCACATGACCACGAACGACAACGACACCGTGCGGGACAGGGCGAACACCGCCCACAGAGCGGCCCAGACCGTGGTGCCGAAGACGAACACGCCACCCTTGTAAGGGAAGTCGCCCATACCGGCGATGACGAGTGAACCGGCCAGTCCCCCGATGCCGCTGCACGTCAGCAGAGCCCCGAGTCCCGCGGCGTCGAGCCCGAGAGACTCCTCGGCGAAGACCGGCATGAAGGCTTGATAGACCGGCCACAACAGGGTGTTCGCCGCCAGGGTGACGACGAGCACCGCCACCGCGAGCCGACTGCGCGAGATGATCCGCAGTCCGCCGACGACCATCGCCCGCACCGACTGCGCCTGGTCGTGGACGACCTTCCCGTACCCGCGCAGGGGCAGAAGCATCAGGAGCGAGAGCCCGTACCAGGCGGTCGAGACCCACAGCGCGGCCGGAGCGCCGATCGCCGCGATCATGGCTCCGCCGAGCCCCGGGCCGATCACCTGCGACGGTGAGCATCCCGTAGACCCTGTCCCGCGTCGCGGCGCCAAGTCAAACGATTGACTAAACGTGCCGCCGGGACGTAGCTTCCCCGTGGGGGCATGAGTCGGGGAGCCTTCTCCGGCCCTTGCCCCACTCATTTGTCAGAAGTCTGTTCAGTGCTGCCGGGCGGGTCACGGGACGCCGGTCGAGCGCTTGTCGGCCGGCGAGTTGGAGCAACACGTGGGTGATCGGCCGGGCATATGCGTCGTGGGCGGTTCCGTCGCCGGCACCGCGGCCGCGCAGGCGCTGCGGACCAAGGGCTATGACGGGGAGATCCGGCTGATCGAGGCGGAGGCGCAACTCCCCTACGACCGACCGCCGTTGTCCAAGCAGGTCCTCCAGGGCGTGCTCGACCTCCCGGCGCTTCAGTTCCAGTCGACCGCGCACTGGTCCCGGCTGGGGATCACCCTCACGCTGGGCGCGTCGGTGACCGGGCTGGACCCCGAACAGCAGGTGCTGCGGCTGAGCGACGGATCGGAGCTGCGGGCGTCCGGATTCGTCCTGGCCCCGGGGACGGAGTCCAGGCCCCTGCCGTTCCCCGACGAGCAGGCCCGGGTGCGCCGGCTGCGCACCCTCGAGGACGCGCTCGTGCTGCGCGGATCGCTGCGGACCGCCCGGTCGATCGTGCTCGTCGGCGCCGGCTTCATCGGCCTGGAGGTGGCCGCGACCGCCGTCCGGCTGGGGCTCGACGTCACCGTCGTCGAGCTGCTTCCGCTCCCGCTCGCCCCGGCGATCGGCGAGGTCGCCGCCGAGCGGGTGTGCGCCGCCCACCGTGACAGCGGCGTCACCCTGCTGACATCGCGTTCGGTGACGGAGGTCAGGGGCGACGGGCGGTTCTCCACCGTCGTCCTGGACGACGGCCGGGCGATCGAGGCGGACATCGTCGTCGCCGGTGTGGGGGTGCGCCCGGCCACCGGCTGGCTGGCCGGATCGGGCCTGGAACTGGGCGACGGCATCGAGGCCGACGCCTACTGCCGGACCTCGGCGGACCTGGTCTACGCCGCCGGTGACGCGGCGCGCTGGCACAACCCCGCCTTCGGCGCCCGGATGCGTGTCGAGCACTGGAGCACCGCCCGCGAGCAGGGTGCGGCGGCGGCCGCGAACCTGCTGGGCGAGCTGCGCGGCGAGGGCGCGGCCCGGACCCCGTTCGTGCATGTGCCGTACTTCTGGTCCGACCAGCTGGACATGAAGATCCAGCACGTCGGCCGCATCCTCGCGGGCGGGCGCAGCGAGGTCGAACACGACGGCGACGGCGCCCTGTTCGTCACGCACCGGTTCGGCGACCGGCTGACCGGTGCGACGACGATCAACCGCCCGAGGGACGCGATGCTCTCGCGCAGAAGGATCTCGGAGGAGTGCGAGCGGCTGGGGCCGCCCAACGGCTGAGCGGACTGCCGGCAGGCCGTCCGAGGAGCCGCGTTCGGTGCACCGGCGCACCGGTGAGCGTTGACGTTGAAAGGAAGAACCATGGGCAGTTCGCAGCAGGACGCGCAGATTTTCGATCCGACCGACCCCGAGTTCCTGAAGGACCCCTACCCGGTTCTGAACCACCTGCGGGAGAACACCTCCGTCGTCAGGGCGGAGTCGCTGGGACTCTGGCTCGTGACGCGCCACGAGGACGTGTTCGCGTGCCAGCGGGACGCCCGCCTCACCCGGAACTTCAGCCACAAGTACACCCCTGAGGAGATGGGAGTCGCGCCGCGCGACGCCCGGTGGGCCGACTTCTGGCAGGCCGAGCGGTGGAGCCTGCTGGACCTCGAGCAGCCGGACCACACGCGGATCCGCTCGCTGGTGTCCTCCGCCTTCACCCCGCGCCGGGTGACGCAGATGCGCGAAGCAGTCCGCGCCCGCTCCCGGAAGCTGCTCTCGGACCTCGTCGAGCAGGGCGAGTTCGACCTGCTGCACGACTACGCGATGCCGTACTCGGTGTCGATCGTCTGCGAACTGCTCGGAGCCGACCAGGAGCACGCCCCGCTGTTCCTGGACTGGGCACACGCGATGGTGAAGATGTACGAGCTCGACACCACCGAGGAGCAGGCGAAGCAGGCCAACGACTCGGCCGCGGCCTTCATCGCCTGCGTCCGCGAACTCATCGCGCTGCGCCGCCGGCAGCCCTCCGACGACCTGGTGAGCGCCCTGGTCCAGGCCGAGACGGAGGAGGGCAGGAAGCTCACCGACGACGAGATCGTGTCCACGGTGATCGTCCTGCTGAACGCCGGTCACGAGGCCACGGTCAACACCACCGGCAACGGCATGACCGCCCTGCTGCGCCATCCCGGCCAGTGGGCGCGGGTGACCTCCCAGGAGGTGGCCCCGCGGCAGGCGGTGGAGGAGGTCATCCGCTGGGATCCCCCATTGCAGCTGTTCGAGCGCTGGGTGCTGGCCGACGACGTCGAGATCGCCGGCCAGAGGATCCCCTTCGGCTCGAAGATCGCGATGCTGTACGGCGCGGCCAACCGCGACCCGCGCCTGTTCACCGACCCGGAGGTGCTGGACGTCGGCCGGGTGAACGCGTCCCGCCACGTCAACTTCGGCGGCGGTGTGCACGCCTGCCTGGGCGCGCCGCTGGCCCGCATCGAGCTGGAGGAGACCTTCACCTCGATCCGGGACCTGTGCCCGGACCTCGGGCTCGTCGAGGAGCCGCGCCGCAACTCCGCCTTCGTCATCTGGGGCATGGAGTCGGTCCGCGTGGCCGTGCGCTGACCGCTCAGCCGACAGCCCAACAGCACGTCAGCACGTCAGCAGTCAGTAGGAGGAAAACCCATGCCACGCCTGCACGTCGACGAAGCCCTCTGCAAGGGGCACGGTCTGTGCTACTTCGGCTGGCCGAAGATCTACGACCTCCGGGAGGACGGCATCGCCGTCGCCCTGGTCGACGAGATCCCGGCCGAACTGCTGGAGGAGGCCCGGAACTCCGTCGAGGCCTGCCCGGAGCGGGCCCTGAGGATCGTGGACTGACCTCGGTTCTCGTGTGCGCGCGCCTGGCGGCGGACGGTCCGGCCGCCGCCAGGCGTGCACTGCTCACCGGGCCCCGGCGCCGGAGCCGCGGAACGTATCATCGACGCTGGCGAGCCCGGTCGGACCGGGCCGCGGCGCTCGCAGGGGCTGGTCGCCGGCCTCCGGCGGGAAGGGAGTGGCACTCGTGGCACGCCGCCGGGTTACGGGCGCCGATGTCGCCGCCGAGGCGGGGGTGTCAGTCTCCATCGTGTCGCTGGTCCTGAACGGGAAGGACTCCGGGAGGGCGAACCAGGCCACCCGGGACAGGGTCCACGCGGCCGCTCAGCGGCTCGGATACCGCATCGACCGCCGGGGCCGCAGCCTCGCCACCGGCCGGACCGGCATCGTCGGTTACGTCGCGCCCGATGTCGCGACCCCGTTCTTCAGCAGTGTGCAGATGGGTCTGCTGAGCGAACTGAGCCCCGAGTACCAGGTCCTCACCGTGGTCACCGCCCTGGGTCAGACGGTCAGCCAGGAGAGCGTCCGGCGGCTGCTCGACCTGGGCGTGGACGGCCTGATCATCTCCACGGTCGAAAGCGACCTGGTGACGTCCCTGAACCCTTCGTGCCCGGTGGTGATCCTCGACTCCCCGGGGCGGCAGAAGGACCTGCCGCGCGTCAACCTGGACGTCGGCGGCAGCGCCAGGGAACTCGCCCGCCATCTGACGGGCCTCGGCCACCGGAGGTTCGCCTACCTCGACATCGACACCCGGACCCGGACCCTGGAGGCACGCCGCAGGGCGTTCACCGACGAGGCCCGGAAGGCGTCGGAGCAGGTGGGCGTCGTGGTGGCGCGCTCCCCCATCGACGTGACGGCGGCCTACGACAGCGTGGCGGGCAACTGGCCCTCCTGGCGCGACTCCGGAGTGACCGCGCTGGTGTGCGGCTCCGATCTACAGGCGTTCGGCGCGCTGGCGGCGCTGCGTGACCTCGGGGTCGGGGTTCCGGAGGAGGTGTCCGTGGCCGGCGCCGACGACCAGCCGATGTCCCGGATCGTGCAACCGTCCCTGACCACAGTGAAACTCCCCTCGTTCGAGCTGGGCAGCCTCGGCGCGCGGGAGTTGCGCAAGGCCATGGACGGGCCGGACGCGGTGGCGAGGCGGCCGTTGGTGCTGCCGACCCGGCTGGAGATCAGGGAGTCGACCGGCAGCGCGCCGGGAACCCGCCGGCCCTCGCCCCGCTGACGCACCCCCTTGGCGGGCGCCGGTGCGGCCAGGTCATGCGGGCGGTGGGGTGCGCAGGACGAGGATGGCCATGTCGTCGTGACCGTCGCTGGGGTGGTGGCCGGCGAGGGTACGCACGAAGTCCTGCAACGGCTGGTCCGCGTACGTGGTGGCGAGTGCGGCCAGGGCGTCCAGCCCCTCGTCGATGGAGTGCTGGGGGTGTTCGACGAGTCCGTCGGTGAAGAAGATCACCATGGCCCCCGCGGGCAGAGCCCGGGTGTGGTCGGGGCGGACCTGGTCGGTGCTGACGCCGAGTGGGACGCCGGGGTCGGCGTTCAGGTATTCGGCCCGCCGGTCGGGGGTGATCAGCAGTGGGGGCATGTGGCCGGCGGTGCTCCAGTGCAGCGTCCAGCCACCGTGCCCATCGGGTTCGATACGGGCCAGCAGAGCGGTGGTGACGGGGTTCTCGGTGGTGGCGTGCAGGGTGATGTCGAGCTGGCGGAGGATGCCGCTGGCCGGGGTGCGGCGGTCGTAGAGCAGGGCGCGGAGCATGCTGCGGGTCTGCGCCATGGCGCCGGCCGCGTGGAGGTCGTGGCCGACGACGTCTCCGATCACGACACCGAGGGCGCCGTCGGGCAGGATGACCGCGTCGTACCAGTCTCCGCCCAGACGGTTGGGCTCGGCGGCGGGCTGGTAGATCGCGGCGGCGGTGAAGGGCCGCAGGTCCGGGAGGGTGGGCAGGAGCATGCGCTGGAAGGTCTCGGCGCTGTCGCGGATCTGGCCGAACAGGCGGGCGTTCTCGATCGCGATGCCCGCGGCACTGGCGAGGGCGACGAGGACTTCCTCGTCCGCCCGGTCGAAGGGACGTCCGTCGTGGCGTTCGGAGAGGTAGAGGTCGCCGTAGATCTCGCCGCGGACGCTGATGGCCACTCCGAGCAGGGTGCGCATGTGGGGGTGGCCGGGCGGGAACCCGACGGAGGCCGCGTGGGACGCGATGTCGGTGACGCGCAGCGGTTCGGGGTGGTGGATCAGCAGCCCGAGCACCCCGCGGCCGTGGGGGAACTCCACCCCGGCCAGAGCGGCGCGCTCCTCCTCGGACAGTCCGGCGGTGATGAAGGCTTCCAGGTACTCGCCGGACTCGTGCAGCACCCCCAGGGCACCGTAGCGGGCGCCGACCAGGTCCATCGCGGTGGTGACGATGCGGTAGAGCACGGACGACAGATCCAGCTCCCGGCTGATCGCCAGCACCGCGTCCAGCAGGCCCTGAAGCCGGTCCTTGGCAGCGGCCAGCGCCTGGAGCCGCTCGCTGATCTGGTCCAGTTCCTCGTTCAGGCGCTGCCCCACATCAGGGATCCCGGGCCACCGCGGCTCGTCCTCGCGCCCGGCCATCATGAGCGCCTGGTTGAGGTCTTGAACACCAGCTCGGCGCCCTTCCTGTCCAGGTCCAGGTAGCCGATGTCGTCCCGGTACACCCGGCCTCCCGACACGACCGCGGTCAAGAAGTCACAGCCTGACACGACCAAACCACCCATACCGCCCATTACTCCGAAAGCGGCATGTCATGCCCGCACAGACCCGGGCGGCCCCCACTGCGGTGCGCACCTGTGCGCGGGTCGTGACCCCTGCTGCTCGCGCGGGGCCCGTGGTCGACTGTGCTTCCACGGGCCTGATCGAGGCCGGTCCGATGCGTCAACGAGCCCACGGGAGGACGGAGTTGAGTCTGCAGCGTGTACTGGCGCCCAGTGAGGCGGCGATGGCCGCGACCGGCAATCCCACCGTCGTCGGCTGGACACTCCACGGGGATCTGGACACCGGGTTGTTGCACGAGGCCGTCCAGCTACTGTCGCGCCGGATGCCGGTCCTGTCGGCTCGCATCGTCGAGGGACCCCGCGGTCCTGTCCTGCGATGCGACGCCGCTGATGAGCCTGTCGGCCTGAGCTTCGCGTCCGACGGATGGGCCCCGCACGATGCCCACTTCCTCAAGCCGGGCGACCAGGTGCTGCGCGTCCTGCTTCACCGCGACGGCCCGCGCGAGCACGACTCTGATGGCCTGGCATGCCGTCAGCGACGGCGCCTGCATGCTGGCGCTGCACCAGCGGTTGTGGCGGATCTACCGGGATCTGGCCGCGGGAGCCGACAGGGCGTCGACTGCCGAAACCGCCGGGCTGCCCGGGCCCGTTGAAGAGCACCTGCTCGCCCGGCACAGTCCCGCCGACGTCACCGCCTACGCCGCGCAGTGGTCGACACGGCTGGACGCGTCGCACCCGGCCTCCCTCGTTCCGCAGGCCGCCCGCGACGGCGGACCAGGGCCGGCCGACGGCGCCCACCGCCACCGGTTCGCCCTGTCCGCTCAGCAGACGGAAGCACTGGCCCGGGACGCGCGCCTACGCGGCGCGAGCGCCAACACTCTGCTCTGCGCCATCGCCATGACCGCTGTCCGCGGCCTCCTCTCCCCCGTGGACGGCCATGAACAACTGACCTGCCTCATCCCCGTCGACCTGCGGTCACGACTGCGTCCTGCCCTGCCGGCGGACGAGTTCGCCTTCGCCGCTTCCACCGCCTCCGCCACTGTCGCCGTCGGCCCCGAGACCGATCTGGGCACCACCGCCGCAGAGATCGGCCGCCAGTTGCAAACGGCCCTGGACGCCGGCCACGCCGAACTGGAGTACCTGGCCACCGCGCACATGCTGAGCCGACTGGCCTCCGCGGCCGTCACCCTCGCCGTCAGCAATGTCGCCCACTACAGCACTCCGCCCGTGCTGCCGCCCGGCCTGACCGCCACGCGCCTGCACGTCCTCACCATCCCGCCCGGCCCCGTCCCCACCCTCTTCGTCAGCCGCCACGACAAGGCTCTCTGCCTGGACCTCGTCCAGCCTCGCGCCTGGTACACCCGCGAACAGGCAGGCCATCTGGCGAACGCTCTACAGCGCACCCTGACCGCGATCATCGGAGCCCCCGGCATGGAGGACCTCACCCGCCCCGCACCGGCTTCCGGATGACGGTCAAGGCCCACCAACGAGTCGGCGCCTAACAGCAATTGGGGCGGTCACGCAGCCGGTGCGCCGAACGCCCGCGCGGCGTCGAACATCGCCTCGACGGCCCGCTGCACGCTGATCTGGCCGTTGCCGGCCACGATGTGCAGTCCGTAGGCGTCCTCCAGCGCCACCAGGTTCAGGGCCGCCGTCGGCGTGTCCAGGATGAGATTGAAGGCCCCGGCGCCGGCGCCACGTTCCAGCACGGTCCGGTACGTGGCCAGTTGCCGCTCGTACATCGACTCGACCAGCTTGGTGTGCAGGGGGGAGCTCTCGGCCAGCACGTCGAACTCGTACAGCAGGCGCATCAGCGCGTCGTCCGGTCCCGTCGGAAGCCCGGCGCGGATCGTCTCCCCCAGGAGTCGCGACGGGTTCTCGATCGTGTCCTGCAGCGTGTCCCGCCGGTCGCAGAAGCGTTCCATGCCCGCGCGATAGGCCTCGCTCAACAGCGCGTCGAGGTCGTCGTAGTAGTACAGGACGGCCCCTCGGGTCAGCCCCGCCTTGCGTGCCACGTCCGCGAGGGAGAGAGAGCGCAGCCCGGTCTCGGCGGTCGTGTCGATGACCGCCTGGATGAGGTGGGCGCGGCGTTCGTCCTGATTTTTTCGGCGGGCCATCCCTTGACAGTAGCCGAGACGCTCATGAGACTCGAACCATTCTTTGACGCCGATGACAAAAAATGCGGGCGCCGTCTCGGCGCACGTTCGCCGCGCGTTCGTGGCGCGGCTCAGAACCAAGGACGACCATGCTGGACACCCTGATCACCGGCGCCCGTGTGCGCACGTTCGACGACGCCCACCCGTGGGCCGGCGCCGTCGGCATCACCGGCGGGCGCATCGCCTTCGTGGGCGACGAGGCGGAGGCCCCGGCGGCCCGCGAGCACCGCCGCCTGGACGGAGGCCTCCTCACTCCGGGCATCATCGACAGCCACAACCACCTCCTGCTCGGCTTCGACCCCGACGCCGTCAGCCTCGAAGGCGCCGAGTCCCTCGATGAGGTCCGCCGCCGCATCGCCGAACTCGCCGACGCACGAGCGGACTTGACCTGGATCTGTGCCGAGAACGCCGTGTACTCGGTGGTCCACGGCCGCCGCCCCCACGCCCGCGACCTGGCCGGCATCACCTCCCGCCCCGTCTTCGTCACCACCTACGACCAGCACTCGGTGTGGCTCAACGACGCCGCCATCCGCGCGCTGCGCCTGGACGACGGCGGCGACATCCCCTGGGGCCGCCCGGAGCGCGACGCCGACGGCCGCGCCACCGGGTGGGTCACCGACTTCTACACGAGCGCCATGACGACGGCGGGCCTGGCCGGCCTCCAGCGCGACATCCCCATGTACTCGCCGCAGCGGCGCTACCGCAAGCTGCTGGGCAGCCTCGAGATGGCCACCGCCGCCGGCATCACCACCGTGGTGGAACCGCAGGTCCCGCTCGCCGAGATCGACCTGTTCCAGCGTGCCCGGGACGAGGGACGCCTCAGCTCCCGCGTCATCGCGGCCCTCTTCCACCCCATGGGATCCGACGGCGCGTTCCGCCAGCAACTGCGCGCTGCGGCCGACGCCGCCCCGAGCGGTGACCGCCTGACGTTCGGCCCGGTCAAGCTCTACGCCGACGACGTGATCGAGCCCCACAACGCCTGGATGCTCGACGACTACGCCAACCGGCCCGGGCACCGCGGCCACCCCTCCGCACCGCTCGGCGAACTCACCCAGGTCGTCACCGAACTGGACCGCCTCGGCTTCCAGACCCACACCCACGCGACGGGCGACGGCGGCATCCGACTGGCCCTGGACGCGATCGAGCAGGCCGCGCGCACCAACGGCACACGCGACCGCCGCCACGGGATCGTGCACGTCGAGTGCCTCGCCCCGGAGGACCTGCCGCGCTTCGCCCAGCTCGGCGTCACCGCCGCCATGCAGCCGCGCCACTGCTCCCCGGACCTCGTGGCCGGCACCTGGATGGAGAACATCGGCGAGGCCCGCTGGGATCGCGCCTGGCGCATGCGGTCACTCATGACCTCCGGTGCCCATGTGGCCCTCTCCAGCGACTGGCAGGTGGGAGAGATGGACCCCCTGATCGGGTTCTACTCGGCCCTCACCCGGGCCGGCCTCGACGGCAAGGACGCCTGGACCCCGGCGGAGCGCCTGGGGCTCGACGACACGTTGCGCGGCTACACGGCCGAGGGCGCCTGGGCCTGGCACCGGGAGGACGAGTACGGCGTCATCCGCGAGGGCGCCAAGGCGGACCTCGTCGCCTGGTCCGAGGACCTCTACTCGCTCGAACCGGACCCGGCGGCGCTGCTCCAGCAGCGGGCCGAGGTCACCTGGGTGGGCGGCGAGGTGGTCCACGAGGCCGCCACGGCACGCGCCACCGCCGGCCACTACGGTGCGCTCACCTCCTGCTCCACCCACGCCGAAGGCGGTCACGCCCATGTCTGACAGCAACCTCCCCTCAGGCGCCGCCGAGGGCACCGCCACACAGACCGCGGCAAAGCACTCGGGCATCGAGCAGGGCACCGCGACCGTCACCGACGGCGACCGGGGCCGGACGGCCCAGGGCGGTGCACAGTTGCGCCGCAGCCTGAAGCTGCGCCACATCGTCTTCCTCGGCCTGGCCTTCATGGCGCCGCTGGCGGTGTTCGACACCTTCGGTCTGGTCTCCGAAGCGACCGACGGCCATGTGCCGCTGGCCTACCTGGCCGTCCTCGTCGCGGTGGGGCTCACCGCGCTCAGCTACGCGCGGATGGCCCGCCGCATCACCTCCGCCGGATCCGTGTACACCTACGCCGGCAAGTCGCTCGGGGCGCCCGTGGGCTTCCTGGTGGGCTGGTCCGCCACGCTGGACTACGTGCTGCTGCCCATGCTCAATGCCCTGCTGGCGGCGATCTACATGGGCGCCGTGCTGCCCGGCGTCCCGGCGTGGGTGTGGGTGCTCTCCACCGTGGTGGTCTGCACGGCACTGAACCTGGTGGGCGTGAAGCTGGCCGCCAAGGTGAACGTGGCACTCGTGGTCATCCAGGCCGGCGTGGCCATCGCGTTCCTGGTGTTCGCCGTGCGTGCCATCTCCACCCATGGCGAGTCCTTCGGGACCACCGGCTGGGACCCGGCCTCGGTGCCGCTGCCCGCCCTGCTCAGCGGCGCCTCGCTGCTGGCCCTGTCGTTCCTGGGCTTCGACGCCGTCTCCACCCTCTCCGAGGAGGCCGAGCGCCCGCGCAGGGACATCCCGCGGGCCATCCTGCTCATCGTGGCCGCGGCCGGGGTGTTCTTCCTGGCCATCACCTACGCCATGCAGACGCTGTTCCCGGACGTCTCGGCCGTGGGCAACATCGTGGGCGCCTCGCCGGAGATCGCCAAGTACATCGGCGGTGCCGCGTTCCAGGCGGTGTTCGTGGGCGGCTACCTCACCGCGGTGCTCGGATGCGGTCTGACCCAGCAGATGAGCGCGGCACGACTGCTCTTCGCCATGGGCCGTGACGGCATGCTGCCGCGTGCGGTCTTCGGACGGGTCGATCCCCGTACCGGCGTCCCCGCCCTCAACGTGCTCGTCGTGGGTCTCATCGCCGCCTCCGCCGTCTTCCTGGACCTCGGCAGCGCCGCGTCGCTGATCAACTTCGGCGCCTACGTCGCCTTCGCCGCGGTGAATCTGGCGGTGATCGGGTTCTGGGTGCGCGACCGGCGCGCCGGACGGGCGGAGGCCCGTGGCGCCGTCGCCGCCGTGCTGCAACTGGTGCTGCCCGCCCTAGGGTTCCTGGTGAACGTGGCCCTGTGGGTCAGCCTGGACACCCCGGCCAAGGTCGTGGGCGTCGTCTGGGCGCTGGTGGGCGTGGGGATCCTCACCCTCCGCACGGGCGGATTCCGCCGCCCGGTGCGGACGTTGAACCTGGACGAGTGAGCCCGGGCAGTGCTCGGGTGCCTGGGGCGCGGTGATCAGAGCCGAAGGGCGGTACGCCCTCGTCCCGCACGCTCGGTGGAGCCGGTTCCGGTTCTCAGGGCGCGCATGGCGAGGGCGCCGGCCAGGGGGCCGGGACCCAGGAGGAGGAACGCGTAGCGCCAGCCGACGGCGTCGGCGAGGAGCGGGGTCAGCTGGATGCTGACGACGGTGAGGGCGAACCCGATCGCGGTCTGGGCCGTGAGGGCCGTTCCGATGTAGCGGGAGTCGGCGACCTCGCTGAGGGCGGTGGAGAACACTCCGGAGTCGGCGATCACGGCAGCGCCCCAGAGGACGCAGAACGCGACCACGAGGGCCGGCGGGGAGTGGACGAGCAGCGGTGAGAGCAGACAGCACAGACCGCTGGTGACCAGGGCCGCGATGGCGGCGGGAGGGCGGCCGAAGCGGTCGGCGCCCCAGCCGCCGAGCAGACAGCCGACGACACCGCCGATCCCCATGGTGAGGAACACAGTGACCTCGACCGATCCGGGGAGGTGGCCGGCGCTGTCCGTGGCGGCGAGAAAGGCCGGGATCCAGGTCCACAGGGCGTAGAGCTCCCACATGTGCCCGAAGTAGCCGAGGTTGGCCGAGCGGGGGCCGCGCTGGGTGAACATGGTGAGGGCGTAGCGGGGGTTGCGGGCGGGCGCGGCCGGGGCGGCATGTGGGCCGACTCGGATGAAGGCCAGCGCGATGCAGGAGGCCAGGAGCCCGGCGGCCGACGCGACCAGGAGAACGCCCCGCCAGGGCAGTGACCCGATGCCGGCGATGAGGTGCGGAAGGGTCGATCCGAGCGTCAGGGCGGCGATGAGAACACCCATGGACTTGCCGCGTGCGGCGCCGTGCGCCCAGGAAGCCATGAGTTTCATGCCGACCGGATAGACACCGGCCAGGCACACACCGGTCACGAAGCGGAGCGGAACGGCTGCGGCGAACCGGTCGACCGACAGGGCCAGCAACACTGTGCACACGGCGGCCGCGGCGGCGCCGCCAGCAAGAAGGCGCTGGGGTGGAAGGCGGTCGGCGAGGGTGAGTACGGCGGACGTGAGCGCGCCAGTGACGAACCCGAGTTGGACCGACGCGGTCAGCCATACGGCATCGGCGGAGTCGAGCCCCCACTCGCCGCGGAGTGTGGGAACCACCGCCGACATGGAGAACCAGACGGCGAGACCGAGCACCTGTACGGCGGCGATCGCGCCGCGCTGTATGCCGGCGTTCATGGTCGCTCCCCCTCCCTCACCGGAACCAAGTGGGCGGGAGAAGCCTACGGGGCGGTCTCCCGCCTGCTCGGCTCGGCTTGGCTTGGCTTGGCTTGGCTTGGCTTGGCTTGGCTTGGCTTGGCTTGGCTCTCGGAGCGTGAGCTGACATGTCCCATCGACCCGCGACGACCCTTTATCCACACAAACAGCACAAATGGGATTTCAGAATTGCTAAATTTCGCAATTGCTTAGATGCTGTGTTCGCTGTGCCCCCAGGTAGCCGGGGCACAGCTTCTGTGTGGCTCGCCCCGCTGGGGCTGTGCGAGGGGAAGCTGAGGGGTCGTGCCGGTTCCGCTGTACCAACGGATCACCTCCTTGTTGCCCTCCCGCTCCGATCTGTCCCAGATGCGGCGTGATCCGCGCCGTGACCTGCTCGCCGGGCCGACGGTGGCGATCGTGGCGCTGCCGCTCGCCCTCGGCTTCGGGGTGTCGTCCGGGCTCGGCGCCGAGGCCGGTCTGGCGACCGCGGTGGTCGCCGGCGCGCTGGCCGCCGTGTTCGGCGGGTCGAATCTCCAGGTGTCGGGGCCGACCGGGGCGATGACCGTGGTCCTGGTGCCGATCGTCGGTCAATACGGTCCGACCGCCGTTCTCACGGTGGGCCTGATGGCCGGCGTGATGCTCGTCGTCCTCGCCGCGTTCAGGGCCGGGCGCTATATGCAGTACGTGCCGGCACCCGTGATCGAGGGCTTCACGCTCGGCATCGCCGGAGTGATCGGGTTGCAGCAGGTGCCGAACGCGCTGGGCGTGCCCAAACCCGAGGGCGACAAGGTCCTCGTCATCACCTGGCACGCGGTCGAGGAGTTCGTGAAGGCGCCGGACTGGACCGCCGTAGAGCTCGCGGTCTGTGTGGTCGTGCTCATGCTGGCCGGTGCGCGGTGGCGGCCCACCGTGCCGTTCTCCATCGTCGCCGTGATCGCCGCCACGGTGGTGGCCCAGGTCGCCGGACTGGACGCGAAGCCGATCGGCGACCTGCCCGCGGGACTGCCCGCGCCTTCCCTCTCCTTCCTCGATCCCGGCTCGCTCGGCTCACTGCTCGCCCCGGCCGTGGCGGTGGCCGCGCTGGCCGCGCTGGAGTCGCTGATGTCCGCGGCCGCCGCCGACGCGATGACGGTGGGGCAGCGTCACGACCCGGACCGGGAGCTGCTCGGCCAGGGGCTGGCCAACATCGCCGCCCCGCTGTTCGGCGGCGTCCCGGCCACCGGAGCCATCGCACGCACCGCCGTCAACGTCCGCACCGGTGCCCACTCCCGGCTGGCCGCCCTCACCCACGCCGCCGTCCTCGCGGTGATCGTCTTCGCGGCGGCTCCCCTGGTGTCGAAGATCCCGCTGGCGGCGCTGGCCGGCGTGCTGCTCGCCACCGCGATCCGCATGGTCGAGGTCGGCTCGCTGAAGGCGATGGCCCGGGCCACCCGGTCCGACGCCGTGATCCTCGTCCTGACAGCGGCCGCGACGCTGGCCCTGGACCTGGTGTACGCGGTGATCATCGGCCTGTTGACCGCCGGGGCCCTCGCCCTGCGGGCCGTGGCGAAGCAGGCCCGCTTCGACCAGGTGTCCCTCGACCGGGGTGACCACACCGACGAGGAGCACCAGCTGCTCGCCGAGCACATCGTCGCCTACCGCATCGACGGTCCGCTGTTCTTCGCCGCCGCGCACCGCTTCCTGCTGGAGCTGACCGAGGTGGCGGACGTGAAGGTCGTCGTCCTGAGGATGTCGCGGGTGTCCACGATGGACGCCACCGGCGCCCTCGTCCTGAAGGACGCGGTGGAGAAGCTGAACCGGCGCGGCATCGTCGTCCTGGCCTCCGGGATCCGTCCCGAGCAGCGGCAGGTACTCGACTCCGTCGGCGCTTTGGAGCTGCTTCAGCACGAGGGCCGCGACTACGCCAACACGCCCGAGGCGATCCACGCCGCCCGCGATCACCTGCACCTGGCCGGAGTCCTGCCGGCCGAGCCGACGGCACCGGCTGGACAGTGACGCGGCCGGACACGCGAGGATAGGGCGCATGTTCTTGACGAGTAGGTGGATGCGATGCCTAGTGGGCCGGCCGTTCCGGTCGTACCGTGCCGGGGAGGGGACGGCAGGGTGAGTACGCCCCTGTACCAACTGAAGGCCGAGTTCTTCAAGACGCTCGGACACCCGGCCCGTATCCGCGTCCTGGAGTTGCTGAGCGAGCGCGAGCACGCGGTCGCGGAGATGCTGCCCGAGGTGGGGATCGAACCGGCGCACCTGTCCCAGCAGTTGGCGGTGCTACGGCGGGCGAACCTGGTGCGGACCCGCAAGGAGGGGTCGAACGTGTACTACTCGCTGGCGAACCTGGAGGTGGCGGAGCTGATGCGAGTGGCCCGCTCGATCCTGTCGGGTGTGCTGGCGGGGCAGGCGGAACTGCTCGCCGATCTGCGGGCGGACCAGCCGGAGAGGAAGCCGTCGTCGCAGTGACGGTCATCGGACGGCGGCGGCCCCGGGGAGGCGGCCGGTAGCGCGTCGCGGTCGGGGCTACGCCCTGCGGGCGGTCTCGTGCTCCGCCCCCTGCGGCCAGAGCACCTCGACGTCGACACCGTGGCTGCGGGCATAGGCCACCAGGTGCGCCGTCGCGTCCCGCCCCGAGGAAGGGGAGCCGTCCCAGACCGCCAGCACCCGCGCGCACGAGCGCAGCAAACCCTCGTCGGCCGTCACACACGAGGAGCGGTCACCGGGGTCGTACTCCACCAGCCGCACCTGCTGGGACAGCAGCAGGAGTTCCCCGGCCGCCTTCCGGTCCGGCTCGGCGACATGCGCGGGTACCCCGTTGCAGGACGGCAGGACTGTCACCAGGGCCAGTCCCGCCTTCCGAGCGGCCCGCCCGAACGCCACCGGCAGTCCCTTCCCGGCGCGCACCAGCCCGGACGTTCCCGCCTGGGCGAAGGCGGCCAGACGGGAACGCAGTTCCTCCTCCAGCACAGCCAGCGTCGACGCGCTGAGATCGGCGTGCCCTACAACAGCGATCACTCGTGGCTTTCCCTTCTCCCCATGCCCTTGATCATCGTCAAGGCGGCCGGGACGCGCAGGGGCCCGGTCGGCCCCGATATCAGGCTGTTCGGCCCTGGCGGACGGCCCTGGCGGACGGCGCTGCGCGACGCGGTTGCGTGTTACAGCCCGAACAGTCCCGCCGCGTTGTCGTGGCACACGGCCCGCAGCCACTCCGGTCCGAACCCCAGCCGCTCCAGGGCGTCGAGCTGATGTACGTAGGGATAGGGGATGTTGGGGAAGTCGGAGCCGAGCAGGATGCGGTCGCCGAGTGCCGCGAGCCGGGGCAGGGCCCGGCTCGGGAACGGCATGAATCCCTCGGTGAAGTCCGTGAACGCCATCGTCGTGTCCAGCCGCACCTGCTCGTGCCGCTCGGCGAGGCCGAGGAAGTCCTCGTACTCGGGCATCCCCATGTGTGCGACGATCAGGCGCAGTTTCGGGTGCCGCGCCAGCACCCGCGCGATCGGTTCGGGGCCGGTGTGCTTGCCGGGCGCGGGCCCGGAGCCGCAGTGGATCACCACGGGGATCCGCGCCTCGGCGAGCAACCCCCATGCCCGCTGGAGAAGTTCGTCGGCCGGGTCGTAGGCCCCCACCTGAACATGCGCCTTGAACACGCGCGCGCCCGCGTCGACGGCCTCACGGACGTATGCCTCTACGTCCGGCTCGGGGTAGAGGGTGGCGGTCTGCAGGCAGTCGGGGGTGCGACGGGCGAAGTCGGCCGCCCATCCGTTCAGCCACCGGGCCATGCCGGGCTTGTGCGGGTAGAGCATCGCGGTGAAGGCCCGGACGCCGAACTCCCGCAGGACGGCCGTGCGCTCCGCCTCCTCCTTCCGGTAGATGATCGGCCACTCGAGCCCACCGGTCAGCGGTCCCTGCGCGTCGAAGTAGTCCCAGACCTTGTGCAGGACACGCTCGGGCATGAAGTGCGTGTGGACGTCGACCAGCCCGGGAAGACCGAGCCGGCCCCAGAAACGGCGGACCTCACCGGATGCCATGCGGTGATCATTCATGTCGTCCACGATCGGCCCTGGTGAGGGTGTGGGCCACCCTTTCCGCAAGGGGCGCGGTGCGGGATCCGTCACACGGGCGCCGACGGTGAGGTGCCGTTCCGGCTAAGAGTCTGTGCCGCGAGGGGAGACAAGGCCGGACTCGTAGGCGGCGACGACGAGTTGGGCGCGGTCGCGGGCGGCGAGCTTGGTCATGGTGCGGCTGACGTGGGTCTTGACCGTGGACGAGCTGATCACCATGTGGGCGGCGATCTCGTCGTTGCCGAGGCCTCGGCCGACCAGGGCGAGGACCTCGCGCTCCCGCCGGGTCAGCGCCTCCAGTCGGGGGTGAGTGCCCGAGCCCGGGTACAGGGGCCGGGACGTGTACTCGGCGATGAGCTTGCGGGTGATGGCCGGGGACAGCAGAGCCTCGCCCCGGGCGGCGACCCGGACCGCCTGGAGCAGGTCGGCGGGTTCGATGTCCTTGACGAGGAATCCGCTCGCGCCCGCGCGCAGCGCGCCGTAGACGTACTCGTCGACGCCGTAGTTCGTCAGGATCACCACGTGCACGGCGGACAGGGCCGGGTTCGCGGCGATCCGGCGGGTGGCCTCGATCCCGTCCACCACCGGCATCGAGATGTCGACGAGGGCCACGTCGGGGACGTGCTCGGCGGCGAGCGCGGCACCGGCCGCGCCGTCGGCGGCCTCGGCGACCACCTCGATGTCGTCCTCCGCGTCGAGGAGCGCGCGGAAGCCGCCGCGGATGAGCGGCTGGTCGTCGACGAGCAGGACCCGGATCATGGTGTGCCGCCGGGGTCGGTGCCGTTCAGCGGGAACTCGGCGCGGACGGTGAACCCGCCCTCCGGCCGGGGTCCGGCGTGCAGCCGGCCGCCGAGTCCCGTGACCCGCTCGCGCATACCGGTCAGGCCGGTACCCGGTTCCGGCTGTACCGCGGGGGTCGCCCTGCCGTCGTCGTCGATGTGTACGGCCAGCCCGTCCGGCCGGAAGTCGAGACGGATCCAGGCGGAGGCGGCCCCGGCGTGCCGGGCGGTGTTCGTCAGCGCCTCCTGGACGACCCGGTAGACGGCCCGGTCGAGTTCGGGTGGCAGCTCCTTCGGTTCCCCCTCGACGGTGACGGTGGCGGGCAGGCCCGTGGAACTGGTCCGTTCCACCAGCACGGGCAGGAGGCCGAGTCCGGTGACCGGTGGACCTGCCCGGCCGGGGACGGCCTCGCCGGGTGCGCGGAGCACGTCGAGGGTCGCCCGGAGTTCGCGGGTCGCGTCGCCCGCGGCCTCCTGGATGGCCAGCAGAGCCTCCGGCACGCTCTCGCCGCGCTTGCGCGCCAGATGGACGGCCACTCCGGCCTGCACCTTGATCACGGAGATGCTGTGGGTGAGCGAGTCGTGCAACTCGCGGGCGATCCGCAGCCGTTCCTCCCCCGCGCGGCGGCGTGCGGTCTCCTCGCGGAGCCGCTCCGCGTCGGCCGCCCGCCGCTCGGCATCCGCGGCGCGCTGCTCGGCCTGGCTGAGGTTGCTGTTCCACTGGCGCCGCATCTCCGCCGCCATGACCGCGGCCACCACCCAGCCGACGAGCAGGAACCGTCCCTCGACGATCTGCCGGGCGGACTGGTCGCCGGAGGACGTGAGGGTCAGCGTCACCGTGCCCGCGGCGAACGCGCCCGCGCCCAGGACGACCGTCACCAGCCGGTGGCCCGCGAGGACGGCGGTGTAGATCGCCACGAGAACCGGCGCGGCGGCCCCGTCACCCGGGTAGCCGCGCAGATGGTAGGCGAACAGGCAGACGAGCGTGGTGGCCACGACCGCGACCGGGAAGCGGTGCCTGGCGGTGAGCGCGAGGCCCCCCACCAGCACCAGCAGGTATCCGAGCGCGTCGAGACCGGTGCGGTCGGGGACCGCCACCACTGAGCTGACCAGCGAGATCACGGCGACGGCACCCGCCGTCACCGCGTCCCGCGCGTAGCCGCGCAAGCTCAGCCGCATGCTCATCCCCGCACGGTAGCGCCGGTGCGCGGGGCAATACGTCACCTCGTAGGGCCATTTCCTGCGTACTTCCGGCGGAGTAGCCGTCGGGCCAGGTGGTCCCGGTACGGCAGCGGGCAGTCCCGCCGCCAGGGCGACGACGGCGGCCCCGGTCCAGCCCATCATCGAAGGACGTCTCGGCCGACACCGCGGTCGGCCGGTTCGGCAAGGGCATCGGAAGGAGAACAGGTCATGAAGAGTCACGGAGTTGACACCGCCGGCAGCGGGGTGCGGGAGCCGGAGCAGCCGGGCCTCCTCATCCCGTGGGCGCGCCGGTACAACCTGCTCGTCACGGTGATCTTCGGCGGCCGTCGGGGGGCCCTGAACAACACGCTGGTGGCAGCGAGCGGCGTCCGCCCCGGCGACCGGGTGCTCGACGTCGGCTGCGGCCCGGGGGTCTTCGCCGGGCGGCTCGCGGAGGCGGTGGGGCCCGGGGGCCGGGTGGTCGGCGTCGACCCCTCGGCACCGATGGTCGAGTACGCGACCCGGCACGCGGGCCGGTCCGCCAACTGCCGCTTCGTCCTCGCGGCCGCGCAGTACCTGGACCTGCCCGACGGTGAGTTCGACGTGGTCACCTCGACGTTCGCGATGCACCACATCCCCGAGGGGCACCGGAAGACCGCGCTGGCGCAGATGTACCGCGTGCTGCGGCCCGGCGGGCGGCTGCTGATCGCGGACGCCTTCCCGAGCGGCCCGGTGGCTCCCCGGGTGACCCGCGCCATCGCCGGGATGATGGTCCGCGGTGTCGCGCACGGGGAAGTCAAGGAGGATCCCATGTCCGCCGCCGACGTGCGGCAGTACGCGGACGTGCTCCGTGCCGTCGGGTTCACCGAGCCCAGGTTCGCCGACGTGCGGCCCTGGACGCGGTATCTGCTCGCGGAGCGGCCGGCGGCCGCTTGAGCACGGAAAGGGGCGCCACCGCGGGGGAGCGGCGCAGTCCCGGAACGTTCGGGCCGGGTGGCCGGGTCACGGCAGCGTGACCCGGCCACCCGGCCTGTGTTGATGTCGCTCGGAGGCCCTCTTGGAAGTCCGGCTGCCGTCTCCGGCCGGTCTGTGGCTGTCACGCGCTGGTCGAGGTCCACCAGGTGGATGAGCGCGGGAAGGACTCCGTGAGGAAATCAGCGAGGGCGCCCATGAGGAACTCCTCCGCCGAACCGAGCAGAAGGACTTTCCCGTCACCCTCCAAGTGGAGAATGACGGGCTCTTGGCCTCCTCCGAGGATCTGAAGTTGTCCGTGTCGCCGGTCGATCTTCTCGCCGACTACTGACGGAGTGGGGGTAATCGCCTCCACTTGAGCGTGAATCCGCTCGCGCGGCGGGGGTTGAACGCCATACTTGCCGAAGTCGTCAGTCAGCGACTGATATACCCGGCCTATCATCACTGGGCCAGACCCCCACAGCCGGAGTACCTGCCGCCTGACTCTCTGCATCTGGCACGCAGGTTTCGCCCGGCACGAAGCGAGGAGAGAAGGATGCCCGAAACTACGGCTCCGTCCACCGAGTTGACGTCGCAGTACATCAACCAGGTAACCAGCGACCTTGAGCGCAACGTCAAGGAGCAGGAACGCATCACGGCGGAAATCACGGCGTTGCAGTCCCAGTTGGCCGCCCTTCAGCACGACCACACCCTGCTGGTGAGCATGCAGCAGGCACTCGGTATCGCGGCAACGGCCCCCGAGCCCGCGACCACCGGCAGCGCCTCCGTGCCCTCTCCCCGGAAGAAGACCACTGCCGAGCCTCGCAAGAAGGCGAAGACGGCGCCCGCGAAACAGCCCACGGTCAAGAAGCAATCCGCCAAAAGCCCCGCGCCCAAGAACGAAGCTGCCGCGAAGAAGGCACAACCCACGCTGGCCGAACTCGTCCGCCGCCACCTGACCGAGCAGAGCGAGCCGCGCTCCGCGGCGGAAATCGCCACGGCACTCGGCCGGGCACACGCCGACCGCGACATCAAAACCACCGTCGTACGCACCACTCTCGAAAACCTTGTGGCCAGGAGCCAGGCGCAGCGCAGCAAGCAGGGCACGTCCGTCTTCTACACCGCTCCCAACCCGCCGGAGCCCAAGGCAGCCTCCAAGACCGAGGCCCAGTCCGAACCCGCCGAATAGGCCACGCTCGTCGTGCGCTGAACCACTGCCGCCCGACGCGGAGTCGGCAGACCCGAGGAAACGGGCCGGGCAGCCCCGAGGCCGGCTCCTCTACTCCGGGTCCTCCGCGTCGGCTGCGGCACGGGCGGCCAGTCGCTCATACCGCTGCCTGGCCGCCTGCGGGGTGCCCAGCCCGAGGCCGAAGGCGATCTCCTGCCAGGTCATGCCGCGGCCTCGTGCCATCTGGAGCAGTCCGGTCTCCAGTTCGTCCATTTCCCCGCGAACCAGCGGGACCAGACTCAACGCGGCCGTGATGTCGGCGCGATCCACCTCCGGCTCGCCGTCATCCGGCTGTGCCGCCCCGCTGAGCAGGAACGACACAAGTCTGACGGCCTCGTGCGGCGCGATGACCGAGGGATGGACCTGTCGCCGGCGTTGCTCGTCGGTGGCCGCGTGCCGCTCGGCGATACGGAACAGGGACGCGTAGACGCGCTGCGCCCGCGCCTGCTCCGGCTGCGGAGGCGTGAAGGGGTCTGCGTGCTGATCAGAAGTCGACGACATGAGACGAGGATGGGGCAATACACACTGGGAAGTCAACAGGACGATTTAAACAACTAGTTCAACTGCGCGCCGGTTCGCGCGGAAAAGTGCGCCTGGAACCCTTGACACCTTTGCTCGGCCAGCGGATAGCTTCTGGCCGCTCAGCGCTACGGCGTTGCGCCGAGCGCACCGTAGGGCGGCGGAGTCGCCCGGTGCGGGGCACCACATGATCGAGGAGTCTCATGGCCGAGCCGACCGACGAACCGGGTACCCCAGCGCCTCGCGGGGTGCTGCAGAGCGCCGACCGCGCCCTGGTCGCCCTGCTCTCGTTCACCGAGCGGCGGCCCGAGTGGGGCGTCAGCGAGATCGCCCGCCACCACGGCTGGGACAAGGCGGTCGCCCAGCGGCTGCTCACCACGCTCACCGCGCGCGGATTCCTCACCTGCGACACGATCACGCGCCGCTACCGTCTCGGGCCGTCCGTGCACCGGCTGGCCCGGGTGGGCGAACACAGCGGGGTCCTGCCCTCGCTGGTCCGGCCGATCCTCGCCCGTATCCTGCGCGAGACCGGGGAGAGCGTCGTCCTCAACGTCCCCAACGGGGGCGGGTACCGTTGTGCCGCGGCCGTCGACGGTACCGGACCGGTCCGCTACACCGCGATCGTGGGCGCCCTCATCCCCGGCCACGCCGGAGCGTCCGGACACGCGATCTTCGCCCACTACCCCGAGGCGGAGATCCAGAAGACCTTCGGAGCCGCCCCGCTCCAGCGCTTCAACGAGCACACCATCACCGACCTCGACGCCCTGCTCGCCTGCTACGCCGGCGTACGCGAGCGCGGCTACAGCGTCAGCCACGGCGAGTACGACGAGGCCGTCTCCGCCGTCTCCGCGCCCGTCTTCCAGGCCGGCACGATCGCCGCGTCCCTGACCGTCATCGGTCCCGCGCACCGCATCGACGCGGGCGTCGACCGGCTCGCCGAACTCGTCACCGCCGGAGCCGCGGAGGCCACCGCCGCCCTCGGCGCCTGACCAGCCCACCGGTCACTCGCGCCCGCGCCGGCCTTCGTCGCTCACCGGCGACGTCCGCCCCCGCTCCACCTTCACCCTCCCCTTTTCTTCATCTCCCTGTTCCCGTCGTCCTTCGGCGTCCCCCCGACCCGCCAGGACTCGCCCACGCAAGGGATGTCCCGTGCCCCATCACACCTCCGCACCGCCCACCGCGCCCCCGCCCTCCCCCGTCGAGGAGCCGACACACCATCCCCGGGTTCGCGAGCCCGTCGTCTTCGTCCTGCTGGTCGCGCTCTCCGTCGTCGGCGCCGTGATCGGAGCGGACCTCGTCGCCAAGCTGGGGATCTCCGCGAACACCTCCGTCGTCGGCGCCCTGATCGCCATGCTCGTGGGGCGCATCCCGCTCGCCGGGCTGCGCGGTATGCGGTCCATCCACCGGCAGAACCTCGCCCAGTCCGCCATCTCCGCCGCCACCTTCGCCTCGGCGAACGCGCTGCTCACATCCGTGGCGGTGCCGTACGTCTTCGGCCGCAAGGACCTCGTGTGGCCCATGCTGACCGGCGCGTTCATCGGACTGCTCATCGACACGTGGGTGCTCTACCGCTCCTTCGGCTCCCGGCTGCTGCCCGCCACCGCGGCCTGGCCGCCCGGTACCGCCGCCGCGGAGACCATCAAGGCCGGAGACCAGGGGGCCGCCGCGCCCTCGTCCTGGGCGCCGGAACGCTCGTCGGCATCGGCGGGACCCTGCTCAGCCTGCCGCTGTCGGCCGCGGGGGTCGCCTTCCTCGGCAACGTGTGGGCGCTGCTGATGTTCGGCATAGGCCTCGGCATCCGCCAGTTCAGCCCCGACCTGTTCCACACCGACATCGGCGCGGGCTACATCCATGGTCCGCGACGCCGAGCGGCTGCGCGGGTTCCTCGTCGGCGACCGGCCGTGGACCGTGCTGGGCCAGAGTTTCGGCGGATTCTGCGCACTGACCTATCTCAGCCATGCCCCGCACGGCCTGGACCAGGTCTTCATCACGGGCGGCCTGCCCACGCTGACGGGTCACGCCGACGATGTGTACGGGCCGCGTACCGGCGCACCGCCCGCCACAACGAGGTGTTCTTCACCCGCTACCCGGACGATCGGGAACTCGCCCGGCGGATCGCCGCGCACCTCGGCAGCCACGACATGCGCATGCCGTCCGGCGAGCGGCTGAGCGCCCGCCGCTTCCAGTCCCTCGGCATAGGTCTGGGCACCTCGTCCGGCTTCGACGCCCTCCACTACCTGCTGGAGAGCGCGTTCGTGGCCGGGCCGGCCGGACCACGGCTGTCGGACGCCTACCTGCACGGCGCCCAGGCCACGCTGTCCTTCGCGCCGCGCCCCCTGTACGCGGTGCTCCACGAGCCCATCTACGCCCAGGGCGGCCGGGGCACCGCATGGTCGGCGCACCGCGTCCGCGAGGAGTTCCCCGACTTCGACGCGGACGGTGACGGCCCGTTCCGTTTCACCGGCGAGATGATCTACCCCTGGCAGTTCGACGAGGACCCGGCGCTGGTTCCGCTGCGCGAGGCGGCGCATCTCCTGGCCGCGCGCAGCGACTGGCCCGCCCTGTACGACCTGAACCGGCTCGCCGGCAACAGGGTTCCGGTGGCGGCGGCCGTGTACTTCGACGACATGTTCGTCGACCGCGAGCAGTCCCTGGAGACCGCCGAGGTGGTCCGTGGTCTGCGGCCGTGGATCACCAACACCCATGCCCACGACGGCGTCCGCGCCGACGCCGCCGTGCTGGACCGGCTGATCGCGATGGCGCGCGGCGAGGTGTGAGGCCCCGGCCCGCCGACCCGGTGCTGATCCCCGCTCGGCGTCGTACGAGCGGGGATCAGCGCCGTGTCGACCATGATGGTGGTCGGCTCCGACTCCGAGCACGCCCGGCGAAGCCCTCGGTACGTCTCATGCGACCGGTGCGGGAGGACGCACGTCGGCCGGCTGCCCGAGGAGCGCGGCTCAGGCGGCCTGCGGCCAGGCGCGCAGCAGGCCGGCGATCCTCTCGGCGGTGCAGCCGGGATCGCGTAGCAGGTCGCGCAGGGCGATGGCGTCCTCGCGGGTGGGCTTGACCGTGATACCGGAGGCCTCCAGATACATCACGCCCGTCGCCGCGGCCACGGCCATGTTGGAGCGCTCGAGCCAGCGACAGCAACCGAGGATGTGCACGAGGGCGGCGGCGCGGGCGTAGGGGCCGTCGTAGACGGGTGTTCCCAGCAGTTCGGCACGGTGGCAGGCGACCGCGGCCACGGGCACCCCGAAGTCGTCGGGGGCGGGGTCCCCCGCTCCCGCGAGTTCGGCGACCTGCAGGATCCAGGGGACGTCGATGTGCAGTTCCATTACGCGGCGTGCGCTCCCCGGGGGCGGCGATCGGCCTCTTCCGCCTCGTCGAAGAGACTCCGGTGCTCGTCGAGGAAGCGCCGCGCGGCATCCAGACCCCGCTGCCGCAGCCCGCTGGTGTCCTCTCGCACCAGGCCGGCGATGTAGTCACCGAGGCTCAGACCGCGGTCCCTCGCACGAGCCTCGGCCAGTTCCTTGATCTCGTCATCGACGCGCGCGCCCAGCTGTGTTTTCGCCATCCACCGATGGTAACAGCTGTTACCACTCAGGCGGCCCGGACGCGTACCGGGTTTCCGCACACCCCGAGCCGCTCAGTAGCGCTCGGCCTTGGCCAGTCGGGGCGTCAGTTTGGGCTCGGGAGGTTTCCGGCTGAACACGATGGGCTGCTCGCGCTTGCCTGGTTCCAGGTTCTCCGCGCCCGCGTAGCGGGTCTCGACCACGTGTCCCTGCGCGTCCAGGAAGTCGACCTGCACGGCGTAGGACGCCTTGCGGTCGGTCTTGTTGGTGATGGTGACCAGGGAAGCCGGCACACCTCCGGTCTGCGTCCTGGGCACTCCGGTCAGGCTCACCTCCGACCGCGCGTTGCCGCCTCCCTTGACACCTTTGAGCGCTTTCTCGGCGGCCGCGGCCCGCCGGGCGGTCTCGGCCGACACCGACGCCTCGAACTCCGAGGCACGCGCGGACGCGGACGAGGCCGCCGCCGACGCCGAGGCACGGGCGGAGGCGATGGCCGACGACGCGGAGGACGGCAGCGGATGGGACGAGAACGACGCCGTGTTGGGAGGAGTCGGCCTCGGGCTGACCGTGGAACCCCCGCCGCTGTTGCCGCATCCGGTCAGCACGCCGGCTGCGAGAGCGAACGTCACGGTGGCCGAGGCCCGGGCAAAGCTCTGCCGGTACGGGCGGACACGGTGAAGGGACGGCGGCACGTCTTCCGTCGGCTGAGGGCGCATGACCTCATCGTCCGCACTGCGCGTCCGGTACGCGACGCGGGCCGGTCCTGATGGGTGAACCTCCCGCCCCGCCGTATCGCGCGGCGGGGCGCCGGAGCACCCGGCCGACATGCGGGTTCGCCGGACACCGGTCCAGGATTCGCGGCAGGTGACCGCGTCACCGGCAGCGTCGTTGAGGGGCGCGAAGACCGGGCGGCACACCGGCCGCCGCCGGCGCGGTGATGACCCTGACCGCGCTCACCCCCACCGCACAGGCGATCACCGGGGGCCGTGAGGCCCGGGTCGCCGAGTTCCCGCACATGGCGGGCCTGGTGGACGTCGCCCACTGCGTGCGCGGCGGACACGCCGAACCGCCTTCCTGAGGGCCGGCGTACGGCACCCCTCCCGGAATTCACGGCTTGGACATAAGATGTCTGACGTCTGAACTCCCAGCCGAGAAGTCGAGTGTGAGGAGCCGTGCGTGCGCCCTGCCCCCGTGCCCGGAGAGGCCGTCGTGCCCGGAGAGCCCGGAGAACCCGGGCAGAGGCAATCGCGGGACCCTGGACAGCGGCCGCGCGACCATCGCGTGGCCGTCCTCGGTGCCGGTGCCATCGCCCGTGACCACGTCGCCGCGCTCGCGGGTGTCCCGGGAATGCGGCTGGCCCACGTCGTCGACCGTCATCCCGAGCGGGCCGCCGCGCTGGCCGCCCTCGCCGAGGGAGTCACCTGGTCCACCGACCCGGCGAGCGCGTGGTCCGACGGCATCGACGTCACCGCCGTGTGCACCTCCCCCGAATCGCATGCGGAGTTCTCCGTGGCAGCGCTCGAGGCCGGCCGCGCGGTCCTCCTGGAGAAACCCGCCGCGCTGAAGGTGGCCGACGTCGACCGGGTCCTCGCGGCCGCGGAGACCACCGGCCGGCCCCTGCTCGTCGCCCAGACGGCCCGCTTCCAGCCCGTCCACCTGGAAATCGCCCGGACGGTCGCCGAGGGCACGATCGGCACACCCCGCCTGGCCCACCTCACCTGGTACACCGGGCACGTCTGGCCCGGAGGCTGGCGGGGCTGGCAGCTGAACCCGGCCCGCTCCGGAGGCCATGTCGCCCACAACGGCGTACACGCCCTCGACCTGCTGACCTGGCTCATGGACGACGAGCCCGTCCGCGTCTTCGCCCGCCCCTGCCGCACATGGGCGCCCGGGATGCCGACCCCCGACAGCTTCCAGATCCTCGTACGCTTCGCCGGCGGCGCCCTCGCCACCGTCGAACTGTGTTACGCCCTCGAGGCGCGCGGCACGTTCGTCCGCCGGCTCGTGCTGTCCGGCACGGCCGGCACCCTGCACCACAGCAGCGAGGACGAGCCGAGAGCGCACTCCGCGCCGCCGGTCGCCCCCGCCTCGATCGACGGCGCCATGACGGAGCAGACCAGGCACCTGCGCGACGTGCTCGACGGGGTGGCCGCCCCGCTGACCGCGCCCCACCAGGTACGTGCCGCTCTGGCCGCCGCCCTGGCGGCACAGCTCAGCGCGGACGAAGGCCGCCCCGTCGACGTCAAGGAGGTCTGCTGACATGAGGATCCTCATCGCATCCGGGGTCCGGCACGCCCGTGACTACGTGCCGCTGCTGCGGTCCCTGCCCGGCTTCGAGGTGATCGGCTGCGCCGACTCCGCCGACAGCCCCTTCGCCGAGGACAGTGCCGCCCTCGCCCGTACGACGGGCATCCCGCTGCTCGACCTGGACCAGGGCCTCGCCACCTGCGACATCGCCCTCGTGTGCAGCGAACCCACGCGGCACGTCGAACTCGCGCTGCGAGCGCTCGAAGCGGACCGGCACGTCATCGTCGACAAGCCCGCCGCGACCGACACCCGCGGCGCGCAGCGCCTGTGGGACGCGGCCGACCGCTCCCGCGGACTGCTCACCGCCGTCCACCGTCTCTACTCTCCGCAAGTCGTACGGGCCCGGCGCATCGTGGACTCCGGCGCGATCGGCCTGCCCCTGGCCGTCGACGCGGAGTGGCTCGCGGCCGGCGGACTCGACGGCACCACGGTCGAGCGCCCCGAACTCGTCTGCGACCCCGCCTTGTCCGGTGGCGGCGAACTGATGAACTTCGGGTGGTATCCGGCCCTGGCGGTCCGGCACCTGACCGGCCTGGACGTGGACGAGGTCGTAGCCTTCAGCAGCGCCGCGCCCCACGCGCCGCTGTTCGACGGTCCCCACGGCGCCCACGGTGTCGAGGACGCGGCGGTGCTCTCGCTCCGCCTGCGCAACGGAGTGGTGGCGACCGCCACCGTGGCCCGCGCACCCGCCGGCATCGGCCCTGCCCCCGTCTCGTCCACCCTGCGCGTGCTCGGCTCGCACGGCCACGTACTCGCCGACGAGGACGCTCCCTCGGTCTCCGTGCGCGGAGCGGACGGCTCCGGCGTCTCCCGCCAGGTCGGCGGACCCGCCGGGGTGGCGGCACTGCGCCGATTGTTCACCGAGTTCCGCGACGACATCCGCCACGGACGCACTCCCCTGGTCACGGCGGCCGACATCCACGCGACCGTCGCGGTGGTCGAGGCCGCGCTCGGCTCGGCACGCCGGAACGGCGCCCCCGTCGCACCGGCGGTCCGCGAGTACGCCAAGCCTGTGTGAGCGGCGGCACACAGCCGCAGGGCTTCCGATTCGAACGGTGGAGGCGTACGTTCCGCTTACCTCGCGTAGGCGCCTTCGAGGCGCCGGCCCGCCGGTCCTGGGCGGCGGGCCACGCGGGGGCCAACTGAACCTGCTTCGGTGACCGTGACACCGGCCGGAGCCTGGTGACCCGGCCGCTGACGGTCCGGCCGATCATGCCGGCGAACGCGGGCAGCGGATCCGCGTGTTCGTCCCACTCGTGCCCTTGCTCCTCACCGGATAGTGGTAGTCGGCAGCCCACACTGCGCGGCGATGAGTTTTCCCCACCCGGAGAGTCTCACCACCGTTGTCGACACCACCGGAGGAACACGTGGCTCAACTACTGAGGGTCCAGAACTTCAACGTCTCCAGTGACGGAATCGGTGCCGGGGAGGACCAGAGCTTCGAGAGTCCGTTCGGCCACGTCCGCCCCGAGAGGCTGTTCGCCTGGGCCGGGGCCACGGCGAGCTGGCCCATGCGCACCGACCCCGGGGGGAGCCGGGGCCTCGACGACTACTTCACGCGGGACTACGCGCGCAACATCGGCGCCGAGATCATGGGCCGCAACAAGTTCGGGCCCCAGCGCGGGCCCTGGAACGACCACGAGTGGCGCGGCTGGTGGGGTGAGGAACCCCCGTTCCGCACCCCGGTGTTCGTCATGACGCACCACAAGCGTCCTTCGTTCACGCTCTCCGACACCACCTTCCACTTCGTCGACGGCGACCCGGCCACGGTCCTCGATCAGGCGAAGGAGGCGGCGCAGGGCAAGGACGTACGGCTCGGCGGCGGGATCACGACCGTCCGGCAGTTCCTCGACGCCGACCTCGTCGACACCATGCACGTCGCCGTCTCCCCGGTGAAGCTCGGCTCCGGACTGCGGCTCTGGGAGTCACCCGACGAGTTGCTCGACCGGTTCCACCTCGAGGTCGTGCCCAGCCCGAGCGGCGTGACGCACCACTTGTTCTGGCGGAAGTGACTGCTCCCTTCCCTGAAGGGAGGGGATTCCTGGCTCAGGCCGCCTCCTGGAGCAGCGCTCCAGGAGGTCTTGCGCCCTCGACACCAGCCGGGTCCAGACCTGCCCGGACGAGCATCACGCGGGCAGAGTTCTTGTCCCTGGGACAGACAGCTCCGCACGCGGTGCAGGTGTAGGTGCCTTCCGACAACGGCAGTGCGTGCTTGGTTCTCGCTCCGCACGATCCGCAGTCCGTGGTGGTCTGCGCGGGACGCACCAGACGCACATCCCGCGCGTGCTTGCGGCCCATCTCGATCAGGGCCTGCCTGGTGGCGCCGATCGCGGCGTCGGCGGCCTTGCCTGTCGCTGCCGGGCGATCTTCGGACAATGGCCGGCGGCAAGCACGGCATGTCCATGGAACACGGCGCGATGGACCTGGCCGAGGGGGTGCGGAGCTACACCTACAAACTGGAGTTGGACCCGCAGCCCGAGGCGGGGACGCCTTCGTGCAGATCGGCGGCGACGGCGGGCTGCTGTCCTCGCCCCGCCCCCACGACGCGTTGGAGATCGCACCCGGCGAACGCTTCGACGTCGTCGCCGACTTCTCCCGGTACCGCGCGGGCACGGAGGTGCGTCTGCTGAACCGCTTCGGAGACGGCACGGCCGCCGAGGTCATGCGCTTCGACGTGGGGTCGGGCTCACCCGAGGACGACACGAGGGTGCCGGCGAAGCTCAGCGAGGTGGTCGCGCCGGAGCCCGGCGCGGCCAGGCTCTGGCCAGGCCCGAGCTGGGACAGACCGAGGTGTGGCGGTTCACCACCAACTTCCACCACCCGGTCCATCTCCACCTCGACCACTTCCAGGTGGTCTCGCGGAACAACCGGGAGCCGGGGGCGTACGACCACGGCTGGAAGGGCACCGTGGCCCTGCGCCCGGCCGAGGCCGTCGAAGTGGTCGTCCGTTTCACCGACTACACCGGCCCCTTCCATGTGTCCGACGGGCTGAGGCAGCCGGCCGCCGTATGCCCGCGACGGCCATCACTGCCGGATTCGGATGGATGTTTCCTTTCGTTGGTCTGTGGCGGACCCTGGAATGGAGGGGTACGGCCGGAGGGCTTGACCTGTCGGCGGTGATGGGAATGAAGGGTTCGATCCGGATCGGAAGCATCCGAGGGCTGGCGATTGAGGCTCACTGGAGCGTGCCGCTGGTCATGCTCTTCTTCGCGTACGGACTGGCCAGCTGGACGCTGCCCAGGTATGAGGCGGGCCTGGCACCGGTTGTGTACGCGGCCGCCGGGGTCGTCGGTGCTTCGCTGTTGCTGGCGAGTCTGGTGGTGCACGAGGCCGCGCATGCGCTGACGGCCCGCAGGGCGGGGATAGCAGTGCGGGATGTGACCCTGTGGGCGCTCGGCGGACTGACCCGGATGGACCGGCCGACGACGGCACGCACGGCGTTCTCGGTCGCCGTCAGCGGGCCGCTCGCCAGCCTGGTGCTCGGCGGCGTCTGGCTGGGCGCGGCGGCCGGCGTGGACGCGACGACGGGATGGCGGATTCCGGTTGCCGTGCTGGGCTGGCTGGGCGGCACGAACCTGCTGTTGGGCGTCTTCAACCTGCTGCCCGCCGCACCCCTGGACGGAGGCCGGCTGGTCCAGGCCGTGGTGTGGTGGCGTACGGGGGACCGCGAGCGGGCCCAGCGGGCGGCCGGTCGCAGCGGACAGGTCGTGGGTATGGCGCTGGCCGCCGGCGGCTGGGTGGTGCTCTTGAGGGGCACGACCGGCGGCTTGTGGCTGATGGCCATCGGTCTGTTCGTGGCCGGTACCGCCGCGACCGAACGGCGGTGGGCGGAGCTGGTCACCGCCCTGCGTGGCGTACGGGTGGGGCAGACGATGACCACTCCGGTGGTCACCGGGCCCGACTGGCTGACCGTGGACGGCTTCCTGTCCGAGGTGGCCGCCCGGACAGGGCACTCGGTGGTGCCCCTGCTGGACTTCGACGGTCACCCCAGCGGCCTCCTGCAGCTGCGCCGGCTGGCCGCCGTACCGCCCGGGCAGCGGGAGCGCCTGCGGGTACGGGACCTCGCGACCCCGCTGTCCCGGTGCACCCTCGCCGCACCGGACGAGCTGCTGAACTCCGTACTGGAGCGCCTCGGCGCCGCGGGCGGTGGACTGCCCATCCTGGTCATGGACGACGGCCGGCTCGGCGGGATCATCACCGCGCACGACATCGACCGGTCCCGCCGGCGCTACCGAGGCCCGTCGGCCCACAGGGAGCACCCGGCGTAAGCGGCTGGGTGCTCCCCCGTGGTGTCCCCCGGAGGGGACTCAGTTCGCGTGGGCGAAGGGCACCCGGGTCCAGCTCAGGACCTGCTTGCTGCCCGGATCGATCGTCACCTTCAGCCAGTTGCGGACGTCGGTCGAGCCGTCGATGGTGACCCGGTGGAGGTTGGGCGCGACGGTCCTGACCCCGTAGAAGGGCAGCCACTGGGAGCCGGTGTGCAGCGGCTTGTCGCTGTTGTAGACGTGGCTGTCGCCGTTGAAGAGGTACACCGGGCCCCGGAACTTGGCCGACTCCTCGGCGATCACCTTGACGATCGGCTGGAAGGCGTAATAGTCCGCGAAGGACGGGCCGGTGACCGTCGGGTCGAACATGTCGGCCTGGGTGAGCAGGACGACGGCCTTGTTGTGCTCGTGCGCGGCGGCCGCGAAGGTCTCGCGGATCTCCTGCACCACGGCGGCCGTACGGCCCAGTACTTCAGCCGCCTGCTCCGGAGTGGCCGAGGTGTTGCCGGTCCACGGGGCCATGTTGTTGTTGCTGCCGACGATGTGCAGGGCGGCGAAGGCGACGTTCGCCCGGGTGTACCGGACGTCCTCGGGGTAGCCCTGGTCGGCCTGCGAGGTCACCCGGACGCTGTTGCGGCCCAGTGTCCGGTCCGGCTGGGGAAAGAAGACCTCGCGGATGGCGGCCAGGCGGTCCAGCGGGTCGTAGCTTCCGTTGTTGGGCCGGTGGCAGTCGGTCCACTCGTTGTCGCCCACCGTGTAGACCAGCGGGTCCTCGAACATGTCGAAGTCCGACTTGATCAGCTTGAAGTAGTCGTCGCTGCAGACGGTGGAGCCGTTCTTGATGTCGCCGATGTGGTTGACGAACCGTACGTCCGGGTCGGCGTTGATCTGGCTGATCACGTTGGGGAAATCCGCGATCTGGGTGTCACCGTAGGGAATGTCGCCGATCACCGCGAAGCTGAAGCGGCTATGCCCGGGGTCGGCCGTCGCCGACGGGGTGGTCAGCGCGAAGGCGAGGGCGCTCAAGGCCAATACGACGGATGCCGCGCGACGCCACGATCTCATCGAAACCTCCTGGTGGTATGCGGCAGCACTGTTCTGCCCGGGTCTTAACTCCGCCTCGAACCGGGATGAGGGAGGGATGAACAGGCGCCGTACACCAAGATCGTCCGGGAGCTGTGCCGCGGCCGTGGCCTACGACCGCGTCGTGTACGGCCGGGCGTGCGGCTCGCCGGTCGCAGGCGCGGGTGCGGGTGCGGGTGCGGGTGCGGGTTCTTCGGTGCTGCCGCTGCGGCTCGGGCTCGTGACGGCGGGCTGACCGGTCGGCAGGGTCAGCAGCAGGCCCAGGGTGATCCACACATAGGTGTTGCTGCCGAGGAAGCCGTCGAGTCCGGAGGCGTCGTCGAACCACAGCCAGACCACGCTGCTGCACAGCAGCCCGTACAGGACGGCCGCAGTCCGCAGGCGGCGTGCGTGCACCAGCACCGCGAACGACGGCAGCAGCCAGACGAGATGGTGCACCCAGGTGATCGGGCTGATCAGGCAGGAGACAAGCCCCGTGAGGGCGAGGGCGGCCGGCCAGTCGTCGGCGCGCAGGGCCCGGTGCGTGCGCCACACCCACACCGCCAGGACGAGGACGACGGTCAGGGCCCAGACGGCACGGCTGGGTTCGCCGGGTGCCGCGAGCCGGGCGAGGACGCCCTGGAGGGACTGGTTGGAGACGTAGTCGAGGCGGCCGACGCGGGTGGTGTCCCAGAGGGCGTGCGTCCAGTAGAAGCGGGACGCGTCCGGTGCCGCCCAGGCCGCGAGAACAGTGGCGACGGCGGTGACGGCGGTCGCGACGGCGGCGGCCCGCCAGCGCCGGGCGAGCAGCAGCAGGCCGATGAAGACCGCGGGCGTGAGCTTGACGGCCGCGGCGAGCCCGATGCCCGCCCCCGCCCAGCGGCCCCAGCGGCCGCGCCCGCTGGACAGCAGCCAACCGTCGGCGAGCACGAGGGCCAGCAGCAGGAGGTTGACCTGTCCGAAGCTGATGGTGTCCCGTACGGGTTCGAGCAGCGCCAGTGCGCAGGCCGCCAGGGCCCAGCCGAACCAGTCGTGACGGCGCAGTTCCCGGCCGACGAGGATCCACAACACGGCGGCGACGGCGGCGAGGTTGAGCAGCAGCGCGCCCGCGATCGCCGTGTTCGGGCCGACGAGCGCCATCGGCAGCATGCTCAGGGCGGCGAACGGCGGGTAGGTGAAACCGTAGGTGGTCCCCGGCACCTGGTAGTCGTAGATGCGGCCGCCGTGGTGCACCCAGTCGTTCACGGCGCCGTAGTAGACGCGCAGGTCGAACCAGCCGCGCAGCAGCGGCACGGTGGCGGTGAAGACGGTCACGGCCACGGCGAGGCACAGGACGAGGACGAGCCGTCCCCTGTCGGTGCGCGGCGGTCTCACGCGGTCCCTCCCAGCACCGGTGCCTGAGCGGTCTGGTGGGCCTGCCACAGGACGACCAGGGCGAGCGCGCCGCCGGAGACCGCCAGGGCCACCTGGGCGAGATCCGGCGGGTCGCCACTCGGCAGTACGGCGAGCGCGAGGACGGCGGTCGCGGCGGCCACCCGGTGACGGACGGAGGCGCTGGGCGCGGCGGCGGCGATGAGGAACAGGCCCCACAGGGCGTACCAGGGCCGGATCGCCGGGCCGAGGACGGCCACGGCGGCGAGGCTCAGGCCGAGCGCGTAGATCGGGCCGGGGCGCAGCCGGAGCCAGATGAACAGCACGGCGGCCGTGGTCGCGAGAAGTCCCGCCGCGTGCCAGACCGGGGTGGCGAGGGGCGCGAGGCCGCTGCCCAGTTGTGCGAGGACGTCGCCCGTGACCCGGCCGAGGACGCTGGTGGGCGACCAGTTGTGCGGGGAGACGGGTGTCCGCAGGGCCGCTATCCAGCCGTATCCCGTGCCCGTGAGGGCGGTTGCCACGACCGTGGTGGCGAGCGCGACCGCGGTGGTCGTCGCCACCGCGCGTGCCATTCCGGTATGCCGGCGCAGCGCGATCACGGCCAGCAGGCCGAGCGCGGCCGGTGCCTTGACGAGCGCGGCGAGCGTGATCAGGACGACCCCGAGGACGTGCAGGCGGCCGCGGGCGGCGAGCAGTCCGATACCGAGCAGCCCCAGCATGATGGCGTCGTTGTGGGCGCCGGCGACCAGGTGCAGCAGCACCAGCGGGTTGAGGGCGCCGAGCCACAGCGCGGCGGCCGGGTCGGCACCGCACTGTCGGGCGAGCCTCGGCAGTGCGACGGCCATGAGGGCCACGCCGAGCAGTGCGACCAGCCGCATGCCGATCAGGCCGGCCGGCAGTTCCCCACGAGTCAGACCGGACAGGGCCGAGGCGACGGCGAGGAAGACCGGACCGTACGGGGCCGCGGTGTCCCGCCACACCGGCGCGACCTCGGCCGCGAGCGGCCCGCCGAGTTGCGCGGGCCCGTGCGTGTACACGTCGAGGTGGGCGTCGACCATGGCGCCCTGCGCGAGGTAGCTGTACACGTCCCGGCTGAACAGCGGGGGCGCCAGCAGCAGCGGTGCCGCCCACACGGCCAGGACGAGCAGCAGGGCGCGGGGCGTGGGCGGCTCGGGGCCGCGGATCACCCGGCCGAGCAGCGCCCACGCGGCGATCAGCAGAACGACCCCGAAGTACACCCCCACCAGTCCGAGCGCGGCGCGCCCGGACTCGGGAGAGACCAGATCCGCGACCGGCAGGGCCCCGGCGGTCTGACCGCCCAACGCGAGGAAGGCGGTACCGGCCAGGCCGAGGGCCTGGCAGCGGCGGAGATCGACGGGGAAAACCATGGCCAACACTCGGGAAGCGTGTCAACGCCTGGTGGCCGGAAGGCGACGCACGCCTCTCGGCCGGGCGGCGCGCGCATGACCGCCGTGTGAGCGGCACGCGTACGACTGCCGTGTGAGCGGCGCGTGTACGACTGCCGTCCGAGCGGCACGCGCATCACCGCCGTCCGAGCGGCACGCGCATCACCGCCGTACGAGCGGCACGCGCACGACCGCCGTACGAGCGGCACGCGCACGACCGCCGTACGAGCGGCACGCGCACGACCCCCATGTCAGCGGCACGCGCAGGGGTCCCGTATGAGCGGTCCTGGTTCAGAGGCCGCTGAGGTGCCGGTCCGCACGCACGGCATGCGGCGGCCGGCACGACCGCGGTGGCGCCGGTGCCGACGCCGCCCAAGGAGCACCGGCACCCGCACCGGATTGCCGACTCACTGGGCGGGTGGTCGCTCAGACCTCCGGCGAGCCACTGCCCGCGAGCACCTCGGGCCGCAGCAGCGCCTCAAGGTGCTCGGCCGGGAGCAGGCCCTTCTCCAGGACGAGTTCGGCGACGCCGCGGCCGGTGGCCAGGGCCTCCTTGGCGATGCCGGTGGCCGCCTCGTACCCGATGTACGGGTTGAGGGCGGTGACCAGACCGATGGAGTTCTCCACCGCGGCCCGCAGTTGCGCCGTGTTGGCCGTGACGCCGGCCACGCACCGCTCGGCGAGGGTCAGGCAGGCGTGCTCCAGATGCGTGATGCTCTCGGACAGGGAGTGCAGGATGACCGGCTCGAAGGCGTTGAGCTGGAGCTGACCGGCCTCGGCGGCCATGGTGATGGTCACGTCGTTGCCGATCACCTCGAAGGCGACCTGGTTGACGACCTCGGGGATCACCGGGTTGACCTTGCCGGGCATGATGCTCGAACCGGCCTGCACCGGCGGCAGGTTGATCTCGCCCAGGCCCGCGCGCGGACCGGAGGACAGCAGGCGCAGGTCGTTGCAGCTCTTGGAGAGCTTGACGGCGATCCGCTTGAGCACTCCGGACATCTGCACGAAGGCACCGCAGTCCTGGGTGGCCTCCACCAGGTTGGCGGCCGTCACCAGCGGCAGGCCGGTGATCTCGGCGAGGTGGCGGCGGGCCGACTCGGCGTATCCGGCGGGGGCGTTGAGACCGGTGCCGATCGCCGTGGCGCCGAGGTTGATCTCGTGGATCAGTTCGACGGCCTCCGCGAGCCGGAGACGGTCCTCGTCGAGCATGACCGCGAACGCGGAGAACTCCTGCCCCAGCGTCATCGGCACGGCGTCCTGGAGCTGGGTGCGGCCCATCTTGAGTACGTCGCGGAACTCGACGGCCTTGCCGGCGAAGGCGTCCTGGAGTACCGCCATAGCCTTGAGCAGACCGCGTACGGCGAACACCGTGGCGATCTTGACGGCGGTCGGGTAGACGTCGTTGGTGGACTGGCCGAGGTTGACGTCCTCGTTGGGGTGCAGGTGCTGGTACTCGCCCTTGGCGTGGCCGAGCAGTTCCAGCGCGCGGTTGGCGACGACCTCGTTGGCGTTCATGTTGGTGGAGGTGCCGGCGCCGCCCTGGATGACGTCGACGACGAACTCGTCGTGCAGTTTGCCGTCGCGGATCTCGCGGCAGGCCTCGACGATGGCGGCGGCCTTCCGCGGCTCCAGCAGGCCGAGTTCCTCGTTAGCGAGGGCGGCGGCCTCCTTGACGGCGGCGAGGGCGTCGATCAGGTGCGGGTAGGCGGAGATCGGCGTCCCCGTGATGGGGAAGTTCTCCTTGGCGCGCAGGGAGTGGACGCCCCAGTACGCCTCGGCGGGTACGTCGCGGTGGCCGAGCAGGTCGTGCTCGCTGCGGTGGGCTGCGGCGGTCATGGCTGTGCGGGTCCTTTTTCGGAGGTGGACGGTGCGGTCAGGCGGACGTCTGGGCGTGGGCCCCGCCCGAGCGGAGCCCGGAGCCCGGGTCGGGATCGAGCGCGCGGGCGGGCCGGACGCTGCCGACCGGTCGGCCGCCACCGAGCAGGGGCTCCCCGGCGAACTCGGCGAGCGCGGCCGGGTCGACCCCGGCCCGCGCGAGGGCCGCGGCGGCGACCGGGACGCGCGCCCGGTTCGCTCCGTCGGCGATCTTCACCGCGACGGCCCGGCCGTCCGGCAGCGCGGCGACCTGGACGCCTTCGAAGCCGTCCTTGGCGAGCAGCCCGGGCACGGCGCGCATCAGCGCCGCGACGTCGCGCCCGGAGCCGGAGGCCGTCTCGGCGTGCTCGCGCATGGCGTCCGCCACCCTCGCCTCGGGGGTGCCGGCCGGCGCGGTGGTGATCCGGGCCGCGGCGCGCGCGAGCCCGTGCAGCGAGACGGCGAACAGGGGCGCTCCGCAGCCGTCGACGGTCACCCGGGCGATCGCCTGTCCGGTGAGGTCCTCGACGGCCTCGGCGACGGCCCGCTGCAACGGGTGGCCCGGGTCGAGGTAGTCCTCCAATGACCAGCCGTTGAGCCGGCAGGTGTAGAGCATGGCCGCGTGCTTGCCGGAGCAGTTCTGCGCGAGCCGGGACGGCCGGCGCCCCTCGCGCACCCAGGCGTCGCGGACGACCGGGTCGTACGGCAGGTCGGGGACGTTGCGCAGGTCGTCCTCGGTGACTCCGGCCAGTTCCAGGATGCGCCGGGTGCCGGCCAGGTGCCGCTCCTCCCCGGAGTGGCTGGCCGCGGTCAGTGACAGCAGCTCCCCGTCGAGCGGCAGCCCGGCGCGGAGCATGGCCACCGCCTGCACCGGCTTGAGCGCCGAGCGCGGGTAGAAGGCGGCCTCGATGTCGCCGAGTTGCAGTTCCACGGCTCCGTCGGCGCGGAGGACGACGACCGAGCCGTGATGGATGCCCTCGACGACCCCGCCGCGGACGAGGTGGGCGACGGGGGCGTGCAGGGGCTCCCGGACCACAGGAGCCTCGGCCACCGAAGCTCCGTACATCACTGCCTGGTTCATGCCTCGGGTCCGTCTTCCGTGGGGGCGTCCGCGCGGCTCGGACGCATGATGTCGGTGAGGGTCGTCTCGACGCGGTCGAGGTGGTGGGTCATGGCCTGCACCGCGTCGTGCTCGGAGCCGTCGATGAGCGCCTCGACGATCGCCCGGTGCTCGCGGTTGGACTGCTCCCGCCGGCCGCCGAGTTCGTTGAGGAAGGCGGACTGGCGGGCCAGCGCGTCCCGGATCTCCTCGATCACCCGGCGGAAGACCGGGTTCTGGGCGGCTTCGGCCACGGCCAGGTGGAAGACGGTGTCCATCGCGACCCACGCGGTGGTGTCCGTCTCCTGCTCCATCCGGTCCAGGAGGTGGGCCAGGTGGTCGAGGTTCTCCGCAGTGCGGCGCCGCGCCGCGTACCCGGCGACCGGGATCTCGACGTGGCGGCGCACCTCCAGGAGGTCGCTGGCCGCGTAGTCGCCGAAGGTGGGGTCCTCGACGGCGGCGGCGACGACGAAGGTGCCCTTGCCGGTCCTGGAGACCGTGAGCCCCATCGTCTGCAGGGCCCGCAGGGCCTCCCGCAGCACGGGCCGGCTGATCTCCAGGGTGCGGCACAGCTCCGCCTCCGAGGGGAGCTTGTCGCCGATGGCGTAGTCACCGCGCTCGATGGCGCCGCGAAGGTGGCCGAGCACCGCTTCCATGGCGCTGACGCGCCGCGGCCCCGGACCACCTGTCTGGCTGTCTGACAGGTTCACGGGGTGATCCTGCGGGTGACGGGGCCGGACTGTCAAGGCGTGCCCGAATCCGAGAGCTACCCGGCGGGCAGCGCCTCCCGCATCGCCTTCGCGGCGCCGGTCGGGTCGTAGTCCTCGGGGACGCCCGGGACCAGGATGATGTCGCCTTCGATGTGCCGCGAGCGCAGCGGTGCGATCTCCTGGTACGCGGGTGAGTCCCACCAGGCCCGCGCCTCGGCGATCCCGGGGAAGGAGATCACCACGACGTGTCCGGGCCACCTGCCCTCCTTCACCTCGTGACGCGCGGCGTGCACGAGGAAACGGCCACCGTACGGCTCGAAGGTGGCGGAGATGCGCTCGATGTACTCGGCGATCTCCGGGTGCGGAGCGGCCTCCTGCAAGTGAGCTATGGCGTAGGCGGGCATGGCGTCCTTCCGGCCGGTCGGGCTCTGTGACACCGGCGATCCTGGCAGGTGGGCGCAGTGGGGGCGATGACCTGAAAGGTAAGCGCCCTCCGCGCGCACGGGGAGGGACAAGGCCGCCACCGCCGGCTCGTGCACCGCTCCCGGGCGCGAGCCATGAAGCGCCTCACCTCTGTGACACGCTGTGAAGCATGGGGTGGACTTTCAAACTGCATGGTGGTGTTGCGGCCGGCCTGGGCACCGCGCTCCTCTCGCTGGCCGCGCTCACATGGCTGCCCGGGACCTTGCCGCTGCCGGGCGCGAGTTGGTGGGTGGCCGCGATCTTCGCATCCGTCTTCTCGACCTGTGTCTCCGCTCTGGTGCGACTGGCCCAGACGCGTGCGGCCAAGGACGCGATGTGGCCGGCCTTCCGGTGCCTGCCGGGCACAGTGCAGATGGCACTTGGGGCGTTGGCCGTGGGAGGTGTGGCACTGCTGGTGTTCAGCACGCAGCAGGAGACCAACCTGCAGTCGGTCGAGATGAGGGACGGCCGTTACGTCGCCTTCGACACGACGCCCAATGCGCGCGGTGTCGTCGAGGTCTCCAGGCACCGCTACGAGGATGTGCTGGAGAGCGATCAGCGCACCATGCTCGCCATCCCGGGACTGCTCTGCCTCGGCGGCGCCCATGCCGCGCTGACGGCCGGGGAACTGCGCCGCGCGGACCGCGCTGTTGCCCCGGCTGACGCCACATAAGCCGCGCGCCACTGCCCCACCCGGCCGTCGATGCACTCGCGCAGCAGATCGGCGTGCCCGCAGTGGCGGGCGTACTCCTCGATCCGGTGGACCCACAGCTCCCGGGCGCCGGGTCCCCCGGCACGATCCAGTCGCGCCAGTCCCGCTCCACCTCGGCAAGGTGGCGGACGAGCCCCAGCAAGGACATGGTCGACGGCGGCACCGACCGGCGTGCCAGTTGCTCCGGGTTCAGCCCCTCGCACTTCATCCGCAGGGTCAGCCGATAGCCCGTCAGGCAATCCAGCAAGGTCGCCAACTCGCCATCGGGACTGGGTTTGTCATTGTTACCGGGGTCCTCGTCGGGGTCCGCCCACATGTCGGGGTAGACGCCGGCCTTACTCCACCGCTCGGGTGTGTCGCTCACCGTGTGCATGATTCTGAGCGGCGGTCCGCCAGGCGAGTGGCCTGCCAGGCGGGCCGGGCGATGACGAACCCGCGTAGGAGTTCAGGTGGTTGACGAACCTCCGAGCCCAAGGTGGAAGCGCAGCAGGCGCACCCGGTCCGGGCCGAACACACCTTCGGCGGCGCGCAGTTGCTCATTGAGCGCGTCGAGCGTGCGGCCCTGCGGCATCGAGTACGTCGTGGCGGCTTCGCGCGCGAGCCAGGTCGCGATGTCGCCACGGGCCCGGTTGCGCATCGGGGGTGACGGATCGGCGACGAGTTCGAGGTCGACGAGCAGTCGAGTCCAGGTGTCCCGTTCGTGGAGCAACCGGTAGGCGGCCATGCGGGTGTGCTGCGGGTTGCTCGCGGTGAGGAGTTGGCGGAGGCGCGGCAGGTCGAGACGGGACGTCCAGGGAAGCAGTGCGATGGTGACCTGCCGGGTCACCGCTCCGGACGGGTCGGTGAGCATCGCGAAGAGGGGCTCCGGGTCGGCCGCGCCCAGACGGCGCAGCGCGCGCACAGCCTCGGCCCGTGCGCGAGGCCGCGGGTGTTCCAACCAGGCCGCGACGAGGACGGCGTCGTCAGCGGTCCCCGTCTCACCGAGGCCGGCGATGGCTCCCGGCTCGGGGCGGGACGTCGTGACGAGGCACCGGTACTGCTCCGCCGAGTCGGATCCGGTGCGGCGCAGTGCCGCCTGAGCGACCGCCCGCACGATCGGGTTGCGGTCGGCGAGCGCGGCGGTGGCAGGGGTGATGTCGCCCTCTCGGGCCAGCACATGCACGGCCTCTGCGCGAACCCTCGCGGCGCCGCTGGACAGCAGGGGGCGGACGCGGTCGACGGTTCCGGCCGCGACCGCGGTTTTCACCGCGGCTTCGGCGCAGCGGATCCGGGTCGGCAGGTCGTCGTCGTGTTCGGCGGCGTGGAGCATCTGCTCCAGGTCGAGTCGGCCCACGCCGAGCGCGGTCAGGTGCGCGGTGCGGCGGGTGAGCCGGTCCGGGGCGGCGAGGGCGGCGGTCAGCAGCTCGTCCGGGCCTTCCCGCAAGACGGTTTCGACGCGTTCGGCCAGCCAGCGGCCCTCGCGCCGGTCCCGCAGGGCCAGGGCGACGGCCGCGGCCGCGACCAACGCCGCACCGGAGGGCTCGGCGAGACGGCGCTCGAGCGCCGCGCGGGCACCGTCACGGACCTGCGGCACCCAGTCCGAGGCCCGCAGCGCCAGTGCGGGCACCGCCGGCGTGTCGTCGAGTTCGGCCAGACGCGCGACGGCCGCCTCACGGACATGGCCGTCGGAGTGGAACGCGGCGACCGTGAGCCCCAGCAGTGAGGGTTCACCTTGGGCCAGCCGTTGCACCGCGGCCGCCGACCAGCGTGGTGCCGGCCGCCAAGCACCGCGTACCGCCACGTCGAGCATGAGCCACAAACGGGGAGTTGCCCGGAGCAGGAACTGTCCGGTGTCGGCAAGCAGCTTCGGGTCACCGTCGCGGTCGACGGCGAGCAGCAGGACGGCCAGTTCGTCGGCGTTTCGGACACGCCCGGACTCGATGGCGGCTGTCTCGTCCCGGAGTTGACCCGCGGTTGGCCGAAGAGGCAGGCGGTCCTCGCGCAGGTGCGGCGTGACGCCGAGGACTTCGGGGCGGCCACGCAGCCGCCGCAGCAACTGCCGTCCAAGGCTGGGGATCACGATGCTCCCGTCCGGTTCAGCGGGTCGGCCGCTCGCGCGGCGGGGCATTGAGGATCATCTCGGCCCACGGCTTGCGCGAGCCATTTTGGTGCGGCAGCGGCATCAGGGCTTACGGGGCCGCCCCCTCGATTATCGGCCAGATGTCATGTACAGCTCTTGACCGCATTGGTTTAGACCTTTAGATTCCAGGCCGTCAGGCCCCTCCCACAGCGCCGGGTCGAGTCCTCGTGACGCCACGACGCCCTTCGCCGGCTCGCACTCGTCCCCCACCCTCGCGGCCGCCCCGAGCCCCACCGGAGCCCGGCGGCCACGTCGTCACTCCATCACCTCTTCCTCAGGAGGAGCACTCCTCATGTCCACCCCCCACCCCGGTACCAGCCTTCGCAGACGCCCACCTCTGGCCAGGCTCACGGTCAGCGCGGTGCTCGCTCTCGCCCTCTCCGCTCTGTTCGCCGTCTCGCCCGCCTGGGCGGCGGACGGGCAGATCAGCGGTCTCGCGGGCAAGTGCGTCGACGTCGCCGCCGCGAGCAACGCCAACGGCACGGCCGTCCAGCTCTACGACTGCAACGGCACGAACGCCCAGAAGTGGTCCAACTCCGGCGACGGAACCCTGCGGGCGCTCGGCAAGTGCCTCGACGTCGTCGACCGCAGCACGGCCAACGGCGCCGCCGTCCAGCTGTGGGACTGTTCCGGCGGAGCGAACCAGCAGTGGGTCGTCACCGGCGCTCGCGACATCGTCAACCCGGCCGCGAACAAGTGCCTCGACGTCCGGGACAACAACAGCGCCAACGGCACCCGTCTGCAGATCTGGACCTGCACCGGAGGCGCCAACCAGAAGTGGAACGCTCCCGCGAGCGGCGGCGGCGGCAACCCGTCCGGCTTCGTAGTCTCCGAAGCCCAGTTCAACCAGATGTTCCCGAGCCGGAACTCCTTCTACACGTACAGCGGCCTCACCGCCGCGCTCAGCGCCTACCCCGGCTTCGCCGGTACGGGCAGCGACACGACCAAGAAGCAGGAGGCGGCCGCCTTCCTGGCCAACGTCAATCACGAGACGGGCGGCCTGGTCTACGTCGTGGAGCAGAACACCGCCAACTACCCCCACTACTGTGACTGGAACCAGCCGTACGGCTGCCCCGCCGGACAGGCGGCCTACTACGGCCGCGGGCCGATCCAGCTCAGCTGGAACTTCAACTACAAGGCAGCCGGCGACGCGCTCGGCATCGACCTGCTCAACAACCCCTGGCTGGTGCAGAACGACGCGTCCGTGGCCTGGAAGACCGGTCTGTGGTACTGGAACACCCAGTCGGGTCCCGGCACCATGACCCCGCACGCCGCCATGGTCAACGGCGCCGGCTTCGGGCAGACCATCCGCTCGATCAACGGCTCCCTGGAATGCGACGGCAGGAATCCCGCCCAGGTGCAGAGCCGCGTGGACGCCTACCAGCGCTTCGCCTCCATCCTCGGCGTCAGCCCCGGTAACAACCTGTACTGCTGAGCAGTTCCCTTCCTCCGGCAGGCGGGGCGTGGACCGATGGAGTTCCGGTCCACGCCCCGCCTGTTGCCGGCTCAAAAGCCGGTGCGCGGCGTCAGGAAAGCGACGCCGTGAGCCCGCTGAGTGCCGGAAGTGCCGCGGCACCGATGAGGCCGGCGTCCGGGCCGAGGGCGGCCCGGTGGATGGGCGGCGGCGCGGGGCGCGTGCGGGTGGTGTGGGCGTAGGCCTCGCGCAGGGCGGTGTGCAGCGGCCCGTCACCGGTGCCGAGCCCACCGCCGAGCACGATCGCCGAGGGGTCGAGGACGCGAACGAGCTGGCCGAGCACCGTGCCCAGCGCCTGTCCGGCGGTCGCCAGGACGCGGGCCGCCGCGGGGTCGCCGGACCGGGCCAGGGCGGTGACCTCCCGGGCGCCCGGTACGGGCGAGCCGTCGCAGGCGGTGCGACGTGCGCCGATGCCGCGGCCGGAGCAGTACTGCTCGAGGTTTCCGCGCCAGTCCGGGTCCACGGAGGCCGGGACCTCCCACTCCCCCAGGGCGATGGCCTCCCCGCGCCGTCCGGCGACGGGCCGCCCGTCGAGCACGAGGGTGGAGGACAGTCCGGTGCCCAGGGAGACGTAGAAGAAGTCGGGAAGGCCGCGGCCGACGCCGTGCCGTGCCTCGCCGAGGGCCCCGCAGCGCACGTCGGAGCCGACGGCCACCGGCAGGCCGGGCGCGGCCTCGGCGGCGAGTACGGCGGCCGGCTGGACGTCCCAGGCCAGTACCTCACGGCTGGTCAACATGCCGTCGGCGTCGACGTATTCGGGAAATCCCGCGCCCAGGGCGGTCACCGTGACGCCCAGCCGCGCGGCGTCGTCGAGGAGGGCGCGGGCGGCCCGTGCGGTGCCGGCCAGACCGGGGTCGCGCAGTCCTCCCTCCGCGTCGGTGGTGGTGGGCAGTTCGCGGCGGTGCATCAGGGCGCCGTCGGCGGTGACGAGTCCGGCGGCGATCTTCGTGCCGCCGACGTCCAGGGCCGCGACGGCGGCGCGGCCGGACGGTTCCCCGGCGGGAGCCGGGATCGGGCTGGTGTTCACGGGAGTTGGCCTTCGCCTGGGATGCGGTGGGTTCAGTCGGAGCTGCGGTGCAGGGTGGCTTCGAGGCGGTAGGCGTCGCCGCGGTACACGGCCCTGCCGAGCAGCACCGGGGTGTCGCTCTGGTCGTACGTGACCTCCTCGCCGACCAGGACCGGCGTGCCCGGCGGCACCCGCAGCAGCTCCGCTTCCAAGGGCTGGGCGCCGTCCGCGCGCGCGGTGTACGTGCTGTGCATGACACGCACCCCGGCCCTGGCCTCCAGCTCGGCGAACAGCGAACGATCCGTCAGGTCGGCGTCCTCCAGTGCCCGAGCTCGGGAGCGCACCAGCACCGTGGTGTCGAGGCACACCGGTACGTCGTCCAGGCCGCGCACCCGGACGATCTCCAGCACCTCGGCGGCGGGTGCGATGCGCAGCCGGGCCGACTCCTCGTAGCCCGCCGGGCGGACCTCCCGGCGCAGCAGCCGTGCGGTGGCGGTCAGGCCCCGGGCACGGGCGATGTCGGTGAAGCTCTTCAGCACGCTGGGCGGCTCGCTGACCACGTCGGTGGCGACGAACCAGCCGCGCTGCGGGGAGGAGTGCACCCGGCCCTCGTCCTCCAGCAGGGCAAGGGCCTGGCGCAGGCTGCTGCGGCTGACGCCGACTCGCTGGGCCAGTGCGCGCTCCCCGGGCAGTTGGCTGCCCGGGGCCCACACCCGGCGGTCCAGCAATTGCCCGAGTGCGCGGCGGGCGAGCTGGACGGCCGGACCTGCGGTCGTGGTCGCGGCGGGCGCGCTCACGGCGGTGGCGGGGGCGGGGACGGATGGTGAGGCCGGTGCGTCATGCGTGGTCACGGTCATGGACCGTACCAGAGCAACCAGTTCATGGACCAGATGAAAATCTGGTCCAAACACTGGACTGACTGGACTGAAGTACGCCATGATCCCACCACGCCGAAATTCGGAAGCCCCTCTTCCGTTCCCCGGCGTGTGCCCGCCTGCCGCTGCACGGGGCCACTGCCGGCCCCCGCTCCAACAGGCCACAGGGCCCAGCCCGATGGCACGCCCCCGACACCACCACCCGCGACACCACCCACCCGCGACCGCGACAGCACACCGCGCCGCACCCGAGCCGAGGGAGCCTCGATGCCGTCACATCCACCGGTCCGTCTCGCCGTCATAGGCGCAGGAACGATTTCCCAGTCGGTCCACCTCCCCGCCGTCCAGCGCCTGGGCGCGCTGTTCGAGACCGCGGTCGTGTGCGACCTGTCCCCCTCCCGCGCGGCGGCGGTGGCCGCCCGCTGCGGCGTCGGCGTCCGGGCCACGCACAGCTATGAGAGCGTGCTGGCCGACGACACCGTCGACGCCGTACTGCTGGCCACCCCCGGCACCCACGCGCAGGCCGCACGCGCCGCGCTGGAGGCCGGAAAGCACGTCCTCGCCGAGAAGCCGCTGTGCCTGACCGTGGCCGAGGCCGAGGAACTGGGCGCGCTGGCCGAGGCCAGGGGCCTGGTGCTGCAGGTCGGCTACATGAAGATGTACGACCCGCTCACCGAGGTCGCCGCGGCCGAGCTGGCCGAGCTGGACACCCCGCGTACGGTCCGGGTCACCGTGCTGCACCCCGCCGACGAACCGCAGGTGGAGCATCTGCGGCTGGCCCCGCCGACCGACGACGCGGACCTCTCCGTGATCGCCGAGTCCCTCGCCTACGAGGACGCGCGCACTTTGGACGCCCTGGGCGAGGTGCCCGCCGAGCTGGGCCGCTACTACCGGGACGTGCTGAACGGCTCGGTGATCCACGAGCTCTCCGTACTGCGCGCCCTCGGCTTCACCCTGCCCACCACGTTCGACAGCGCCCAGCTGTGGCCGTGGCCGGTCGAGGGCGAACCGCCGTGCCTGCTGGCCACCGCGCCCCTGGGCGACGGCGCCCAGCTGGTCCTCAACTGGAACTGGCTCCCGGACCACCCCGAGTACGGCGAGGAGATCGCCGTACTCGCCCGCGACGGCCGGCTGCGGCTGGACATGGCCGCGCCCTACCTGGTGGACGTGCGCTCCACCCTGCGCGTGGAACGCGCCGAGGGCGCGCTGCGCCGCGACACCACCGCGCGGCACGGCTACGACACCGGGTTCGTGCGCCAGCTGGAGGAGTTCGCCGCAGCGGTGCACGGTGAGGCACCGGTCCGCTCCGGCGCCGCCGGGGCGGCCGAGGACGTGCGCTGTCTCCAGGCGCTCGTCGCCGCGCTCGCCGCGCGGGCGGGCGTCGCGGTCGGCGGCGAGGCCGCGAAGGGGGCCGCAGCATGACCGGCCCCGCCACGAACCCTGCCACGACGCCTGGCACGAATCCCTCCGGCGGCCTGCCGGACGGCATCCTGATCGGGAACGCGCCGGTGAGCTACGGCGTCTACGGCGAAGGCGCGGGCGGGCCCGGTTCCTCCCCCGGCGCCCTGCTGGCCTCCATGGCCGAGGCCGGCTACCACGGCAGCGAGCTCGGCCCGCCCGGCTTCTTCGGCACGCCCGAGCAGACCGCCGCGCTGTTCACCGAGCACCGGCTGGCCGCCGTCGGCGCCTACATCCCCGTGCACTACGCCCTCGGCGACGACGTCGTGGAGCACGACCTGGCCCGGATGGAGCAGACCTGCCGCGAACTGGCGGCGTGCGCCGAGGCGGCGAGCACCCCCGCCGACCGGGCGCCGCTGGCCATCCTGGCCGACGAGGGCAGCCAGACCCTGCTGCACAACCCCGCCCGCTCCTGGGACGACCGCTCGCTGGCCCTGGACGAGGCCGGCTGGGAGCGTCTGGCCCGGCTGTCCGAGCGCGCGGTGGCGATGGCCCGCTCCTACGGGCTGCGCCCCTCCTTCCACCCCCACATCAGCACCTATGTGGAATCGCCGTGGGAGGTCGAGCGGCTGCTGGAGCTGACCGAGGTCGGCCTCACCCTCGACGTCGCGCACATCCAGCTCGCCGGCGGCGACCCGGTGGAGTGCCTGCGGGCCTGGCGCGAGCGGATCAACCACGTGCACGTCAAGGACGTACGGATGGCCGTGCTCGCCGACGCCAAGGCCGCCGGGCGCACCGACTTCGACGAGTGGTGGGCGGACGTCTGCGTGCCGTTCGGCGAGGGCGACGTCGACATCGACGCCTTCCTGGCCGAGCTGCTGCGCGGCGGTTACCGCGACTGGCTGCTGGTCGAGCAGGACCGGGCACCGACCCCGGCCGATCAGTACCCGCGGGTCGCCGCCGAGCAGGCGGCCAACTACGCCTGGCTGGCCGCGAAGGTGGCCGCCCACTCCTGATCACCCGGCTGCCCCGGAGGCACGCGGCCCTACCGCCGCGCCTTCCGGGCGCCGTTCCCGGTCCGCCCGCGGGCGGGCCCGAAGTGGAGCAAGGATGAACAAGCTGCGTTGGACCGGGGCCGCGGGGCTGGCCCTGACCGGGCTGCTGGTCTCCGGGTGCGGTGTCCCCGGAGCCGGCGGCAGCACCGCCTCGGCCGGCGTCACCGGACCCCGGATCACCCAGCCGGTGACCGTCCAGGAGGTGGCCAAGCCCGGGCCCACCACCCTGCGCGTGCTCGCCGACTCGGGCGAGGACGCCACGCTCAAGGCGCTCGTGCCGATGTACGAGAAGAAGTACCCCAACGTCAAGGTCGAGGTCGTCACCAAGGGCTTCGACGATCTGATGAAGACCGTCGTCAACTCGATGTCCGGCACCGACGCGCCCGACCTGGTACAGGGAAACCAGGGCTACGGCACCGACGGCCCGCTGGTCAAGGCCGGGCTGATCCGTCCGTTGGACGACGTGATGCGCGCCTACGGCTGGGAGAACACCTTCACGGACGGCGCCCTCAAGCAGTACCGCTGGACCCCGGACGGCGCCGTCTTCGGCTCCGGCAGCCTGTACGGCATCTCTCCCGCCACCGAGTACGTCGGCGTGTTCTACAACACCGACAAGCTGGCCAAGCTGGGCATCAAGCCGCCCACGACCTATGCCGAGTTCACCGACGCGCTGGCCCGCGCCAAGGTTGCGGGACAGCAGCCCATCATGCTGGGCAACTCCGAGAAGTACCCCGCCAGCCAGGTCATCGGCCTGGTCCAGGCGCAGAACGTGGCGAGCCGCGACATCCGTTCGTGGATCAGCGGGGTCCCCGGCGCCACCATCGCCGACAAGGGCACCGAGGCCGCGGCCGGCACCGTGCAGGACTGGGCCAAGCGCGGCTGGTTCGGCAACGGCTACGACGGCATCAGCTCCGACGACGCGGTCGCCAAGTTCAGCCACGGCCAGGGCGTCTTCCTGGTCGCCGGCTCCTGGAACGCTCCGGCCCTCCAGCAGAGCATGAACGGCCATGTCGGCTTCACCCTGCCCACCCGGCCCGACGGCACCCGCGCCACGGTCGGCTCGCTCGGCCTCGGCTGGCACGTCAGCTCCAAGACCCAGCACCTGCCCGCCGCGGTCGCCTTCCTCGACATGCTGATGAGCGACCGGTTCGCGCAGACCCTCGCGGACGTCGGCCGCACCCCGGTCACGGGCCAGGGCACCGTCAAGGCCGACAGCAAGGTCGTCGACCAGGTCAACGGCATCGGGCTCAAGCTGCTCGCCGACGACGGGCAGAACTTCTACCTCGACTGGGCCTCCACCACGATGCTCGACACCATCGGCTCCAAGACCCAGGACCTGCTGGCCGGCCGCACCTCACCCCACGGCTTCGCCGAAGGCCTGCAGAACAACTGGCTGGCGTTCCAGAAGCAGCAGCGCCAGGACGCGGCGGCCGCCGGAGGCACCCCGTGACCGCGGCTCGGCTCTCCGGACGGGCCACCGCCACCGAGCCCGCGTCCCCCGCGCCGGTCCGCACCGGGCACAAGCCGCCGGCCCACCGGAGACGGAACGGCCTGCGCGCCTGGGCCGGACGCCAGTACTGGCCCGCCCTCTGGTACCTGCTGCCCGCGGCCATCGTCTACACGCTGTTCGTGCTACGGCCGCTGGGCCAGACCGCCTGGATCTCGCTGTTCCGCTGGGACGGCCTCACCGAGGGCCGCTGGGTGGGTCTCGGCAACTACCGCGCCCTGCTGTCCGACAGCCGTATCCCCGCCGCGATCGGCCACTCGCTGGAGTTCGTGGTCTTCTACGCGCTGCTGCCGGTCGCCCTCGGCCTCTTCCTCGCCGCCCTGATGTCCCGCATCCGGGTGTACGGACTGAGCTTCTTCCGCGCGGTGCTGTTCCTGCCGCAGATCCTGGCCACCGTCGTGGTCGCCGTCTCCTGGCGGTGGGTCTACGACGTCGACGGGCCGCTCAACGCCGCCCTGCGCGCCGTCGGCCTCGGCTCCCTGGCCCGCGCCTGGCTGGGCGACTACCACACCGCCCTGCCCTCGGTCGGCCTCGTCGGCACCTGGGTGATGTACGGACTGTGCATGGTGCTCTTCCTCGCCGGCACCCAGAAGATCCCCACCGAGCTGTACGAGTCCGCCCGCATCGACGGCTGCGGCCCGGTCCGCGAGTTCTTCACCGTCACCCTGCCCGCGCTGCGCGGCGAGATGTCCATCGCCCTGGTCCTCACCATCACCTACGCCCTGCGCAACTTCGACCTGGTGTGGAACACCACCACCGGCGGCCCCGGCACCTCCACCACCGTGCCCAGCGTCTTCATCTACCAGGGCGCCTTCCTCACCCACGAGGTGGGCGGCGCCGCCGCGATCAGCGTCTGCCTGACCGCCGTGGTGCTGGTGGTGACCGGGCTCGTCATGCGCCTGGTGCGCGGAAAGGAGGGCTGACGGATGCTCACCAGCCGCCGCCAGACCGTCATCGGACACGCCGTCCTGGCCGTCGCAGCCATCGCCGCCCTGTACCCCTTCCTGTCCGTGGTGCTGCTGGCGCTCAGCAAGCCCGGCACCCGGCAGAGCGGCTTCACCCTGCCCACCTCCATCAGCCTCGACAACTTCTCCGAGGCCTGGAGCCGGGGACTGTTCTCCCAGGCGCTGCTGTCCAGCCTGATCGTGGCCGCCGCCGTGGTGGTGGGCACCATCGTGCTGGCCGTACTGGCCGGCTACGCCTTCGCGGCCTTCCCCTTCCCGCTCAAGGGACTGCTCCTGGGACTGCTGCTGGTCGGCCTTGTGATGCCGTACGAGGCGACCGTCATCCCGCTCTACTACCAGCTGCGTTCCTGGCACCTCACCAACACGTACTGGGCGCTGATCCTGCCGCAGATCGGCCTTTCCCTGCCGTTCGCCGTCTTCTGGATGCGCACCTTCTTCGTGTCCACACCGCCGGCGCTGCGCGAGGCCGCCGCGGTCGACGGAGCCTCCAGGTTCCGCACCCTGCGCTCGATCCTGCTGCCGATGGCCGCACCCGCCATCGGCACCCTCGCCACCCTGCTCTTCCTCTTCGCGTGGAACGAGTTCCTGCTGGCACTGGTCCTCGTCCCGGACGACCGCAGCGTGCAGACCGCACCGCTGGCCCTGTCGTTCTTCGCGGGCAACCGGCGCAACAGCAACCCGGGCGTCAGCGCGGCCGCCGCCGTCATCGTCGCCCTGCCCGTACTCATCAGCTACATCGCCCTCCAGCGCCGCATGATCAGCGGCATGCTGGCCGGCGCCGTAAAGGAGTGACATCCATGTCGGCCCCCCTTCCCCCGCGCGTCTTCGACAGCCCCGCCCAGCTGGGCGCGGAGCTGGCCCGCGAGATCGCGGACGGGATCGCGGAAGCAGCAGGCTCCGGCCGGCGCTACGTCCTGGGCTGCCCCGGCGGCCGCAGCCCCAAGCCGGTCTACGAGGCACTGGCCGACCTGACCGCCGAGCGCGGGCTCGACCTGCGGCACGTCGTCATCGCCATGATGGACGAGTACGTCCTGCCCGACCCCGACGTGCCGGGCGGCTTCCACGACATCGACCACGGCGCGCACAACAGCTGCCACCGCTTCGCCGCCGAGGAGATCGTCGCCCCCCTCAACGCCGCAGCCGGCCCCACCCGGGGCATCCCCGCCGACGCGGTGTGGTTCCCCGACCCCGCGGACCCGTCCGCGTACGAGCGGCGCCTGGCCGAGGGCGGCGGCATCGACCTGTTCATCCTGGCCTGCGGCGCCTCGGACGGGCACATCGCCTTCAACCCGCCCGGCACCGACCGCCACAGCACCAGCCGGATCGTGGAGCTCGCCGACACCACCCGCGTCGACAACATGGGCACCTTCCCCGACTTCGCGTCCCTCGACGAGGTGCCCCGGCACGGCGTCACCGTCGGCGTGCACACCATCGTGGCCAACTCCCGGCGCGCGGTGATGACCGTCCACGGCGCCCACAAGCGCGAGGCGGTGCGCCGCCTGGCCACCGCCGGCGGCTACGACCCCTCCTGGCCCGCGACCCTGGTCATCGAGTGCGCCGACGCCGCCCTCTACGTCGACCGGGCGTCGATGGCCCTGGAGGACGCCGCGTGACGTACGACCTGATCACGCTGGGCCGGGTCGGCGTCGACCTCTACCCGGAGCAGACCGGGGTCGGCCTGGCCGAGGTGCGCACCTTCGCCAAGTACCTCGGCGGAAGCGCCACCAATGTGGCCGTCGCCGCCGCCCGGCACGGCCTGCGCAGCGCGGTGGTCACCGGAGTCGGCGACGATCCGCTGGGCGGGTTCGTCCGCGACGCGCTGCGCGGCTTCGGCGTCGACGACCGGCATGTGGTGACCGTGCCCGGTTCCCAGACCCCGGTGGTGCTGTGCGAGCTCTTCCCGCCGGACGACTTCCCGCTGTACTTCTACCGGCCCGAAGCGCCCGACCTGCGCCTGCTGCCCGAGCACCTGGACCTGCCCGCCCTGCGCGGCGCCCGGGTCGTCTGGGCCACCGGCAGCGGCCTGAGCGCCGAGCCGTCGCGCGGGACCACGCTGCGCGCGCTCGCCGAGCGCGACCCGAGCACCGACACCGTGCTGGACCTGGACTGGCGCCCGATGTTCTGGGACCGGCCCGAGGACGCGCCCGCCCGCTACGCGCAGGCGCTGGAGCACGCCACCGTCGCGGTCGGCAACCGCGACGAGGTCGAGGTCGCGGTGGGCACCCGTGACCCGGACCGGGCCGCCGACCTGCTGCTCGCCCGAGGAGTACGGCTGGCCGTGGTCAAGCAGGGCCCGCACGGCGTCCTGGCGCGCACCGCGACCGAGGACGTACGGGTGCCGCCGATCCCCGTCGAGGTGGTGAACGGCCTCGGCGCGGGCGACGCCTTCGGCGGCGCCCTGGTCGCCGGACTGCTGGCCGGACTGCCGCTGGGCGACACCCTGGCCGCCGCCAACGCCGCCGGGGCCCTGGTCGCCTCCCGGCACGCCTGCGCCGACGCGATGCCCACCCCCGAAGAGATCGCCGAGCTGACCGGCCGCCCCACCCCGCGCGCCGTCGCCACCACCACGACCGGAGAACCCCGTTGAGCACCACCCTCGCCACCGCCGCCGCCCGTGACCTCGCCGAGGTCACCCGGATCCGGCTCACCGACCCGGACGCGATCCGCCGGGCCGCCGCCGCCCGCCCGAAGTTCGACAGCGCGGACCTGGCCCGGCCGCTGTTCATCCTGGCCGCCGACCACCCGGCCCGCGGCGCGGTGGCCGCCGGCGGCAACCCCACCGCCATGGGCGACCGGCACGAGCTGCTGGCCCGCTGCGTCGAGGCGCTCTCCCGCCCCGGCGTGGACGGCTTCCTCGGCACCCCCGACCTGGTCGAGGACCTGACGCTGCTCGGCGCCCTTGACGGCAAGCTGGTGCTCGGCTCGATGAACCGGGGCGGCATACCCGGCGCCTCGTTCGAACTCGACGACCGCTTCACCTGCTACGACGCCCGAGGCATCGAGGAGGCGGGGCTGGACGGCGGCAAGGTGCTGCTCCGTGTCGACCCCGCCGACCCGGGGACCGCGGAGACCCTCAGTGGTACCGCCACCGCCGTGAACGAGCTGGCGGAGCGCCGGCTGCTCGCCCTGATCGAACCGTTCAAGTCCGTGCGCGAGGGCGGCAAGGTGCGCAACATCCTCGAGGCCGACGCGCAGATCTGGGTGAACAACATCGCCTCCGCGCTCGGCCGCACCTCCGCCTACACCTGGCTGAAGGTCCCGGTCGTCCCCGACATGGAGCGGATGATGGCCTCGACCACCATGCCCACCCTGCTGCTGGGCGGCGAGGGCGGCGGCGACCCCGACGCCATGTACGCGTCCTGGCAGCGCGCGCTGGACATCGAGCACGTCCGAGGGCTGATCATCGGCCGTACGATGCTCTTCCCCGCCGACGGCGATGTGGCCGGCGCCGTGGACACCGCCGTCTCGCTGCTCGGCCGGGAGTCCTGATGTCCCGTCGGCTGCACCTGCCCGACGGCACCGCCGCGGCGGACGGATTCCGCCTCACCGTCACCCCTGAGGACGCTGGGTGGGCCTACAGCTCCCTGCGCGTCCTGGACCTCGCACCGGGTGCCTCGCGGACGCTGGACACCGGTGACAGCGAGATGATCGTGCTGCCGCTGTCCGGCGGCTGCCGCGTGGAGATCGACGGCACCTCCTTCGACCTCGACGGCCGCCCCGACGTCTTCAGCCGGGTCACCGACTTCGCCTACGCGCCGCGCGACGCCAGGCTCACCGTCCACTCGGCGGACGGCGGGCGGTTCGCGCTCCCCGCGGCCCGCTGCGAGCGCCGGCTGGCGCCCGCCTACGGTCCCGCCGAGGCCGTGCCGGTCGAGATCCGCGGCGCGGGCCCCGCCACCCGGCAGGTGAACGACTTCGCCTCCCCCGAAGGCTTCCCCTGCGACCGCCTGGTCGCCGTCGAGGTGCTCACCCCCGACGGTAACTGGTCGTCGTATCCGCCGCACAAGCACGACGAGCGACGCCCGGGAGAGGCGGTGCTGGAGGAGATCTACTACTTCGAGATCGGCGGCCCCGGCCCGCACGGCTTCGGCTACCAGCGGGTGTACGAGCCCGCCGCGGCAGGCGTCGACGGGGTGGACGTGCTGGCGGAGGTCCGACAGGGCGACGTGGTACTCGTCCCCCGGGGCTACCACGGCCCCTCGATGGCCGCACCGGGACATCCCCTGTACTACCTCAATGTGCTCGCCGGGCCGGACCCGCAGCGCACCATGGCGTGCTGCGACGACCCGGCCCACCACTGGGTGCGCGCCTCCTGGGACGGCCAGGCCGCCGACCCCCGGGTGCCGATCTGCGACGCGGGAGGGCCGCGATGACCACGTCCACGTCTCTCGGGCAGGTGCGCCGACTGACCACCGCCCAGGCACTGGTGGCGTTCCTCGCCCAGCAGTACACCGAGCGGGACGGCGTCGAACAGCGGCTGATCGAAGGCTGTTTCGGCATCTTCGGCCACGGCAACATCGCCGGCCTCGGCCAGGCGCTGCTGGAACGCCCCGACGACCTGACCTACTACCAGGCCCGCAACGAGCAGGCCATGGTGCACGCCGCGGTGGCCTACGCCCGTACCCGGCGCAGGCTCTCCACCCTGGCCTGCACCGCCTCGGTGGGACCCGGCTCCACCAACATGGTCACCGGGGCGGCGCTGGCCACCGTCAACCGGCTGCCGGTGCTGCTGCTGCCCGGCGACACCTTCGCCTCGCGCGCCGCCTCACCGCTGCTCCAGGAGCTGGAGCAGCCGTACGCCGCCGACATCACCGTCAACGACACCTTCCGCCCCGTCTCCCGGTTCTTCGACCGGATCTGGCGGCCGGAGCAACTGCTCTCCTCGGCCGTGCAGGCGATGCGGGTGCTCACCGACCCGGCCGAGACCGGCGCCGTCACCCTGTGCCTGCCGCAGGACGTGCAGGCGGAGGCCTGGGACTTCCCCGAGGAGTTCTTCGCCCGCCGGGTGTGGCACGTCCGCCGCCCGGCACCTGACGAGGCGTCACTGGCCGCCGCCGTACGGCTGCTGCGGGGCGCACGGCGCCCGCTGATCGTGGCCGGCGGCGGGGTGATCCACTCCGACGCCAGCGCCGCGCTCGCGGAGTTCGCCGCCGCCACCGGCGTTCCCGTGGCGGTCACCCAGGCCGGGAAGGCCGCGCTGCCGCACGGCCATCCGGCGGCGGTCGGCGCCATCGGCCACACCGGCAGCGCCGCCGCCAACGCCCTGGCCCGCGACGCCGATGTGGTGATCGGCATCGGCACCCGCTGGCAGGACTTCACCACCGCTTCACGCACTCTGTTCGCGGACCCGCGGGTGGCCTTCGTCAACCTCAACATCGCCTCGTTCGACGCCGCCAAGCAGGCCGGGGTGTCGCTGGTCGCGGACGCCCGCGCCGGCATCCAGGCCCTGGGCGCCGCACTGTCCGGCTGGTCGGCCGCCCCGGAGTGGCGTGAGCGCGCGGCCGGACTGGTCCGCGGCTGGGACGCGGTGGCGGACGCCGCCTTCACCGGACACCGGCCGCTGCCCGCCCAGAGCGAGATCATCGGCGCGCTGCGGGACGCCATGGACGAGCGCGACGTGGTGGTGTGTGCCGCCGGTTCCATGCCGGGCGACCTGCACAAGCTGTGGCGTCCCAGCGATCCGCTGGGCTACCACGTCGAGTACGGCTACTCCTGCATGGGCTACGAGATCGCCGGAGGGCTGGGCGTGAAGATGGCCGCGCCCGACCGCGAGGTCGTGGTACTGGTCGGCGACGGCTCGTACCTGATGATGGCTCAGGAGATCGCCACGGCCGTGGCCGAGCGCCTCAAGTTGGTCGTGGTGCTGGTGCAGAACCACGGCTACGCCTCGATCGGCGCGCTGTCGGAGTCGGTCGGCGCCGACCGGTTCGGCACCCGCTACCGCTACCGGGATCCGGCCACCGGGCACCTGGACGGCGACACCCTGCCGGTCGACCTGGCCGCCAACGCGGCGAGCCTGGGCGCGGACGTCATCCGCGCCCAGGGCCTGGACGGCTTCCGCGAGGCACTCGCCACCGCGCTGGCCGCCGAGCGCACCACCGTCGTCCATGTGGAGACCGACCCCCTGGTGCCGGCGCCCGACTCGGACGCCTGGTGGGACGTCCCGGTCGCCGAGGTCTCCGCACTGCCGTCGACCACCACGGCCCGCGCCGCGTACGAGCAGCAGAAGAAGGCCCAGCGCCCGCTGCTCACCCCACCCCCGGCCTGACCCGGCCCCCGGCCCGCGTCCCCTGAGGCTCCCTCAGGGGACGCGGGCCTGCAGGCCGTCACGGCACTGGTCCTTTGGTTGTCACTGATCACACCGGGGATCTGCCAAAGACGCCGCTCCCCGCATCCAGCACGCCCCGCGGTGGCGCGGACGGAGTCGCGCCGGCGGACGGGTCGATATCCCTGTCCGCAATATGCGCAAAACCGGCATCGTCCGTCGGTATCGCACGGACAAAAAGAAAGGGAAAGGAGATCACCCGCTCCTTTCCACTCTCAACTTATAGCGCACTGGGGGGCTTGCGGCAAGGCCCCCGTCGTGCCGCAGAATCGCCGGCCGAAGCCAGAAAACGAGGGTGGGTGTCGCGAAGTGCGTGTGTTGTTGTCGACGTATGGATCGCGTGGGGACGTCGAACCGCTGGTGGCACTCGCGGTGCGGTTGCGGGAACTCGGTGCGGAGGTGCGGGTGTGCGCGCCGCCGGACGGGGACTTCGCGCAGCGGTTGGCCGGTGTCGGCGTGCCGCTGGTGCCGGTCGGCCGGTCGGCGCGCGCGCTGACGACCGCGGCACCGTCGCCGTCGTCGCTGCCCCAGCGCGCGGCCGAGCTGATCGCCGGCCAGCTCGACGCGGTCACCGCGGCGGCCGAGGACTGCGACGCGCTGGTGGCGACCGGCATGATGCCGGCCGCGGCCGGCGCGCTGTCGGTGGCCGAGAAGCTGGGTATTCGCTCCGTGTCCGTGACCTTCCAGCCGCTCACCCTGCCGTCGCCGCACCACGCACCGCTGGCGTATCCGGGCCGTCCGTTCCCGCCGGACGTGACCGGCAACCGGGAGCTGTGGGACCTGGACGCCCAGAGCATCAACACGCTGTTCGGTGAGGCACTCAACACGAACCGCGCGTCGATCGGCCTGTCACCCGTGGACGACGTCCGCGACTACGTGATCGGCGACCGGCCGTGGCTGGCGACGGACCCGGCCCTGGACCCGTGGCAGCGGACGCCGGACCTCGACGTCGTCCAGACCGGCGCGTGGATCCTGCCCGACGTGCGCCCGCTCCCGGCGGAGTTGACGGCGTTCCTGGACGCCGAGGCGCCACCGGTGTACGTGGGCTTCGGCAGCATGCCCATGCGCACCTCGACGGACGTCGCCCAGGCGGCCGTCGAAGCGATCCGAGCGCAGGGCCGGCGCGCGGTCGTGGCCCGTGGCTGGGCCGACCTGTCCCTGGTCGACGACCGTGACGACTGCTGCGTCGTCGGCGAGGTCAACCAGCAGGCGCTGTTCGGCCGGGTGGCCGCCGTCGTGCACCACGGCGGCGCGGGCACCACGACGACGGCCACCCGGGCCGGGGCGCCTCAGGTCGTGGTGCCCCAGGCGGCGGACCAGCCGTACTGGGCCGGCCGGGTCGCGGACCTCGGCATCGGCGCGGCACACGACGGTCCGACTCCCACCTTCGAGTCCCTGTCGGCCGCACTCGGGACGGCCCTGGCCCCCGGCACCCGCACACGAGCGACCACCGTGGCCGACATGATCCGCACCGACGGAGCGGCGGTGGCCGCGAAGCTGCTGCTCGACGCGATGAGCTGAAAGGGCCGCCGGTGCCCGCGTGAGCCACGTGGAATCACCGAGCCGGGACCGGAACACGACGACCCGACCACCCGACGTCACGCCGGGCCGGACACCTTGCCGCACGCAACGGTCGCAAGCGACCCCAGATCGGAACCGAAGACCATGAACCCTCTCACCACCAGCGCTTTCGACCTTCCCGACCGTCTCTCCTCCAAGGCCGACCCGACCCTGATCGCCGACGACGAGCAGCACTTCACGGCCATCGCGGAGTGCCTCGAACAGTCGATCGTCGAGGTGTCCGACCGCCTCGCCGCCGAACGCAGGGCGCCCGGCGGCACGGGCCGGCAGGCGTTGGACCGGGACCTGGAGATCCACCGGCTGACCGCTCGCCTGCGCACACTGCGCCGCTTCGGCCTGGACCTGTGCCTCGGCCGCATGGTCGGCACGGACCACTCCGAGCCCGTGTACGTCGGCCGGCTCGGCCTCACGGACAGCACGGGTCGCCGGCTGCTGCTCGACTGGCGCTCCCCCGCGGCTGAGCCGTTCTTCGGAGCCACCCACGCCAACCCGATGGGTCTGACGAGCCGCCGCAGGTACCGCTGGACCCGCGGCCGGATCAGCGACTACTGGGACGAGGTGTTCACCGCGGACGACTTCGCCGGGCACGCCGCGCTCGACGACCAGTCCGCCTTCATCGCCAGCCTGGGCAGCAGCCGTTCGCCTCGGATGCGTGACGTGCTCGGCACCATCCAGGCCGACCAGGACGCCATCATCCGCGCGGGCTCCCGCGGCGCTCTCGTCGTCGACGGCGGTCCGGGCACGGGGAAGACCGTCGTCGCCCTGCACCGCGCCGCCTACCTCCTCTACTCCGACCCCCGCCTCGGTCACCGCCGCGGCGGCCTGCTGTTCGTCGGCCCGCACCAGCCCTACCTCGGATACGTCGCCGACGTCCTCCCCAGCCTCGGCGAGGAGGGCGTACAGACCTGCACCCTGCGCGACCTCGTCACCGAAGGGGCCACGGCGGCGGTCGAGTCCGATCCGGACGTGGCCCGTCTGAAGTCGTCCGCGGATCTGGTGAAGGCGATCGAGCCGGCCGTCAGGTTCTACGAGGAGCCGCCCGCCAAGGGGATGACGGTCTCCACCCACTGGTCCGACATCCGGCTGACCGCCGACGACTGGGCCGCCGCGTTCGAAGCGGCGGAACCCGGTACCCCGCACAACGAGGCACGCGACCAGGTCTGGGAGGAACTGCTCACCATCCTGGTGGACAGGCACGACGGCGACGCCCCGGACGACCTGCTGCGCAGATCACTGCGGCAGCACGGGGAACTGCGAACGACCTTCAACCGCGCCTGGCCGCTGCTCGAAGCGACCGACCTCGTCGGGGACCTGTGGTCCGTGCCCGCCTATCTGCGGATGTGCGCTCCCTGGCTCGGCCCGGGCGACGTCGAAAAGCTCCAGCGCCCGGATGCCCAGGCCTGGACGGTGTCCGACCTGCCGCTGCTGGACGCGGCGCGGCAGCGCCTCGGCGACCCCGAGACGTCACGGCGCAAGGCCCGGCACGAGGCCGTCATCGCCGCCCAGCGCGAGCGCATGGCGCAGGTCGTCGACAACCTGATCGCCGCCGCGGCCGACTCCGGGGCCGACGGGGACGACGGCGAGGGCCTGGTGACGATGCTGCGAGGTGAGGACGCCGAGGTCAGCCTGGTCGACGAGTCCGAACTGTCCACCGCCGACCCGGACCAGCTCGCCGGCCCGTTCGCGCACATCGTCGTCGACGAGGCCCAGGAACTGACCGACGCGGAGTGGCAGATGCTGCTGCTGCGGTGCCCGTCCCGGAGCTTCACCATCGTCGGGGACCGTGCCCAGGCCAGGCGCGGGTTCACGGAGTCGTGGCGGGAGCGGCTCGAACGGATCGGGCTCGACCGGATCGACCTGGCGTCCCTGAGCATCAACTACCGGACGCCGGAAGAGATCATGGCGGAAGCCGAGCCGGTCATCCGGGCCGTGCTTCCGGACGCCAACGTGCCGACCTCCGTCCGCAGCAGCGGCGCCCCCGTCATGCACGGATCCACCGCGGACCTGCACTCGATCCTCGGCACCTGGCTCGCCGCACATGCCGACGGGATCGCCTGCGTCATCGGCGATCCGACGTTCCCGAGCACGGCTCGCGTCCGGTCGCTCACCCCGGAGCTGTCCAAGGGACTCGAATTCGACCTGGTCGTCCTCGTCGACCCGGAGACGTTCGGCGAGGGCGTCGAAGGAGCGATCGACCGCTATGTCGCCATGACCAGGGCGACCCAGCGACTCGTCATCCTCACGAGCCCGTGACGTCGGCCGGGACGCCGGCCGGGCGAGGCGGCCGGCGACCACCCGCCTCGGCACCGCCGCAGGAAAAACAGGTGTCGCCGACCGCCGTGTCCTCCCTACCGTTCAGGATCATGAATGACATCACTGCCCCGCCGCGGCTGACCCGACTCACCTTCCACGGACCGCTCTCCGAGGACCGGGCCGCCAGGATGATCCGGCGGCTCACCTCCCCGGCCGGGCAGGCAGCCCCGACCACCGTGCTCGACATCGGCTGCGGCTGGGGCGAGTTCATGCTCCGCCTCCTCGAGGCGATGCCCGGCGCGACCGGAGTCGGCGTCGACCTCGTTGAGGAGGACCTCGCCCGGGGGCGCGCCAACGCCGAGAGCCGCGGGCTGGCCGAGCGCGCCCGCTTCGCCCAGGAGTCCGCCGTCGACACCTCTCGAGGCCCCGCGGACCTCGTACTCTGCCTCGGCGCCAGTCACGCCCTCAGCGAGGCCCGACCCCCCGAGCACACCACTGCCGCCCTCCACGCCCTTCGGCGTCTGGTCACCCCGGGCGGCCGTGTCCTGCTCGGTGAGGGGTTCTGGCAACGTCCGCCCGCTCCGGACGAGTTGGCGGCCATGTGGCCTGACGCGTCCGCCTCCGAGTTCCACCACGTCGCCGACCTCGTCGACCTCGCCGTCGCCGCGGGGTTCCGTCCGGCGTGGATCGAGACCGCGAGCGACGACGAATGGGAGGAATTCGAGTCCGCCTACCAGTCCGACGTCGAGGAATGGCTCGCCACCCACCCCGATCATCCCCTCGCGAAGGAGACCCGCGACCGCGTCGACCGCCACCGCGACATGTGGCTCCGGGGTTATCGCGGCGTCCTGGGCATGGCCTACCTGACCCTCGTTCCCGTGGACTGAAGATCGGGCGGCGCCACTGGGAGCGCCCGGCAGCCTCGCGCTGCCGGGCACCGCTCCCCACTGGCTCTACCGCGTTTCAGCGCCCTTCCTTCCGCCTGCTGCGAACGAGCCAGGTGGCTCCCCCGACGGCCAGGGCGACCGGCCACTCAAGGGCCCCCGCGACAGCGAGGGCTCCCAGGCCCCCGTAGAAGACCAGGGCCCGGGTGGGCACGTTCTCCAGGCTGAGGTACGGGATCGGAACCGGGGCGCGGAACATGCGAGTGCGCAGGTGGACACCCCCGTCGGGGTGAGCCTCACCGGTCCCGTTCCGGGCTTGCGTACGCTCAGTGAACACTCGCGTGCTCCGGGTCCCGTACTGCCCCTTCTGGGCCCGCACGCGTGCCGCGGGCTCGAGCGTGGTCAGTCCAGCGTCCGACATCTTCTTCTGGGCCCGGACACGCTCGGTGGGCTCGAGCACGGTCTCGGCTGCCGTAACCATCCCCGCTCCTCCTCTCCTGTGAGCTGGTATGGATGTGTCTGGATACATCTCTTTTATCCATTCTCTCTTCCATCCTCGCGCACCGTCCGCCATAGCAGCTCCCTCGCGGCGAACCCGGACGACTCGGCCGGGCTCAGGAAGCACTCGTGCGGGGACCCCGGCCGGCCCTGGCAGGGCCGGCCGGGGTCCCCGCAACGCTCACTTCACAGTCCCGAACCGAGTCATCACGGTGCGCAATAGACAAGGGGGGTGACGTCGTAGTTCTGAGTGGCGGAGGTGTTGTGGAAGTTCACGGTCCAGCTGTCATCGGGTTTCTTGCTCGTGCTCCGGTAGCTGTTCACAGGGATGACCTCGTCGCCCCCGACCCAGCCCCCGCTGACCGCATGCTGTCCCGCCGGGCACACAGCGACCAAGGCGCGCGTCTGCCCCGGTGTCAGCGTCACGTCGTCTCCGACGACCGTAGTGATGTCGGCGACGCCCGAGGATCCCTGCACACCCTGCGGGCCGGTGGCACCGGTGTCGCCGTGCGATCCGGTAGCACCCTGCGGGCCGGTGGCACCCGCGTCACCCTTGTCACCCTTGTCACCCTTCACACCCGCCGTGCCCTGCGATCCGGTAACACCCTGCGGGCCAGTGGCACCCGTGTAGCCCTGCGGGCCCCTGGCACCGGTGTCGCCCTGGGGCCCGGAAGCACCCATCACGCCCTGCGGTCCGCTGGCGCCCGTAACCCCCTGCGGCCCGGCAACCCCTGCCCCACCCTGAGGACCCATGGCACCGCTCTGCCCCTGTGGCCCCGCAGTTCCCACAGCACCTTGCGGCCCGGTGGCACCGGCGTCACCCTTGTCGCCCTTGTCGCCCTTCACTCCGGTCACGCCCGTCGAGCCCTGCGGCCCGGTCGCGCCCGTATCACCTTTGTCGCCCTTCACCCCGGTCGCCCCCGTCGAGCCCTGCGGCCCGGTCGCGCCCGTGTCACCCTTGTCGCCCCTGTCACCCTTCGCCCCGGTCGCCCCCGTCGAGCCCGTCGCGCCCTGTGGACCCTGTGGCCCTTGGGGTCCGGGCTGCCCGCACGACGGGGCGGTGCTCGAGACCCTGACGTAGCGGGCAGCCACCCAGCCTGAGCGGTTCGCGAGCCGGTACCACACCGGGTCTCCGCCGACGCTCTCGCCCAGCGCCTGGCACCAGACGCTGATCCGCGCCCCGCTGGAATAGCTCCCCAATTCGGCAGACCTGACCGTCGGTTGGGCGCGGATGCTCAAGCTCGTCCTGGCCGTGACGGTCCCGGGAATCGCCGCCGCGAACACGCTCCGTTCCACGTGTGCGGGAGCGACATGCGAGCGCACCGCGTCCGTCAGCCCCGGGGCAGCCACCGCCACGGACCCTTGCAGCTCACATGCCAGACCGAGGCTCACCGCCCCCAGGGCCAGCGACAGAAAGGTAAGCCTTCGCATCAAGAAACACCACGCCTTCCGCTCTTCGCCTGTGATGAAGGGAGACGTAAAGAGAAAAGCGCATATTCAGTTCATAATACTGTTATGACACGAACAAATTCCCATGGGGCAGTGGGCTGCTTTTCAACCTGACTGGTTCCACGGCAAGTTGGCATGCGGTCAGGTGGCGCCCCAGTCGGGTCGGCCTCACGGGTCAGATCGCGGGGCCCGCGATCCGGGTATAGGTGAGCCCGTTGCTGACGCCGGCGGGAGTGGTGACCGTGATGGTGACCGCTCCGGCGGCACCGGCGGGCGCGACAGCCGTGGCGCTCGTCGGGGAGAGCACGGTGAACGCCGCTGGGACGCCGCCGAACTCCACGCCGGTCGTGGCGTTGAGGTTCGTACCGGTCAGCGTGACGACGGCGCCCGCGTACGCCGGCCCCTGATCGGGGGTCACGGAGGTCAGGGTGGGGGCGTCGAGGTAGACGTAGCCGAGAGGGTTGCTGGTGCCGCCGGGGGTGGTCACCGTGACCGCCGCGGCACCGGCCGCGTGAGCCGGCGTCACCAGGGTGATGCGAGTGGCGGAGACGACGGTGAACGAGGCCGCCGCCGTGTCGAAGCGCACCGCCGTCGCGTTGAGAAGCCCGCTGCCGGTCAAGGTCGCCGCGGATCCGCCGGCCGAGGGTCCGGCGGGCGGCTCGATGTGGGTCAGCGACGGAACGGGGGCGTAGTAGAAGTACGCGCTGGGGTCGTCGGGGTTGCTGGTGCCGCCAGGGGTGGTCACCGTGACCGCCGCGGCACCGGAGGCGTGAGCGGGGGGCACCGCGATGATCCTCGTGGCGGAGAGAACGGTGAACGACGTCGCCGCGATCCCGTCGAAGAACACCCCTGTCGCCCCCGTCAGGTTGGTGCCGGTCAGCGTCACCGTAATGCCCCCGGAGACGGGCCCCTGACCGGGCGTCACTCCCGATACGGCGGGGGCGGCGACGTAGGTGTACGTGACCGTCTGGGTACTGGTGCCCTGGCTGGTGGTGACGGTGGCGTTGACCGCGCCGGTGCCGGAAGGAGGCACCGCCGTGAGCTGTGTGCCGCTGAGGACGGTGAACGAGGTGGCGGCTCTGCCGCCGAACTGGACGGCTGTCGCACCGGTGAAGCCGGTACCGGTCACGGTGACAATGTTCCCGCCTGAGGACGGCCCCTGGTTGGGGCTGATCGAGGAGACGGTGGGGGCAGCCATGGCTGTACTCCTTCAGGCAACACTGCGGCGGACCGGCTCGGGCGACGACGGCCGGAGCGGGGGACACCCGTCCGAGCGCAGGAGGGGACTGCGTTCGGACGGGTGTCGTGTGCATCCCCGGTACGGGGCTGCTGGATCAGATGCCGGGGCCGGCGACGTAGGTGAATCCGCCGGCGGCGGTGGCGGACCCGGCAGGGTTGATGACCACGACGTCGACGGCACCGGCCGTGCCGGGCGGCGCGACCGCCGACAAGGTGGTGGCGTTGATGACCGAGAACGGCGCGGCGGTGCCGCCGAAGGTGACCGAGCTGGTGCTGTCGAGGTTGGTGCCCGTGATGGTCACCGCCGTGCCGCCGGAGGTCGGTCCCGAGGTCGGGTTGACGGACACGATCGTGGGGTCGTCGATGTAGGTGTAGGACAGGCCGTTGTTGCTGCCGCCCGCGGTCGTCACGGTGACCGGCACCGGCCCGGCCGCCGCGCCCACCGGCACGACGACGCTGATGGAGCTGTCGGAGTTCACCGTGGGGGTGGCGGTGTTCCCGCCGAAGGACACGCTGGTCGCGGTCGACAGGCCGGTGCCGTTGACGGTGATGGTGTTGCCGCCGGCCAGCGGCCCCGAGCTGGAGCCCAGGGAGGACTTGAACGGGGCGCCGACGTAGAAGAACGACACCGGGTTGCTCGTCCCGCCCGGGGTGGTCAGGGTGACCCCGACCGAGCCCGCCCCCGAGGGGGAGACCGCGGTGACCTGGGTCGGTGAGACGTTGGTGACGCTCGTGGCGGGCTTGGTGCCGAACATCACCGCGCTGGTGTTGGAGAGGTTGGTACCGCTGATGGTCACCAGCGTGCCTCCGCCGGTGGAACCCTGATTCGGAGAAATGGGCATGGGGACACTCCTTCGTCTCTGGTGGGGACATGCGAGGAACCAGCGGAATGACCAGTCACCGTCCGCGCCGCCGCCGAGAAGCGGGACCGCCGCCGGCGCACGAGCGCCGTCAGCCCTTTCGGGCTGCTTCAGGCATGGAAGGACACGGCTCAGGAGTACTGCTGGGCCCGGAGGGAACGAACGGACTCTCGCGCCGGCACGAAGGGCCGGACGCACAGCAGCCTGCGCCATCTCCCTGGGCATGGAGAAAACCGGCAACAGCTGCCTGTCTCAACGTCCTTCTGGCACGGGGATGGGCAGCCCGCCGGTGTCGCACTCTCAGTAACCCACACGTCCGATCGAGTGACAAGAGGTCATTCGCTTTAATCACCCGTACGGAGTAATTCATGTCTGGCCCGCCAGGGGCCGCACCCTCCCACGGGGACGGGTCGGCGCCGCCCGGCCAGGCGCTGCCGGCCGCCGCGCCGAACGGCCACGAGCAACTCGTCTGTCTCACAAAGCAAGACACCGTCGGGGGCGCGACCTAGGGAATCCCAGTGGGCGGTACGCCGAGAATGATTGAAACCGTCGCGGTCCCCTTTTGGAGTGACGCCTCCGGAAACCCCTTGCCGGTGTCCTGACCCGGAGGATTGGATGTGAATATCCAGCCGGTGGGCCGCCCATCCTCTCCGGGGGATGTGGCAGTCGATCCGTGTGCGGCTTCTCTCCGGAGGAAAGTGCGTGGGTGCCGGCTTGCCACGATGGGCACCCCCGCAGAGGGATTTGGATCGGGTCAGCCGGTGCCGTCCAGGTACCGGCTGACCCGGTGGTACTCCTGAATCAGAACGCAGCGGGATTCAGGGGCTCTTGCAGGTGATGTTCCCGGGTGCCGGGGTGGAGTTGCCGGTGGCGGTGAAGCCAAAGGTGGCAGTGCCGCTGGCCGCGAGGGCGCCGTTGTACGGGCTGTTGCGCACCGTGACGGATCCGCTGGTCCCGGTGTTCACTCCGTCCCAGAGGCTGCTGATGGACTGACCGGAGCCCAAGGTCATGCCGGCAGTCCAGCCGTTGAGCATGCTGGTGCCGTTGTTACGGATCGTCACCTCACCCTGGAAGCCACCGGGCCAGCTGTTGACGTTGCGGTAGCCGGCGGTGCAGGTGCCGTTGGTGCCACCACCGCCCGGGTCACCACCGCTGCCGCCTCCGCCGTCGGTCAGGGTCGGCGTCTGCCAGTCCCGCCACGTGGACAGGTTGCCGGACTTGCCGGGGGCGATCCTGAACACGCCGAAGCCGCTGCCCGTGCCCAGCAGGAACTTCTGGATGCTCTGCTGCAGCGACGTCTTCCACTCGGACCTGACGGCGCAGTGGGTCCTGGGAGCGCTCCCAAACGTAGGAACGAGGTCGGGGCATGACAACACCCGGGAACTGGGCCGGCTCAGTTTGGCCATTCCGGCACTGCCTTCGGCGCTCGACCGGCCTAGCAAAGCGGGCGGATGAGGGGAAACCGACGGGGCCGGTGGGCGCCTGCGGCTCCACGCAGCGGGAAGTTCCAGCCGTTTCGTAGAGCACGGCGAAATTTTCGACGTCGGCCACCGTACATCCGCGGCGAACCGCTCACCCGCCTTCACCGCGTCGGACGGCGCAGCACCCCCGGCGAAGGGTGACAGAGTATGACGACAGGCGCATGAGGAAGGAACGTGATGAAGCGGAAGCCCTCACCGTCGACGGAACCTAAGGCGGGATCCACGCCGGAGGTCGCTGCGGCCCGTCTGCGTCTGCTCGCCGAGGCGAGCCGCGCCCTGGCCTCGGGCCTGGACGCGGAGGAGTCGCTGCGCCGCCTGGCCCGGGTGGTGGTTCCGCATCTGGCCGACGCCTGCGTCGTCGACATGGTCGAGGGAAACGGGCTGCGCCGACTCACCGTCACGGACCGGGACGCGGAGCGGGTGCTGCGGGTACTGCCCGGTGGGTTCCTGCCCGGGCCGGACGACTCGGCTGCCGCTCTGGCGAAGGTGCTGCGCGGCGCGGGCCCCATGGTGGTCACCGACTTCGACATGCCCGATCCTGACGACTCCCTGCACGCCGCGCAGTGGGCCCTTTACCGCATGCTGGGCGCCGAGACCGCGTTGATCGTGCCCATGGGCGTACGGCGGGAGGCCCTCGGGGCGCTCACCTTCGTCCGCCGCGCCCCGGCCGTCCCCTTCGACGAGCAGGAGCAGGCACTCGCCGCAGACCTGGGACACCGCGCGGGCCTCGCGCTGGACAACGCGCGCCTGTACGCGCTGCAACAGCACACCGCGGAGCAGCTCCAGCTCTCCCTCCTGCCCGATCTGACCGGGCTCGGGCACCTCCAGCTCGCCACCCGCTACGTGGCCGCCCGCGAGCGGGCCGAGGTCGGCGGCGACTGGTACGACGCCTTCCCGCTCCCCGACGGCTCGGTGATTCTCGCGATCGGGGACGTGGTCGGCCACGACCTGGCGGCCGCCGTCCGCATGGGCCAGTTGCGCAACATGCTGCGCGCGCTCGCCTACGACAGCGGGGACGACCCGGCCGGAGTGATGAACCGCCTGGACCGGGTCATGCAGGGCCTGACCAGCATCGAACTCGTCACGGCCGTCATCGCCCGCATCGAGACGCCTCCCGGCGGACCGTGGCAGCTACTCATGAGCAACGCCGGCCACCTTCCGCCGCTGCTCGCCCAGCCCGACGGCCGCACTCTCCTGCTGGAGGAAGGGCACGCCCCCGTGCTGGGAGTCGACCCCGCGCTCGAGCGCGAGACCGCGGCGGTCACCCTGCCGCCCGGAAGCACACTGCTCTTCTACACCGACGGCCTCATCGAACGCCCCGGTGAGGACATCGGCCGCGGTCTCACCCGGCTGCGCCAGCACGCGGCCGCGCTGGCCCGGGAACCGCTGGCGGTCTTCCGCGACGAACTGCTCACCCGGTTGAGCGACGACCAGCACGACGACATCGCCATCCTGGCCCTGCGCGTCCCCTGACCTCCGGGACGCGTGGGTACAGAGAAGCGAAAGGTCAGTTGCAGTCGACAAAGTGTTCGCATACGACACGCTTCGATCAATGGCCGTCAGTCTTGAAGACCTCCACTCGAACTCCCGGGCCGCGCGCCTACGGTGCGATCACCGGTCGGCCCGGGCCGTCCGGACTCAGCCGATGATCAAGGGGAGGCACCGTGGCGAGTGTGGAAGTGTCGCTGAAGGAAATGATGACCGCGGTCGAGGGGGCGCTGGGCGCGGCGGTCGTCGACTACACCAGCGGAATGGCCCTGGGAACCCTGGGCGGAGGCAAGGATCTCGATCTGACCATCGCCGCGGCGGGGAACACGGACGTCATCCGCGCCAAGGTGCGCACCATGGAGCAGTTGGGCCTGAACAGTCAGATCCAGGACGTGCTGATCACGCTCGGCGACCAGTACCACCTGATCCGCCTGGTCACCGGACGCGACGGCAACGGCCTGTTCCTCTATCTGGTCCTGGACAAGTCCCGTTCGAATCTGGCGATGGCCCGCCACCAGCTCAAGCGCGTCGAGGAACAGCTCGAGGTCTAGGTCTTCCGCGCCCCGGGCCGACGTGCGCCCATGATGTGAAAACTTCTTCAATTGACGTGCTCCCCGTCCTAAAGGACGGGGATTCCTGCCACGGTCGGCTGGCCGTCTCGAGGGCTTCCTGCTTCAACGCGCTGTGCCGGGCCCAAAGTCCTGGTCTTACCTGCGCTCGGCGAGGCGTTTAGCGTCTCCGCCCGTCCGGCGGCGACGATCCGACGTCCTTCGCACAGGACGTTCTTCGCTGCGTTGTGATCCCGGTCGTGGATGGTGCCGCAGTTCTGGCACGTCCATGCGCGGACGTGGAGGGGCTTGGGCCCGTCCCGGAACCCGCAGGCCGAGCAGAGCTG
>NZ_JBEYTS010000029.1:0-95317 GCF_040643155.1 Streptomyces sp. NPDC047453 | reverse complement strand
AGCAGCAGCGCGGGCTCGCCGCCGGTCATGTCGATGGCCCAGGTCACCTCGCGGCCGTCGGCCAGGTCGAGCACGTCACCGATCAGCTTCAGCAGCTCGGGCTCGTCGTTGGCGACCCGCCGCGACAGCAGCGTCTTGCCGTCAGCGTCCAGGGAAGGCCGTGGTGGTGCCCCTTACCGCTGTCGATCCCCGCCCATATGCGGCTCATTGTGCTCCTGACGTGCGTGTTCGTTCTGTTCGTACCACGGACGACCTCGCCGGCATTGCTCTACTCAGCGACTTGTTCGCACTTCCTAATCGGCGGCCGAGTCGTCGTGGGGTGCCGGGCGGCGAAGCGAGCAGAGCCACGAGACGGCAGCCGCCTGATAGCCACACCCAGCACCCCTGGGCGACCCAACCCTACGAATGGCTCGATCAACCCGATCAAGAAGGTAGAGCCGCCTGAGCTTGACTCTGTCGGGTCGACGACCCGCCTGGGCTGGTCGAGGCGGCGTACCAGCTCACTCGGTGCGATCTGGGTTACGGCGGGCCGCCGAAGCACGGTGGATGCCACTGAGCGAGCGGTCACCGTGCGAGCCTGCGATGCCCGGCTCATGCTGAGGAGAGGGGTGTGGCGACTGAGGGAGTGGTGGGATGCGAATCGTTGTGGACCTCACGCGCTGTCAGGGCTACGCACAGTGCGTGTTCCTCGCACCCAAGGTGTTCGAGTTGCACGGCGAAGAAGGATTGCTGTACGCCACGGCCTTCCCCGACGACCAGGCCGAGCGCGTGCGCCAGGCTGCGGCGGCTTGCCCGGTCCAGGCCATCCTCGTCGGCGAGGAGGTGAACCCTGATGGCCGCCGGTGATCTCCGGGACGGCCGCATCGTCATCGTCGGTGCGTCGCTGGCCGGGCTGAGGGCCGCGGAGACGCTGCGCGAGGAGGGCTTCACCGGCTCACTCACCGTGGTCGGGGACGAGTCCCATCCGCCCTACGACCGGCCACCGCTGTCGAAGCAGGTACTGCTCGGCCAGGCGACGCCGGACACCACCGAGCTGCCGATGCGCCGGGACCCGGACGCCGAGTGGCGGCTGGGAGTAGCCGCCACCGGTCTGGACCCTTTGGAGAAGCGGGTACTGCTGGCCGACGGGAAGTCGTTGCCGTACGACCGGCTGCTGATCGCCACCGGGACCCGGGCGCGGCCCTGGCCCAATCCGGCAGAGGGCGCCCTGGACGGGGTGTTCACCCTGCGCACGCGTGAGGACGCCGCAGGACTGTCCGAGCGGCTGGCCGCCGGGCCGGGGCGGGTGCTGGTGATCGGCGCCGGCTTCACCGGCTCGGAGATCGCCTCGGCCTGCCGGGAGCGAGGACTGGACGTCACGGTCGCCGAACGCGGCCCCGCACCCCTGGTGGGCGCCCTCGGCGGCACGCTGTCGAAACTCGCGGCCGTCATGCATCGCAACCACGGCGTGGACCTACGCACCGGGGTGACGGTCACCGCCCTGCGCGGGAACGGCAGCTTCACCGGTGCGGACCTGTCCGACGGCACGCGTGTCGACGCGGACGTGTGCGTCGTGGCGCTGGGGGCGGTCCGCAACGTCGAGTGGCTGGCGGAGTCCGGGCTGGCGGCGGGCCCGCGCGGGATCGCCTGCGACGCCGGATGCCGCGCTTTCAACATGTACGGAATCGTCACCGACGACATCTTCGTGGCCGGCGACGTCTCCCGCTTTCCCCACCCTCTGTTCGGCTACCAGATGCTCTCCCTGGAGCACTGGGGAAATGCGGTCGAGCAGGCCGAGGTGGCGGCCCACAACATGATCAATCCTGGGCCTCTGCGGCGCCCGCACCTGGCCGTCCCGACGTTCTGGTCGACCCAGTTCGGGCTCAACATCAAGTCGGTGGGCGTACCGACCTACTCCGACCACGTCGTCATCGCCCAGGGCTCTCTGGAGGCGCGCCGTCTGGCGATGGTCTACGGCTACCAGGGCCGGGTCACCGCCGCGGTCACCGTCGACATGGCCAAGTCGCTCGACTACTACCGGCGCCTGATCGAGACGGCTGCTCCCTTCCCGCCCCCGCCCGGTGCGGCGGACCGTGCGATCGCGGCCGATGTCCCGATTCCGTCCGACGTGCCGGATCCGAAGGGGCTCTCCCACGGCCCCACCGTGGCCCTCACCGGTCACCTTCCCGACCGCCGACTGACCGTGGTGTAGCCACGGGCTGACGCACGTCCCGTCGCACGACGAGGAGCCATCATGGACTCCGAGACCTTGCTGGCACGGATCACCGACTACGCCAGCCGCCCCGACCCCTACCCGCTGTACGCGGAACTCCGCGAGGCCGGACCCGTGGTGCGGCAGGCGGACGGCAGCTACCTGGTCGGCACCTACCACGAGATCGCCGCTCTGCTCCACGACCCGCGGATGAGTGTCGACCCCCGCATCCGTGGCGAGGTGACACACAAGCCGCCCTTCCTGCGGCTCGACGACCCGGAGCACCACAGGCTGCGCACCCTGGCCATGCGGCCGTTCGGACCGCCGCACAGCCCAGGCCGGGTCGACGCCATGCGCGGTGAGATCGATCGGATCACCAAGGAACTGACGGAGCCCTTCGAGGCCGGCCGGCAGATCGACATCGTCGACGATTTCGCCTACCCACTGCCTGTCGCGGTGATCTGCCACCTGCTGGGCGTGCCGCGCGAGGACGAGCCGCTGTTCCGGGCCTGGTCCGACGCTCTGGTCACAGCCGCCGACGTCAGGCCCGAGGAGGACACCACCGAGACGGACAAGGCGGGTGACCAGGCGCGGGTCGAGATGGGCGGGTACCTGGTGAACCTCGCCGAGCAGCGCCGTGGCCGCCCGGGCGACGACATGCTCTCCGCCTTCGCCAACGAGCCGGATCCGGCCCTGCGGCTCACCCAGGAGGAACTCGCGGAAACCGCCGTGCTGCTGCTCATCGCGGGACACGAGACCACGGTCAACCTGATCACCAACGGGGCGCTCACCCTTCTGCGCCACACCGAGCATCTGGACCACCTGCGTCGCGACCCCGACCTGCTGCCGCGAGCGGTGGAGGAACTACTGCGTTACGAACCACCGGTCCACATGCGCGAGCGCATCCCCCGTGCCGAGATCGACGTCGCGGGCACCGTGCTCCCCGAGGGCACGTCCGTCGTCCTTGCGCTGGCCTCGGGCAACCGCGACCCCAAGCGGTTCCCCGACCCCGACCGGTTCGACCCCACACGCCCGGACAACGAGCACCTCGGCTTCGGCGGCGGTATTCACCTTTGCTACGGCGGCCCCCTGGCCCGTCTGGAGGCCCAGACCGCGCTCGGCGCGCTGATCCCCCACCTGGGCACGGCGCGCCTGGTCCAGGACCCGCCTCCCTACCGGCAGAGCGCCATGCTTCGCGGTCCGCGCCACCTGCCCGTCCAGCTCTGACTGCAATCTGCCCACGCCCCCTGTGTGGCCTCGGCTTTCGGGTGGTTCGGTGTCGGCAGGAGTCGAGCCAGCCGAGGTCGTGAGTTCAGCCAGTCGAGGAGGAGATCCGGCGTGAGCGTGTCTCAGGGAGCCCCTCAGGGCGTCATTCCCGCGCATCTGCTGAAAGGACAGAAGGCACTCGTCACCGGCGCGAACTCGGGCATCGGAAAGGCGACGGCCATCGGCCTGGGGCGCGCCGGAGCCGACGTGGTGGTGAACTACGTCGCCGGGCGCGAGGAGGCCGAGCGGGTGGTCGAGGAGATCTCCGGGTTCGGAGTGCGCGCGATGGCGTACGAGGCCGATGTGTCCCAGGAGGACCAGGTCGTCGCGATGATCGAACGGATGGTTCAGGAGTTCGGAACCATCGACATCCTTGTGGCCAACGCCGGGCTGCAGCGCGACGCTTCGTTCACCGAGATGACGACGGCCCAGTGGCAGAAGGTGCTGGACGTCAACCTCACCGGCCAGTTCCTGTGCGCTCGGGAGGCGACGAAGGAGTTTTTGAGAAGGGGGGTCGTCCCCGAAGTGTCGCGGGCCGCCGGAAAGATCATCTGCATGAGCTCGGTGCACCAGGTCATCCCTTGGGCCGGCCATGTCAACTACGCGGCCTCCAAGGGCGGTGTGCAGATGATGATGGCGACGCTCGCCCAGGAGCTCGCGCCCCGCAGGATCCGGGTCAACGCAGTTGCTCCAGGAGCCATCAGGACGCCCATCAATCGCAGCGCCTGGGACACTCCCGATGCCGAGAAGGACCTGTTGGAGCTGATTCCTTACGGGCGCGTCGGTGATCCGGAGGACATCGCGCACGCGGTCGTCGGGCTCGCCTCGGACCTCATGGACTACGTGGTGGGCACCACTCTCTACGTGGACGGCGGCATGACCCTCTTCCCAGGCTTCGCCACCGGCGGCTGAACCGCTGCGCGGCCTCGGGTGGCACACTCTGCCTACCGGGCACGCGGTCTGCCTCCCCGGCACGCGGCAAGCGCGCCTTTCGCCGTGCGTCCCGGATCCGTGGTTCTCAGTCACGCTACTGGTCGAGGGCGTCGTCCAGCGTGGTGGCGGCCATGATCAGCGACAGATGCGTGAAAGCCTGCGGGAAGTTGCCCAGTTGCTCGCCACTGGGGCCGATCTCCTCAGCGAACAGGCCGACGTGGTTGGCATAGGTCTGCCTCTTCTCGAAGAACGAAGGCATAGCGCGCCGGACGAATCCGCCCGGCGCGAGCCAGAGCGTCCACATAGAGGAAGGTGCAGAGACCGAACGTGCCTTCGGAGCCCCGCAGACCGTCCGGGGAGGCCGCAGGGTCGTAGCGGTAGACGAGGCTGTCCGACACCAGCCTGCGCTCCATCGCGTCCAGGGTCGACAGCCAGCTCACCGTCCTGGGAGCCAGGAACCCCACGCGCGGAACCAGCAGCAGCGATGTCGCAGGGGACCGGACCCGGAAGAACCGCCCCACCCTACGAAATCCCGGCTCAGGGCCACACCAGGCAATACGGCTGATGCCCCGCCTCGTGCAGCCGGTGCGAGAAGTCCTGCCACTCGTGCAGCAGCTGGTACACGTTGAACGCGTCCCGCGGGCCGCCGCGGTCCGGGACCGTGGACCAGATGAAGGCGGCCGCGCCGACCGCTTCCTCGCCGATGTCGCGCAGGGGGTCGACCGCGGTCGTCGGGAGTTTCACGACCGCGTAGTCGGGATGCAGGACGACCAGTTCGAGCGGCGGCACCTTGTGCAGGGGCACGCCCTCGATGCCGGTCAGCACCATGGCGGCCATCGTCTCCGGCTTGATCTTGGTGAACATGCCGCCCATGCCGAGCTCGTCGCCGCCGAGTTCCTCGGGGCGCATCGAGATCGGGACGCGGGCCGCCGTCGCGCCGTCGGGCGCGCCGAAATACTTGTACGTCACCCCCACCCGACCACCATTCCTGCTCCCTGCTCCCAGCAGCTCGGCCCGGCCGTCGCCTCGCCGGTCGGGCCGCTCGGACTCACTCGGTACATCCCGTGCCTGGCGTGCTTCGCTCGCTTCCTCAGCGTCGCGCCGGTGCCTTCCCCGCCGGGCACGTCGAGGACCCAGACCGTCAGTCCCCTCGCCCAGTCCGCCACCGCGATGCATATCTCCACCCGACTGCTTTTCTAGGACGCGTGGCCCCCGCCGCGCAACCCGATCATCGTGTCAGTGACCTCCCCCGCGGCCGCCCGCCGAAACGTGCGCCGAAACTTCTGCCCGCGGGATCTGAGCGGTCCCCGACACGACCCTTCGCTTGTCCATACGTACGCGGAGCCCAGTTTCGCAGATGGACCGCTGCGAATCCTCGAATCCGCCGCTCGTCGCACCCGAATCCGGCCGGACCGGGCCGCTCCGCCCCCGGTCCGCCGCCGTCGCTGGCCTACCCTGAACAGGTCACTGCCCACCGTATTCGGAGAACCCCCGAGAAGTCGGAGAAGTCGCAGGTCATGAGCGAACTGCCATATCCCTACGAAGCCCCTGTCTCGCAGGCGCTGTTCGACCGTGCGGCGGCCGTCACGCCCGGCGGAGTGAACTCGCCGGTGCGCGCCTTCCGCGCCGTGGGCGGCACGCCCCGGTTCATGGTCTCCGGCAGCGGTCCGTACCTGAAGGACGCCGACGGGCGGGAGTACGTCGACCTCGTGTGCTCCTGGGGTCCGATGATCCTCGGGCACGCGCACCCCGAGGTGATCGCCGCCGTGCAGGAGGCGGTCGCGTACGGCACGTCCTTCGGGACGCCCGGTGAGGGCGAGGTCGCGCTCGCCGAGGAGATGGTGAACCGGGTCGGCCCGCTGGAGCGGGTGCGGCTGGTCTCCAGCGGGACCGAGGCCACCATGTCCGCGATCCGGCTCGCCCGCGGGTTCACCCGGCGGTCCAAGGTGGTCAAGTTCGCCGGGTGCTACCACGGGCACGTCGACTCCCTCCTCGCCGCGGCCGGGTCGGGGGTCGCCACCTTCGCCCTGCCCGACACCCCCGGTGTCACCGGCGCCCAGGCCGGCGACACGATCGTGCTGCCGTACAACGACCTCGACGCCGTGCGCGCCGCCTTCGCCGCGCACCCGGGCGAGATCGCCTGTGTGATCACCGAGGCCTCGCCGGGCAACATGGGCGTGGTGCCGCCGCTGCCCGGGTTCAACCAGGGACTCAAGGACCTCTGCGGCGAGAACGGCGCCCTGTACATCTCCGACGAGGTCATGACGGGCTTCCGCACCAGCCGGGCCGGGTGGTACGGCGTCGACGGGGTCGAGCCCGACCTGATGACCTTCGGGAAGGTGATGGGCGGCGGATTCCCGGCCGCCGCGTTCGGCGGGCGCGCCGACGTCATGGCGCACCTCGCCCCCGCCGGGCCCGTCTACCAGGCCGGCACCCTCTCCGGGAACCCCGTCGCCACCGCCGCCGGGCTCGCCCAGCTGCGCCTGCTCGACGACGCGGCGTACACCAAGGTCGACTCCGTCTCGCAGCAGATCCAGGCCATGGTCTCCGAGGCGCTCACCAAGGAGGGCGTGGCGCACACTCTGCAGAACGCCTCCAACATGTTCTCCGTGTTCTTCACGGACCGCCCGGTGCGCGACTACGAGGACGCCAAGGCGCAGGAGTCGTACCGCTTCACCGCGTTCTTCCACGCGATGCTGGCGAACGGCGTCTACCTGCCGCCCTCGTCCTTCGAGTCCTGGTTCGTCTCCACCGCGCACGACGAGACGGCACTCCAGCGGATCGCCGACGCCCTTCCGGCGGCGGCCCGTGCGGCGGCGGAGGCGACGGCATGAGCGACGCCCCCGAGAAGGACGGCCGGGACGACATCACCGTCGTCCACCTCATGCGGCACGGCGAGGTCGAGAACCCGGACGGGATCCTGTACGGACGGCTGCCCGGCTACCACCTGTCCGAGCTCGGGCGGAAGATGGCCGAGCGGGTCGCCGAGCACCTCGCCCCCCGCGACATCACCTACGTCGTCGCCTCCCCGCTGGAGCGGGCGCAGGAGACGGCGACGCCGATAGCGAAGGCGCACGGACTCGACCTCGCCACCGACGAGCGGCTGATCGAGGCGGCCAACATCTTCCAGGGCAAGACCTTCGGCGTGGGCGACGGCGCGCTGCGCCGGCCCGCCAACTGGAAGCACGTGGTCAACCCGTTCAAGCCGTCCTGGGGCGAGCCGTACATCGACCAGGTGGTGCGCATGATGGGCGCGCTGAACGCGGCGAAGGACACGGCGCGCGGGCACGAGGCGGTGCTCGTCAGCCACCAGCTGCCGATCTGGATCGTGCGCTCCTACGTCGAGCGGCGGCGGCTGTGGCACGACCCGCGCAAGCGGCAGTGCACGCTCGCCTCGCTGACGACGTTCACCTACCGGGGCGACCGCATCGTCTCCGTCGGCTACACCGAGCCGGCCCGCGACCTGGTGCCGGCTCATCTCCTCGCGAGCGCCAAGCCGGTGAAGGGGCAGGGCAAGGCGTTCGGCGCGTAGAGAACGACGCGTAAGGACGGGAAGGGCACGGGCGGAACCGCGAGGTCTCGCCCGTGCCGCACTCTTCCTATGCGTTTGTTGTGAGATTCATATCGGCTCGCGGAACCCCCGCGTTCGTCGCCGCCTCTGAGTGAGTGACCACCAGCGGCAGTGACGAATCGGGGATCTCATGCGCACCTTCTCCCGAAGGGGACTACTCGGCCTCGGCGCGGGGGCCGCGGCCGCCGTCGGGCTCACGGGCTGCGGCAGCGTCAAGTCCTCGGGCCCGGGCCGCAGCAGCGCTTCCCCCAGCGCGACCACGCCCAGCGCGCGTGCGCGGACGACACCTCCCGCCCGCCTCATCGGCGACGGCTCGACCTCGTTCACCGGCAAGCAGCCGCACCAGCCGGCCGCGCCGGTCCCGCTGGAGCCGGGCGAGACCCCGCCGCAGTTCGTCGTCTTCTCCTGGGACGGGGCCGGCGAGGTCGGCAACGGACTGTTCCCGCGCTTCCTGGACCTGGCCAGGCAGCACGAGGCGCACATGACCTTCTTCCTCTCCGGGCTCTACCTGCTGCCGGAGTCGAAGAAGCGCCTGTACGACCCGCCGAACAACCCGCGCGGCGCCTCCGACATCGGCTATCTGACCGACGACCACGTCAAGGCCACGCTCACCAACGTCCGCCGCGCCTGGCTCGAGGGCCACGAGATCGGCACCCACTTCAACGGCCACTTCTGCTCCGGCCACGGCTCGGTCGGGGGCTGGACGCCCAAGCAGTGGCGCAGCGAGATCGACCAGGCCAAGGCGTTCGTGAAGGAGTGGCGGACCAACACCGGCTGGACCGATCTGCCCGCCCTGCCCTTCGACTACGACAAGGAACTCGTCGGCGGCCGCACCCCCTGCCTGCTCGGCCAGAACCAGTTGCTGCCCACCGCCCGCGAGCTCGGCTGGCGCTACGACGCCTCCTCGCCCGGCGGCCGCCAGGTGTGGCCGGACAAGCGGCTGGGCATCTGGGACCTGCCGTTGCAGCAGATACCCTTCCCCGGCCGCGGGTTCGAGGTCCTCTCGATGGACTACAACATGCTCGCGAACCAGTCCGTCAACTCCACCAATGCTCCCGCCCACAACCACCCGGGCTGGCGCAGGCAGTCCGCGCAGGCCTACATCCAGGGCTTCAGGCGGGCATACGAGACAAACCGGGCGCCGTACTTCATAGGCAACCACTTCGAACAGTGGAACGGCGGCATCTACATGGACTCCGTCGAGGAGGCCTTCAAGCACATCGCGCGGGAGAAGGAGAAGGGCGCCGACGTGCGCATGGTCTCCTTCCGGCAGTTCGTCGACTGGATGGACGTGCAGAAGCCGGAGGTGCTGGCCAAGCTGCGCACCCTCGACGTCGGGCAGCGGCCGGCCGGTGGCTGGAAGGGGTTCCTCGGAGATTCCGGCAGCGCCGGCACGCCGAGCACGGAGGGCCCCTCGAAGGCGTCCTGAAATGCACTTTTCCGGCCGTGAGGGGGGTGCGCAAGATCCCCGGAAGGGGCATGCGAAACTTTTCACATGAGTGCCGTCAGTCGTGCCCCCCAGTGCTCGAACCGGGCGAACCGCACGCCCCGTCCGCACCGCACGCGTTCGAGCCGTGTCCGTGGCCGCGCCGCCCTGCTCGCCGCCGGGGGCGCCGCTCTGGCACTCGCCCTGTCCGCCTGCGGCTCCGGCGGCACCTCCGGCGGCTCGGGCAACACCAACTTCATCACCGGCGCCGACGGCATCGCGACCGTGCCGAAGGGCGACCGCAAGCCCGCCCCCGACCTGTCCGGCAAGACCCTCGAGGGCAAGCAACTCGACATGAGCTCCTACAAGGGCAAGATCGTCGTCCTGAACGTCTGGGGCTCCTGGTGCTCGCCGTGCCGCGCCGAGGCGCCCAACCTGGCGAAGGTGGCCAAGGACACCGCCGACAAGGGCGTGCAGTTCGTCGGCATCAACACACGCGACACCAGCACCCAGCCGGCCCTCGCGTTCGAGAAGCAGTTCGACGTGTCGTACCCGAGCCTGTACGACCCGACCGGCAAGCTCATGCTCCGCTTCCAGAAGGGCACCCTGAACCCGCAGATGATCCCCACCACGATCATCGTCGACCGGGACGGGAAGATCGCCGCGCGCGCTCTCCAGGCGCTCAGCGAGGACAAGCTGCGCAAGATGCTCGACCCGGTCGTCGCGGAGAAGTGAGCCGTCGTGCTACTGGCCGCAGCCACTGATCCCAATCAGACGGTGTTCAGCGGAGCCCTGCTGCTCGCGCTGCCCATCGCCGTACTCGGCGGGCTCGTCTCGTTCTTCTCCCCCTGCGTCCTGCCGCTCGTCCCCGGCTACCTCTCCTATGTGACCGGGGTCACCGGAACGGACCTGGCCGAGGCCCGGCGCGGACGGATGACCGCCGGCGCCGCCCTCTTCGTCCTCGGCTTCACCGTGGTCTTCGTCTCCGGCGGGGCACTGTTCGGGTTCTTCGGGCAGACCCTCCAGGACTACAAGGGCACCCTGTCCAAGGTGCTGGGCGTGCTCATGATCCTCATGGGCGTCTTCTTCATGGGCCTGATGCCCTGGCTGACCCAGCGTGAGTTCCGCTTCCACACGCGCCCCAGCACCGGCCTGGTGGGCGCACCCGTCCTCGGGGCCCTGTTCGGAGTCGGCTGGACCCCGTGCATCGGGCCGACCCTCGCCTCCGTGGTGGCGCTCTCCTCCACCCAGGCCAGCGCCGGGCGCGGCGCCCTGCTGACCGTCGCCTACTGCGCCGGCCTCGGCATCCCGTTCGTGCTCACCGCGGTCGCCTTCCGCAAGGCGCTGGGAGCCTTCGGCTGGGTCAAGCGCCACTATGTCTGGGTGATGCGCGTCGGCGGCACGATGATGATCGTGACCGGCGTGCTGCTGCTGACCGGCGCCTGGGACCGGCTGGTGCAGGAGATGCAGACGTGGTCCACCGGCTTCACTGTGGGGATCTGATCCATGAGCAAGACGCCAACCAGTACGACGGACGACGAGACCCCGGTGGTGGTGCCGCCCGGCGACGAGGACCTCGGCGCCGCCGGGTCCCAGCTGTCCACCGCCCCCACCGAGACGGCCGTCCCCGGCTCCTTCGGCGGCAACCGGGCGCCCGGACTGGCCGGCCGGCTCGCCTGGACCTGGCGGGAGACCGTCGGCTGGGCCCGCTGGTTCTGGCGGCAGCTCACCTCCATGCGCGTCGCGCTGATGCTGCTGTTCCTGCTCTCCCTCGGTGCCGTCCCCGGCTCGCTGATCCCGCAGAGCGGCACCGACGCGTTGAAGGTCGAGGCCTTCAGGCAGGCGCACACGACGCTCGCGCCCGTCTACGACAAGCTCGGCCTGTTCCACGTCTACAGCTCGGTGTGGTTCTCCGCGATCTACATCCTGCTGTTCATCTCCCTCATCGGCTGCATCGTGCCGCGCACCTGGCAGTTCGTGGGCCAGTTGCGCGGCCGGCCGCCGGGCTCCCCCAAGCGGCTGGACCGGCTGCCCGCGTACACCACCTGGCGCACCGCCGCCGCCCCCGAGGAAGTCCGCGAGACCGCGCTGAGGATCCTCAAGCAGCGCCGCTTCCGCGCCCTGGCCGAGGGTGACGCGGTCGCCGCCGAGAAGGGCTACCTGCGCGAGGCCGGCAACCTCGTCTTCCACATCGCGCTGATCGTGATGCTGATCGCCTTCGCCTGCGGCCAGTTGTTCAAGACCGAGGGCAACAAGCTGATCGTCGAGGGCGACGGCTTCGCCAACACCCTCACCCAGTACGACGACTTCAAGTCCGGCAACCTCTTCAACGACGACGACCTGGTGCCCTTCAGCTTCAACCTGAAGAAGTTCACCGGCACCTACGAGCGCACCGGCCCGCAGAAGGGCACGCCGCGCGTGTACCGGGCGGACATCACCTACAGCGTGGGCGCCCACGGCAAGGAACAGAAGGCCAGCGTCTCGCCCAACCACCCGCTGAGCGTCGACGACGCCCGGGTCTACCTCGTCAGCCACGGCTACGCCCCCACCGTCACCGTCCGGAACGGCAAGGGCGAGGTGGTCTACCACCAGGCCGTGCCGCTGCTGCCGGTCGACGCCAACGTCACCTCGCAGGGCGCGATCAAGGTGCTCGACGGCTACAAGAACGCCCAGGGCAAGTCCGAGCAGCTCGGCTTCTCCGCGTTCTTCGTGCCGACCTTCGCCGGGGCCGGCAAGGGCACGATGTTCTCCCAGTTCCCGGCGCTGGACTTCCCCGTCCTCGCGCTGACCGGCTACCACGGCGACCTGGGCGTCGACGCGGGCGTCCCGCAGAACGTCTACCAGCTCGACACCAAGAACCCGAACCTCAAGCAGTTCAAGGACGCCAACGGCAAGATCGTCGCCGCCCGGCTGCTGCCCGGCGAGACCATGACGCTGCCGAACGGCGCCGGCTCCATCACCTTCGACAAGGACATCAAGGAGTGGGCCGGCTTCCAGATCGTGCAGCAGCCCGGCACCGGCTGGGCGCTCGCCGGTGCGCTCACCGCCATCGCCGGACTGGCCGGCTCCCTGTTCATCCAGCGCCGCCGCGTCTGGGTGCGCGCCGTGCGGGGCGCCGACGGCGTGACCGTAGTCGAGATGGCGGGCCTGGGCCGCAGCGAGTCCGCGAAACTCCCCGAGGAGCTCGGCGACCTGGCCGCCCTCGTCCACGACAAGGCGCCCGCACAGACCGCCGCCGACCCCGACCGGGAGCCGGACGCCGGCACCCCCGTACCCGCCGAAGGGGCTGAGGAGAAATGACTCTCGCCGCCGCGACCGAGCTAGCCACGGCGTCCAACGAGAACCTGGCCAACATCAGCAACACGCTGATCTACTCCGCGATGGCCGTCTACACCCTGGCCTTCTTCGCGTACATCACCGAATGGCTCTTCGGCAGCCGCAGCAAGGTGGCCCGTACGGCCGCCGCGCTGACCGCCAAGGACGGTGCGGCCAAGGCGCAGCGCCCGGCCGTGGCGGTGAAGTCCACCGGGGGCACCGCCGTACTGGAGCGCCCCAAGGTCGTCGTACGGTCCGCCGCCGGCGCCCGCGACGTGCCCGACGGGCCCGGCGCGCACGGCGGCGACGAGAAGGGCGACCTGTACGGCCGGATCGCGGTGTCCCTCAGCGTGCTCGGCTTCCTCCTCGCCCTGGGTGGCGTGATCGCCCGCGCGGCCTCCGTGCAGCGGGCGCCGTGGGGCAACATGTACGAGTTCAACATCACCTTCTCCACGGTCGCGGTCGGCGTCTACCTGCTGCTGCTCGCGCTGAAGAAGAACGTGCGCTGGCTCGGCCTGTTCCTGACCACCACCGTCCTGCTCGACCTCGGCCTCGCGGTCACCGTGCTCTACACGGCGAGCGACCAGCTGGTCCCGGCCCTGCACTCGTACTGGCTGTACATCCACGTCTCCACCGCGATCTTCTGCGGCGCGGTCTTCTACGTCGGCGCGGTCGGCACCCTGCTGTACCTGTTCAAGGACTCCTACGAGAACAAGCTCGCCTCCGGCGGGAAGCCCGGCCGCTTCGCGACCTCGGTCCTGGAGCGGCTGCCGGCCTCGGCGTCCCTGGACAAGTTCTCCTACCGCATCAACGCCGCCGTCTTCCCGCTGTGGACGTTCACGATCATCGCGGGCGCCATCTGGGCCGAGTCCGCCTGGGGCCGCTACTGGGGCTGGGACCCCAAGGAGACCTGGTCCTTCATCACCTGGGTCGCCTACGCCTGCTACCTGCACGCCCGCTCCACGGCCGGCTGGAAGGGCCGCAAGGCCGCCTACATCGCGCTGATCGCGTTCGGCTGCTGGCTCTTCAACTACTACGGCGTGAACATCTTCGTCAGCGGCAAGCACTCGTACTCGGGCGTCTGACCGGCCCCTCGGTGACACTGGTGTCATGACCGGTTCCATCGAACAGGGCACCAGCCGGATCCACGGGAACACACACCTCCTCACCTTCCTGGTGCGGCTCCCCAGGCCCATGGAGCAGGTCTGGCCTGAGCTGACCACACCGAAGGGCCTCGCGCGCTGGTTCACCGGCGCCGACGAGCTGGAACCCCGGCTCGGCGGCGCGGTGAGCCTGCGCGGCCTCGGCAGCGGGCGGATCACCGCGTGGGACGTGGACCGGGTCGCCGAGTACACCGTGGAGGGCGGCGGCCGCATCCGCTTCCACCTGGAGCGCGACGGCGCGGACGGCTCCGTGCTCCGCTTCACCCACGAGTTCCGGGGCGAGACGGAGTCGGAGCCGCGCTGGAGAGCCCGTTTCGAACGCCTGATCGAAGTGGTTACTCGCCAATGTCCTCGTTCCACAGATCCGGATGCTTCCCGGTGAAGTCCCGCATCAGCGCGACGCACTCCGCGTCGTCCAGGACCACGATCTCCACACCGTGCTCCGCGAGCCAGTCGTGCCCGCCCCGGAACGTGGCCGTCTCACCGATCACCACCCGCGAGATGCCGAACTGACGGACCAGGCCGCTGCAGTACCAGCAGGGCGAGAGGGTCGTCACCATCGTCGTACCGCGGTACGAGCGCTGCCGTCCCGCGGCGCGGAACGCGGCCGTCTCCGCGTGCGTCGAGGGATCGCCGTCCTGGACGCGGCGGTTGCGGCCGCGTCCGAGCAGGGTGCCGTCCGCTCCGTAGAGCGCGGCTCCGATGGGAATGCCCCCTTCCGCCAGCCCGGCGCGGGCCTCGGCGAGGGCGGTGGCGAGCCATGAGCGTGCCTGTTCCTGATCCATGTCCTTCCATGTCCTCACTGTGCTGACGCGCGCGCCGCACGGCAACGGCCGGCGCCCACCCCCGCAGACCGCGTGCGCCGCACTCTGTACCCTGACTCGATCATCGCCGCACGCGCGGCAGTTGGCCCCGGTGGGTGGGAGGGAACGGTCATGGTCGCTTCTCCGGTTCTGGAGGAGCTGCGGGAGGTCTGCCAGCCGCAGGCGAAACTGGCGAGCCGCAACGGCGAGCACTGGGCGGGCCGCCTGTACATGCGGAGGATCTCGCTGCGGTTCACCCGGCACCTGGTGCGCACCCCGGTCACCCCGGACCAGCTGACCTGGGCCATGGTGGTGTGCGGGATCGCCTCCGGCGCTGCGCTGCTGATCCCGGGCCTGACCGGAGCCGTCCTGGCCGTCGTGCTGATGCAGCTGTTCCTCCTCTTCGACTGCGTGGACGGCGAGGTCGCCCGCTGGAAGGGCCAGAACAGCGCGGCCGGCATCTACGTCGACCGGCTCGGCGCCTACCTCGCGGACGCCGCCCTGATGGTGGGCGCCGGCTTCCACGCGGCCCGGTCCGGCTTCGGCGGCTGGGTGTCGCTGGGCCTGGCGACCGCCCTCGGCGTGGTCCTGCTGAAGGCCTCCACCGACCTGGTCGACGTGGCCCGGGCCCGGCGCGGGCTGGCCGTCGCCGACGACGAGTCGACACGGCCGCGCTCGCAGGGCGTGGCCACGGTGCGCAGGCTGGCCGCGGCGTTCAAGATCCACCGGCTGACGAACGGCATCGAGGCGTCCCTGGTCCTGCTCGCCGCGGCCATCGGCGACACGATCACCGGCGGCACCGACGTCACCCGCTGGGCGCTGATCGCCCTCGCCGCCATCACCTGGGTGATGGTCCCGGCCCACCTGCTGTCGATCCTGTCGTCGTCCCGGCTGCGCTAGTGCTGTGACCGGAGAGGTTTGCCGGGCGTCGCGAGCCGGTGAACCTTTCCGGTCGCAGCACTGGAGAGCCGCGCCCGTACCGCCGTCGTGCGCCCGCTCGTGGGTGCCCCGGTCATTGCTGTTCCCACACCGTCGCCGCGACCTCGACGCGCCTCCCGTCCGTTATCGCGGTCACCTCGACGCAGCCGACGCGGTGCTGCCAGGTCCCGACGCACGCCCGGTCGCCCACCCGGACGTCCAGTGAGTGCCGGCCGCGTTCGCCGTTGAGGAGCGTGGCCCACCGGCTGTACGTCGGCGGGCCCGGGTCCCGCCAGGCGACGAGCGCCCCGTCGCTGGACAGGGTGCCCGAGCTCTCGGTGAACACGTCACCGGCCACCGAGGGCCCCGGCGGGTTCTGGTCCAGCCACCAGCCGCCGGGCATCGCATCGCCGTCGAGCACGAGCGTGCCGTGCCGGCGGACCCGGGGCGCGTGCGGCGGCGCCGACGACGTACGCGGCTCCTCCGGCGGGTCGGGCGAGGGGGCGTGCGAGGCGGGCGCCGGTGTGTCCGCCGGTGCGGAGGAGGCGGGCGGCGACATGCCGCCGGACTCGGTCGGCGGGCCCATCAGCGCAGTGGAGAGTTGGCGAACAGGGGCGGCCCGTCGCCCCGGCGGTGCCTCAGTTGCTCTTCGGCTCCTCGCCGTTCTCCTTGCGGCGCAGTTCCTCCTCGCGGCGGCGCAGATCGGCCTCCCAGCTCTTCAGCAGGTCCTCGTCCTTCTTGTTCTCCTCGGCGAGGGACTTCAGGAACGCGGGATTGTCGTCCGGGGCGACGTACTCGAGCCGCTGGTTGCGGTGCCACTCCGAGGGCGTGCGGCCGTTCGCCGGGGGGCGCCGGTCCCTGCCCGCGGCGAGCCAGACGATCGAGCCGACGATCGGGAAGAGCAGGATGATGAAGACCCAGGCGACCTTGGGAAGGTGCTTGGCCTCGTCCTCGGGCGTGTTCAGGCAGTCGATGAACGCGTAGATCATCAGTGCCAGCGGCACGATGTAGTACAGCAGCACCCTGAGCATGTCGAGAAGCCCCCTGGAAAGCGGTGGAGGGGCCCTGCACCGGCCCCGTGACGGGGCCAGGGTAGCCGCTCGGGGATACTGGACCCCATGGCGTACGACGATCTTCGATCCCTGCTCAGGGCGCTGGAGCGCGAGGGAGACCTCAAGCGCATCAAGGCCGAGGTCGACCCGTATCTGGAAGTCGGTGAGATCGTCGACCGGGTGCAGAAGTCGGGCGGCCCCGCGCTGCTCTTCGAGAACGTGCGCGGCTCCGCCATGCCCCTGGCCATGAACGTCTTCGGGACCGACCGGCGGCTGCTGAAGGCCCTCGGCCTGAAGTCGTACGGCGAGATCTCCGACAAGATCGGCGGGCTGCTGCGGCCCGAGCTGCCGCACGGCTTCGTGGGCGTGCGCGAGGCGTTCGGCAAGCTCGGCGCGATGACGCACGTACCGCCGAAGAAGGTGAAGTCCGACAGCGCGCCCGTGCAGGAGGTCGTCCTGCACGGCGACGACGTCGACCTCGACGCCCTGCCGGCCCTGTTCACCTGGCCCCAGGACGGCGGCTCCTTCTTCAACCTGGGACTCACCCACACCAAGGACCCGGAGAGCGGCGTCCGCAACCTCGGCCTGTACCGCCTCCAGCGCCACGACAAGCGCACCATCGGCATGCACTGGCAGATCCACAAGGACAGCCGCAACCACTACCAGGTCGCCGCCCGGCGCGGGGAGCGGCTGCCGGTGGCGATCGCCTTCGGCTGCCCCCCGGCCGTGACGTACGCCTCGACCGCCCCGCTCCCCGGCGACATCGACGAGTACCTGTTCGCCGGGTTCATCGCGGGCAGGCGGATCGGGATGGTCGACTGCAAGACCGTCCCGCTCCAGGTCCCGGCGAACGCCGAGGTCGTCCTGGAGGGCTGGCTGGAACCCGGCGAGATGCTGCCCGAGGGGCCGTTCGGCGACCACACCGGCTTCTACACCCCGCAGGAGCCCTTCCCGGCGCTGACCATCGACTGCGTGACGATGCGCAAGCGGCCCCTGCTCCAGTCGATCGTCGTGGGCCGCCCCCCGACGGAGGACGGGCCGCTCGGCCGTGCCACCGAGCGCTTCTTCCTGCCCCTGCTGAAGATCATCGTCCCGGACATCGTGGACTACCACCTGCCCGAGGCGGGCGGCTTCCACAACTGCGCGATCGTCTCGATCGACAAGAAGTACCCCAAGCACGCCCAGAAGGTGATGCACGCCATCTGGGGGGCACACATGATGTCGCTGACCAAGCTGATCGTGGTCGTCGACGCCGACTGCGATGTGCACGATCTGCACGAGGTCGCCTGGCGGGCCCTGGGCAACACGGACTACGCCCGCGACCTCACGGTCGTGGAAGGCCCCGTCGACCACCTCGACCACGCCTCCTACCAGCAGTTCTGGGGCGGCAAGGCAGGCATCGACGCGACGAAGAAGCTGCCCGAGGAGGGCTACACGCGGGACGGCGGGTGGCCGGAGATGGTCCTCTCGGACCCCGATACGGCCGCCCTGGTGGACCGCCGCTGGAAGGAGTACGGCCTGTGAGCTCGGCGTCTGCCGCGATCCCGCAGCCGGGACGCACCAAGGCCTTCCTGCGCCTGGTGATGATCGAGCACTCGATCTTCGCGCTGCCCTTCGCCTACATCGCCTCCCTGACCGCGATGTACGAGTGGGACGGGACGATCCACTGGGGCAGGCTGCTGCTCGTCACCGTGGCGATGGTGGGGCTGCGGACGTTCGCGATGGCGGTCAACCGGATCATCGACCGGGAGATCGACGCCCGTAACCCGCGCACCGCGCAGCGCGAGCTGGTGACCGGCGCGATGTCGGTGCGGCACGCCTGGACGGGCGCGCTCATCGCGCTCGTCGTGTTCCTGGCGGCCGCGGCCCTGCTCAACCCGCTCTGCCTGGCCCTCGCCCCCATCGCGGTGGTCCCGATGGTGGTCTACCCCTACGGCAAGCGGTTCACGAACTTTCCGCAGGCCATCCTGGGCCTGGCCCAGGCGATGGGCCCGATCGGCGGCTGGCTGGCGATCTCCGGCATCTGGTCCTGGGAGGCGGTGATCCTGGGCCTGGCCGTCGGCATCTGGATCGGCGGCTTCGACCTCATCTACGCCTGCCAGGACGTGGAGACCGACCGCGAGGTCGGCGTGAAGTCGGTGCCGGCCCGCTTCGGCATTCCCGCCGCCATCTGGGGAGCGCGGGCCTGCCACTTCGTCACCACCGCGCTGTTCGTCTGGTACGCGGTCGCCACCGGCGCCGGCGCCTTCTTCTGGCTGGGCCTGGTCGTCGTCGCCGGCGCCTTCGTCTACGAGCACACGATCGTCCGCCCGCACGACCTGTCCCGCCTCAACCGGGCGTTCTTCAGCGTCAACGGGTTCATCGGTATCGCCCTTTTCGTGTGCGCGCTGCTCGATCTGCTGGTGCGCGGTCTCACGGTCTGATCCCTCGCGGTTTGGATCATGAGCACCGACGGATAGGCTCGACACATGAAGCCAGGAGAAACGCGGCGCGCGCCTTGGATCGTGGGGGTGTCCGGAGCGTCCGGCACGCCGTATGCGGCCGCTGTGCTGCGTGCGCTGCTCGACGCCGGACAGAGCGTCGACCTGGTGGTCAGCCGGGCCTCGCGGCTCACCCTGCTCGACGAGACCGGCATCTCCTTCCGCGACGCCCACTGGCGGGACGACCTGCGGGAATGGCTGTCTCTCGGCGCCGACGGCAAGCCCGGCACGTTCGACGTGGACATCACCGGGGTGCGGCACTGGAGCGCCGGTGACCTGGCGGCCGGTCCGTCCTCGGGGTCGTACCCGGCGCAGGGCATGCTGATCGTGCCCGCCTCGACGGCCTGTGTGGCGGGCGTCGCCCTCGGGCTGTCGAAGGATCTGCTGCAACGGGCGGCGAGCGTGACCCTCAAGGAGGGCAGGCCGCTGGTCGTGGCCGTACGGGAGACCCCGCTGAACGGCCAGACGCTTCGGCATCTGGTGGCACTGGACGACGCGGGCGCCACCGTCCTGCCCGCCTCGCCCGCCTTCTACGCCGGGGCGACGCACATCCAGCACCTCGTGGACTTCGTCGCCGGCCGGGCCCTGGACGCGGTGGGCGTGCCCCACCGCCTCTACCGTCGCTGGGAGGGCGAACTGGGCGGCTCCCGGCCCGCGTAGCGTCAGCCGGCGCTCAAGCAGTACCAGTACCACTCGACACTTCAGGAACTTTCTTCAGATCTCTCGTCGGATCTCTTCAGTGGAAGGCTTCGATCGCATGGACGCGGTGGACAGGCAGCTCATCCAGGCCCTGAGGGAGAACGGCCGGGCCTCTTACGCGGAGCTGGGGCGCCTCGTCGGCCTGTCGGGACCGAGCGTCACCGACCGCATCAACCGGCTGGAGGCGGCCGGTGTCATCACCGGCTACCGCGCCACCGTGGACGCCGCCTCGCTCGGTCTCGGCGTCACCGCCCTGATCGGCATCTCGCTCTCCGACGCGGCCGACCACGAGGACGTGGCGCAGCGGCTGAAGGACCTCTCCGAGATCGAGGACTGCTGGTTCATCGCCGGCGACGACTCCTTCATGCTCAAGGTGCGCGCCTCGGACGTCGACGGACTGGAGAGCATCATCCGGCGGCTGTCCGGGACCAAGGGCGTCTCCCGGACCCGTACCACCATCGTGCTGTCCACGAAGTGGGAGAACCGGGTGGGTGAGCTGCCCGAGGAGGTCTGATCCTTCAGGCGTACGGTGGTCGCAGTCTTCAGGAAAGAGGTAGGGGCATGGACGTCGGGCTCAAGCGCGAGCTGGAGGAGAAGGTCAGGGCGGGCGTCCGCCTGACCCGTGAGGACGGCATCGCGCTGTACGAGTCGGACGACCTGGCGTGGCTCGGCGGCCTCGCCCACGAGGTGCGCACCCGCAAGAACGGCGACGTGGTGCACTTCAACGTCAACCGGCACCTCAACATGACGAACGTGTGCACCGCGTCCTGCGCGTACTGCTCCTTCCAGCGCAAGCCGGGCGAGAAGGACGCGTACACGATGCGCATCGAGGAGGCCGTGAAGCTGGCCAAGGCGATGGAGTCGGAGAACCTCACCGAGCTGCACATCGTCAACGGCCTGCACCCGAACCTGCCGTGGCGCTACTACCCGCGTTCCCTGCGCGAGTTGAAGGCCGCGCTGCCGGACGTGTCGCTGAAGGCGTTCACGGCCACCGAGATCCACCACTTCGAGACGATCTCCGGGCTGTCCGCCTCCGAGATCCTCGACGAGCTGATCGACGCCGGTCTGGAGTCCCTGACCGGCGGCGGCGCGGAGATCTTCGACTGGGAGGTCCGGCAGCACATCGTCGACCACCGCACCCACTGGGAGGACTGGTCGCGCATCCACCGGCTGGCGCACGAGAAGGGCCTGAAGACCCCGAGCACCATGCTCTACGGGCACATCGAGGAGCCCCGCCACCGCGTGGACCACGTGCTGCGGCTGCGTGAACTCCAGGACGAGACCGGCGGGTTCCAGGTCTTCATCCCGCTGCGCTACCAGCACGACTTCGTCGACATGCAGGACGGCAAGGTCCGCAACCGCCTCCAGGCCCGTACCACCATGGCGACGGGCGCGGAGGCGCTGAAGACCTTCGCCGTCTCGCGGCTGCTCTTCGACAACGTCCCGCACGTCAAGGTGTTCTGGGTGATGCACGGCGTGCAGACCGCGCAGCTCGCCCTCCAGCACGGCGCGGACGACATGGACGGCTCGGTGGTCGAGTACAAGATCACGCACGACGCGGACAACTTCGGCACCCCGAACAAGCTGACCCGCGAGGACCTGCTGGAGCTGATCCGCGACGCCGGCTTCCGCCCGGTGGAGCGCAACACGCGCTACGAGATCATCCGGGAGTACGAGGGCCCGGACCCGGCGCGCCGCGAGTCGCCGCAGCCGATGCGGGTGTGAGCCCGCGCGTTCCGCGCACCCCGTGACGTCGCCGGCCGGGCGGGTACCCGTCCGGCATGGCCACCGCGAAGGCGCCCGAGGACGCCTACACCGCCGCGCCCTTCGTCCCCGAGCACGCCGACCTGGCCGCACTGCGCGAGGCGGCGGCGGGCTGCCGGGGCTGCCCGCTGCACCGGGACGCCACCCAGACCGTGTTCGGCGCCGGGGACACCGGCGCCCGGGTCATGCTCGTCGGCGAGCAGCCCGGGGACCAGGAGGACCGGCGGGGCCGGCCGTTCGTCGGGCCCGCCGGGAAGCTGCTGGACCGGGCGCTGGCCGAGGCGGGCATCGACCCGGGCGAGACGTATGTCACCAACGCGGTCAAGCACTTCAAGTTCACCCGGTCCGGGCCCGGCAAGCGCCGTATCCACAAGGCGCCGAGCCTGCGCGAGACGGCGGCGTGCGGGCCCTGGCTGGCGGCCGAGCTCGGGCTCGTGGAGCCCGAGCTGATCGTGGTCCTGGGCGCGACGGCCGGCAAGGCGCTGCTGGGCTCGTCGTTCCGGGTGACCGAGGTACGCGGGACGGTGCTGGAGGCGGAGATCCACGGGCGCCGGGAGCGTCTGGTGCCGACCTTGCACCCCTCGTCGGTGCTGCGCGCGGACGACCGGGAGGCCGCGTACCGGGGGCTGGTGTCCGACCTGAAAGTGGCTGCGCGCACCCTCGTGTAATAGATACCATCACCCAATGCCCCTTACCTTCACGCTTGATCCCGCCATCGACGCCGCCCTGCGCGACGGCATCCTCGACCTGTGGGCCGATGTCACGAACGCCGGCGGAGCGGTCGGCTTCGTGCCGCCCGCGAGGCGGGAGGAGATACGCCCGGAGGTGGTGCGGCATTTCGTGGCGCTGGCGGAGAGCCGCTCCCGGCTCCTGGTCGGCCACGACGAGGAGGGGCGGGTCGCCGCCACCGCCTTCCTGACCTTCAACACCCACCCGCTGATGACGCACTGGCTCTGGCTCTACACGGTGATGGTGCACCCGCGCCACCAGGGCCGGGGCTATGGTCGGGACCTGCTGGCGGCCGCTGCGGACGCGGCCCGCGGCTTCCCGGGCATCGACGCGATCCGGCTCACCTGCCGGGGCGGGCTCGGCCTGGAACGGTTCTACGCCTCCTGTGGCTACAAGGAGGTCGGGCGGGTGCCCGGCGCCATCCGGGTGGAGCCGGGCGACGACCGGGACGACGTGATCATGCTTCTGCCACTGGCCTGAGGCTTTACCGGTCCTTGGCACCCCCCTGCGTGGTGCGGCGCCCGGCGTGCTTCACTGGACGGTGCCCCTTTGGGAACCTTCGGAACGGAAGAGTGGATTGAGATGCTCCGCTACACACTGATGCGCCTCGGGATCTTCGTGGGCTGCCTCGTGGTCGTCTGGGGCCTCGTCTACTCCGGTATCGCCCCGCGCGGCCTCGGCAGCTCCAACGGGCTGTGGATCGTCACCCTCGCCCTGGTGATCTCGGCCCCGATCAGCTTCGTCGTCCTGCGCAAGGAGCGGGACCGGGCGTCGATGCAGGTGTCCGCGCGGGTGGACCGCATGAAGGCGGGCTTCGAGGCCAACGCGGGCCAGGAGGACCTCGCCGACGACCGGGCGCGGGCCCAGGCGCAGCCCCGGGAGCAGGCTCAGGGGCAGGCGTCCTGACGTCCTGATCCGGTCGGTGCGGCGTCCGCGCGGCCGTGGGGCCGGCGCCTGAACCGTAGGCTTGCCCCATGGGTGCCGTGAGGACCAGGCGGATGCCGAGAGCGGTGCGTGAGCAGCAGATGCTCGACGCCGCCGTCCAGATCTTCGGGCGGCGCGGCTACACCGCCGCGTCGATGGACGAGATAGCCGAACTGGCGGGCGTCTCCAAGCCGTTGGTCTATCTGTACCTGAACTCCAAGGAAGACCTCTTCACCGCCTGCATCCGCCGCGAGGCCGCCGCCCTGACCGAGGCGGTCCGCGCCGGAGTCCGCCCGGGACTGCCCGCCGACCGCCAACTCTGGGAAGGGCTGCGGGCGTTCTTCACGCACACCGCGCGGCACCCGGAGGGCTGGGCGATGCTCCACGTGCAGGCCCGTACGCACGGGGAGCCGTTCGCGGTCGAGATCGCCGCGATGCGCGCGGAGATCGTGGAGTTCGTCACCCAGTTGATCCTCGTCGCCGCCCGTGAGGCCCACCGCGACCCCGGTCTGCCGGAGCGCGAGGTCGCCGGGCTCGCCGAGGCCCTGGTCGGCGCCGCCGAGTCCCTCGCCGACTGGGCCGACGCCACCCCGGGCGTCTCGGCCCGCCAGGCGGCGGCGACCCTGATGAACTTCGCGTGGGCGGGCCTGGGCGACCTCATGGAGGACCGGCCGTGGACCCCGCCCGCCGACGAGCTCACCGCGCCGACCGCACTCACGTGAGCGGCGGAAGCACCTCGCCCCTCAGATGGACCCGCTGTCCGGCGGGATCGCGCAGCTCGAAGCGGCCGATGCCGTCGGCGGCGTGGACGACCGTGCCCGGCAGCAGCACCGGGGATCTGAACTCCGCCCGGACCAGGGCGGCTTCGGGGGTGCCGTGGGCGGCGAGGCAGCGGGCGACGGTCCACATGCCGTGTGCGATCGCCCGTGGGAAGCCGAACATGCGGGCGGTGAGCGGGTGGAGGTGGATCGGGTTGCGGTCCCCGGAGGCGGCCGCGTAGCGCCGCCCCACGTCCGGTCCGAGGCGCCACTCGGCGACGGCGGGCAGGGGTTCGTGTTCCCGCCGCGCGGGCTCGGGCGCGGGCCCGTCGGTGGGGTGGCGGGCCAGGTACGTGCTCGTCGACTCCCATACGACGTCGCCGCCCGCCGCCCTCAGCACGGTGACGACGGCGGCCTCGGTGCCACGCCGGTGCGGTGCCAACCCGGCGATGTGCACGGACACTTCGTACACGCCCGTGGCGGGCAGGGTGGTGTGCCGGGTGATGTCGACCGAGGTGTGCACCAGTCCGAGCAGCGGCAGCGGGAAGTCCCCGCCGCTCATCAGGCTCATGGCCGCCGGGAAGCCGAGCACGTGCGGATAGGTGATCGGCAGCCCGTCGTCGCCGGTCGCGAAGCCGCACACCCGCTCGTAGGCGGCCAGTCGCGCGAGGTCGACGCGGACGGAGGGAAGCACGAGCCGGGTGCGGGGGAAAGGGGCGTCCGGACGGGGCCGTTTGAAGGGGGAGCGCAGGGCGCCGCGGGCCAGAGCCGTCGCCAGGCGGAGGTCCGACGCGGACGCGGTGCGGGCGAAGCCCGTGAAGCGGTCGGCCAAGTCCCCTCTCCCCACGGGCTCACCTCACTCATCCGAAAGTCAGGTTACCGGAGGTAAGCCTGTGTCGAGGTGCGGGCATCCGGAGGCCGGGGAGTACGCAGCCCTGCCCCGGACCGTCTCCGGACCCTTCCCGAACCCGCACGAACTCCCCATCCCGGCCCCGTACGATCGCGTTTGCAACCGGCGGTAACACCCCAAGAGCGCGCACCACCGGTGAACGACTCGGTAAGCGCGGCGCGTACCACGTGCAGCAGAGCAGCGCGCAGCCGCAAGCCCCAGGAGCCGCCATGCCTCTCTCGTACTCGTCCCCGTCGTCCCACGGGCCGGCCCCTTCGCCCGCCTCGGGGTTCGACTACGACCCCGACGCGGTCCCGGCGTTCGTGCCGCCGCAGACCCGCCGGCTGGACGGCGAGGTGCGCGAGGCGTACGTCCCCCCGCTGGTGCCGCCGGTGACGCACGGCTCGCTGGCCGACCTGCCGTTCGAGAACGCGGCCGCCGACCCCGGCCGCCAGGTCGTCAGCCGCCGGGACGCCGACGGCGGCTGGACGCATCTGACCGCCGCGCAGTTCGCCGGCCAGGTACTGGCGATGGCCAAGGGCCTGATCGCGGAGGGCCTGGCGCCGGGCGACCGGATCGCGGTCATGGCGCGCACGAGGTACGAGTGGACCCTCCTGGACTTCGCCGCCTGGGCCGCCGGTCTGGTCACGGTCCCCGTCTACCCCACGTCCTCCGTCTTCCAGACCCGCTCGATCCTCCAGGACTCCGGCGCGGTCGCCCTGGTGACGGAGAAGGCCCGGCAGGCGGCGGCCCTCGGCCCGGAACGCGAGCGCCTGCTGGACCTGCGCCACGTGTGGATCATCGAGAAGGGCCACCTCGACCGGCTGGTGGAGAGCGGCGCGGACGTCCCGGACCAGGAGGTCGCCGTGCGCCGGGGCGTCCTCGGGCCCGACACGCTCGCCACCCTGGTCTACACCTCGGGCACGACCGGCCACCCCAAGGGCTGCGCGCTGAGCCACGGCAACTTCCTCGCGGAGGTCGACAACGCCATCGAGGTCCTCTACCCGGCCTTCAAGGCGAGGACGTCGGAGGAGGCCGCGACGCTGCTCTTCCTGCCCCTCTCCCACGTCTTCGGCCGCATGGTCGCGGTCGCCTGCGTCCGCGCGGGCGTCCGGCTGGGCCACGCGCCGAGCCTGAAGTCGGAGGACCTGCTGGCGGACCTGGCGAGCTTCCGGCCGACGTTCCTGCTGGCCATCCCGTACATGCTGGAGAAGGTCTACAACAACGCGCGCGCCACCGCCGAGCGCGGCGGCCGGGCGTCCTCCTTCGACCGCGCGGCCGACGTGGCCCGCCGCTACGGCGAGGCGGCCGAGGCCCGCCGGCACGGTACGGGCCCCGGCCCCAGCCGCGCCCTGAGGACGGCCCGCGCCTTCTACGACGCCCTCCTCTACCGCCGTATCCGGGCCGCCCTCGGCGGCCGCCTGCGCTATCTCATCTGCGGCGGCTCCCCGCTGGGCCGCCGCCTGGCCGCGTTCTACGAGGGCGCCGGCGTCGAGGTCTACGAGGGCTACGGCCTGACCGAGTCGACGGGCGCGGCCACGGTCACGCCTCCGCAGAAACCCCGCCTGGGCACGGTCGGCTGGCCGCTGCCGGGCACGCGGGTGCGTATCGCGGCGGACGGCGAGGTGCTGCTGGCAGGGGGTCAGATCCTGCGCGGCTACTGGAACCCGCACGCGGGCGGGGTGGTGCCGGCGACGCACGACGGCTGGTTCCCGACGGGCGACATCGGCCGCCTGGACGACGACGGCTACCTGACGATCACGGGCCGGAAGAAGGAGATCCTGATCACCGCGGGTGGCAAGAACGTCGCCCCGGCCCCTCTGGAGAACTGGCTCCGCGCCCACCCGCTGATCTCCCAGTGCATGGTGCTGGGCGACCGCCGCCCCTACGTCTCCGCCCTGATCACCCTGGACCCCGAAGGCATCACCCACTGGCGGCAGATGAACGGCAAGCACCCCGTCCCCGCCGAACTCCTCGTCGACGATCCCGAGTTGGCGGCGGTGCTGCAACGCGCCGTGAACGAGGCGAACAAACTGGTCTCCCGCCCGGAGTCCATCCGCCGCTTCGCCGTCCTCCCGGTGGACTTCACGGAACCGGCGGGCCACCTGACCCCGACGATGAAGCTCCGTCGGGAGGCGATCCTGCGCGACTTCGCACAAGAGGTGGAGGGGCTGTACGCGTAGCGTCCGCAATGGTGCGAACCGCCGCGGCGCCCCCTCACAGCCGCGGCCTTTGCCTCGCTCCGGTCATCTCCGGGGCGGCGCGGCATTCATTTCCGGGAAGGCCGGTGATGCCTCGGAAAGAGTTCGCCGGGAATTCACCGGGCGGTGTGTCCGGTGTCCGGCCGCCCCGGCCGGGGAAAGGCAGGAGCCCCGTCGCCGGACGGCGCGGGGCTCCTTGGGTACTGCACTCAAATCGGATTACTGCGCGCGAACGCTCAGACCGGGGTGACGTTCTCCGCCTGCGGGCCCTTCGGACCCTGGGTGACGTCGAAGCTCACCTGCTGGTTCTCTTCGAGGGAGCGGAAACCGGTCGCGTTGATTGCGGAGTAGTGGACGAAGACGTCGGGGCCGCCGCCTTCCTGGGCGATGAAACCAAAGCCCTTTTCGGCGTTGAACCACTTCACGGTTCCGGTAGCCATAAGCCCTCCTTGGGCTCAAAGGGTCGCCCTGCTCCAGAACCTGCAAGTGTGATAACGAAATCGCCGCACAACTGCATACGTCTGAAAACGACCAGAGCCCGCGGTCACATGCTCCGCAGGCTCTGTACTGCAAGGGAAACCAAACTGCAACTTGCTGGCGAGCCTAGCATGTGGGCAGCCGAATGCAATAGAGGTCAAGATCACTTCACCCGGATGTTTGAAGGTTCGGGTGAGAGGTTGACGCAGTGAGATCGACGGGGCCTCACAGAAGGATGGCGGGGACTCCGCCAATCGGGGTCCTCGGGGGCGGCGGCAGGGGCGGCCGGGGGACGGCGCCGCGCAGGGTCTAGCCTCACGATGTGGACAATTCTCGCACCCGGCCGCGCGTCGGCCACATCCAGTTCCTCAACTGCCTGCCCCTGTACTGGGGGCTCGCGAGAACCGGCACGCTCCTCGACTTCGAGCTGACGAAGGACACCCCGGAGAAGCTCAGCGAGCGGCTCGTGCGGGGAGAACTCGACATCGGGCCGATCACCCTCGTCGAGTTCCTCAAGCACGCGGACGACCTGGTCGCCTTCCCCGACATCGCCGTCGGCTGCGACGGCCCGGTGATGTCGTGCGTGATCGTCTCGCAGGTGCCGCTGGACCGGCTCGACGGCGCCCGGGTCGCCCTCGGGTCGACCTCCCGGACCTCCGTCCGCCTCGCCCAGCTGCTGCTGGCCGAGCGGTACGGGGTGGCCCCCGACTACTACACCTGCCCGCCCGACCTCAGCCTGATGATGCAGGAGGCGGAGGCGGCGGTGCTCATCGGCGACGCCGCCCTGCGCGCCAACCTCCACGACGGCCCGCGCTACGGACTCGAGGTGCACGACCTCGGGCAGCTGTGGAAGGAGTGGACGGGACTGCCGTTCGTCTTCGCGATCTGGGCGGCGCGGCGCGACTACCTCGAGCGCGAGCCGGACATCACCGGCAAGGTGCACGAGGCCTTCCTGGCCTCCCGCAACCTGTCCCTGGAGGAGGTCGCCAAGGTCGCCGAACAGGCGGCCCGCTGGGAGGCCTTCGACCAGGAGGTCCTGGAGCGGTACTTCACCACCCTCGACTTCAGCTTCGGCGACCCGCAGCTCGCCGCGGTGGCCGAGTTCGCGCGGCGCGTCGGACCGACGACCGGCTTCCCGGCAGACGTGAAGGTGGAGCTGCTGCGGCCGTAGCGCACTACCCTGCTGTGAGGCGTACGGGGGAGGGGGAGGACGCCATGCAGCCGCTCGAAGCAGACGAGCCCGCCACCGTGGGTCCCTACCGGCTGCTCGGCCGGCTGGGCTCCGGCGGCATGGGCCGTGTCTACCTGGGCCGCAGCGGGGGCGGCCGCACCGTCGCGGTGAAGATGGTGCACCCGCACTTCGCGCTCGACGAGGAGTTCCGCGCCCGGTTCCGCCGCGAGGTCGAGGCCGCGCGCCGGGTGGGCGGCGCCTGGACCGCACCGGTCCTGGACGCCGACCCCGAGGCGCCGGTGCCGTGGGTGGCCACCGCCTACGCGGCCGGCCCCTCCCTCGCCGCGGCGATCGCGGACGCCGGCCCGCTGCCCGGGCACTCCGTACGGGTGCTGGGGGCGGGCCTGGCCGAGGCGCTGGCGGCGGTGCACGAACTGGGCCTGGTGCACAGGGACGTGAAGCCGTCCAACGTGCTGCTCACCCTCGACGGCCCGCTGCTGATCGACTTCGGCATCGCCCGCGCCACCGACGGCACCGCGTCCCTGACCTCGACCGGTGTCTCGGTCGGCTCGCCCGGCTACATGTCGCCCGAGCAGATCCTCGGCAAGGGCGTCACCGGCGCGGCCGACGTCTTCTCCCTGGGCGCGGTGCTGGTGCACGCCGCGACGGGCGAGCCCCCGTTCCCGGGCGACTCCTCGGCGGCGCTCCTCTACAAGGTGGTCCACGAGGAACCCGAACTGGGTTCCCTGTCGGGAGACTTGCGGGACCTGGCGGCGGCCTGCCTGGCCAAGGACCCCGGCGCCCGCCCCGGCCCCGGCGAGGTGGCCCGCCGCCTCGCCCCCGAGGGCGCGTCCCGCCTGGTCGCGGCCGGCTGGCTCCCGTCCCGCCTGGTCGAGCACGTCAGCCGCAGCGCCGTGTCGCTGCTCAACCTGGAGGCGACGGCGGCGGAACCGCCACCCCCGTCGGCGTCAGGTCCGCTGGGGTTCAGCCGAGTCTCGGTGCCGGGCCCCGCCCCGGTCGCCACCGGTGAGCCCCCGCGGCCCGCGGCAGCGGTATCCGGCGGCGGGTTCGGCCCGCCACCCCTCATGGGCGCCGCGGCCATGGACGCCGCGGCCATGGGAGCCGCGGCGCCCCCTACCCACTCCAGCCCGCAGGACGCGCCGCCGCTGGGGACCACCGCGCCGGCCGGTCCCGGCAGGTTCTCCGTCACGGTGGCCGGCAAGGCCGCGCCCGACGCCGACGGCCGGGGCCGCCGCCTGAGCTGCACCGTGGTCCTCGCAGTCGCGGGCGTGCTGGCGGCGGTGACCGTCGGTTCGCTGTGGCTGTTCCCGTTCCGGGACGACAGCGCCGACAGCGCCGGCGCCGGCCCCGTCGGGACACCGACACCGGCCGCCACCGCGGGAGGCGACCACCGCTCCACCGAGCCGTCCGCCACCTCCTCCTCCGTCCCCGCCCGCTACCTCGGCACCTGGGAGGGCCAGGGCACCGCCCTCGACGGCACCCTGCCCCTCGGCGACTTCCGGCTGACGGTCCACCAGGCCGCCGTGGGCCGGGAACTGGGCACCCTCCACCAGACGGACCAGCTCGGCGGCGTCTGCGACGACGTACTCACCCTGAAGCAGGTGACGAACACTCAGCTGGTCGCCGTCTCCCGGGGCGCCAGGACCAACCACTCGGGCTGCAACCCCGCCCCGCACACGGTCCGCCTCACCCCGGTCGGCGACGACCTCAAGTACACGTCGGACAGCTCCGCGGAGGGGAATCCGGTGGCGCGGCTGTCGAAGGTCGGCTGACGGAAGTGATGGGCGCCGGAGGCTAGTGCTGTGACCGGAAAGGTTTGCCGGGCCTCGCGAGCCGGTGAACCTTTCCGGTCGCAGCACTAGTTCGGCGTCGTCACGGTCATGTGCTCGCCGCTGCCCAGGTGGAGCATCCCCTTGCCGGGAGTGACCGGGCCGCCGACCATGCTGCGGGTCGTGCGGATGCCGATCAGTTCGCCCGCGGAACTGTCCTGCGGGGAGAGCAGGAGGCCGCGGCGGGCCTTCTTCGCGTCGACCTGCCAGCCGGAGAAGCCGTCGCAGATCTCCTCCTCGTCACCGGCGATGACGACGGCCAGTCCCTCCTCCGCGCCGCGCTCGATGATGCGCTTGAAGACGTCCTCCGCGTCGCAGTCGTCCAGGACCTCGGCGTCGTCCACCAGGACGGCGATCGGCTGCTCGGGCGTGGCGGGCTTGAGGGCCTCCTCCAACTCGTCCTCGTCGATATCGCGGCCCGTGAACACCCGCAACACGCCCTCCTGGCCCTCCAGTTCGCGCAACGGAGACTGCCGCGGAGCCGCGACGACCAGCCGTACGCCCTGGGCCAGATAGGACCGTGCGACGTTCATCAGCGCCGTGCTGCGGCCGGACTTGGCCGGGCCGCCGATCACGAACGCCGGTACGCCCTCGGCCAGATCGGGTCCGAACGCGGTGAGTTCGTCACCGCCGACACCCACCAGTGCCCACAGCGGCGAGGACGCCGCCGCCGGTTCGCGCATCGCCCAGGCGTCCGCGAAGGAGATCCGGCCGGGCAGCACGTCCACCCGGAACGGCCGCCGGGAGCGCGGCACGTCCGCGTCCCGGGCCGCCGCCGCGTCGCCGATGGCCATGAGCGCGGCCGCCTGGCCCTGACCGGTGGTGTCCTCGCAGAGCAGCGCGAACTGCGTCTCCGCGGCGGTCTCGGCGCGGAAGGCCCGGCCCGGGGGGATCTCCTCGGGAACCTTGCGGGCGTTGATGTCCAGCATCGAGAAGTCGCCTCGGTCTGCTAGCCGCAGACCGTACTTGTCCTCCGTGAGGGAGGAGATCCGTCCCGACAGCACCTGCCGGTCACCGGTGAGCACCACGTGCAGGCCCACGCTCGCGCCCTCCCGCATCATCGCGAAGAGCTGGTCGGTCAGGTCCCCGTGGTCGTACTCGCCCAGCGTGGGCAGCCAGCCCTCCCAGCGGTCGAGCAGCAGCACGATGTGCGGCAGCCGCTCGTCCTCGGCCACCGCGGCCCGCTGCTCGCCGATGTCGGCGAAGCCCTTCTCGGCCAGCAGGTCCTGACGCCGGTTGAGTTCGCCGGTCAGCCGGGTGAAGAGCCGGACGACACGCTCCAGTTGGTTGCGCCCCACGACCGCGCCGCAGTGCGGCAGCCGGGTCAGCGCGTTCAGGGCGCCGTTGCCGCAGTCGATGCCGTACAGGTGTAGGTCGGCGCAGGAGAGTGTCCGGCCCAGCGAGCCGGCGATGGTGCGCAGCAACTGCGAGCGGCCGGTGCGCGGCGCGCCGCCGACGAGCAGATGCCCGAAGGTGGCGAAGTCCACGGCCACCGGGCGCCGGGCCTGGTCGGAGGGCAGGTCTTCCACGCCGTACGGGGCGGCGGGCAGCGCGCCCCGGGCCTGTACCGCCGGAATATCGTCGAGGAGCAGGGTCTCTTCCAGGGCGGGCAGCCAGGGGGAGTGCTGGGCGGGGATGGCGAGCGTCCGGTTGGCCTCCCGCACGGCGTCGACCAGAACCTTCAGGTCGGTGATCTCGTCGTCCTCGCGCGCCTCGGACTTGGGCTTGCGCAGTGCCGCGCGCCCCAGGTCCTCCCAGCTCAGCGGGCCTGCCCAGGGGGCCAGCGCCCGCGGGTCGGCCGCGCCGGGCCGCCGTCCGCCGACGCGGCCGGACTGGAAGGGGATCAGGGACGCGTGCCCCAGGCGGACGTACGCACGGCCCGGTGTGCTCTTGGAGATGTGCCCGGCCTCGGGCGCGTCGATGACGTCCGTGGACTCGCCGGCGTCGGTCACGCGCAGCGCGATGCGCAGGTTGGTGTTGGCACGGATCTCGGGGGAGACCACGCCGCTGGGCCGCTGCGTGGCCAGCAGCAGGTGGATGCCCAGGGACCGCCCGCGCTGGGCGATGTTGACCAGGCCGGTGACGAAGTCCGGCAGGTCGCGCACCATGGACGCGAACTCGTCGATGACGATGAGCAGTCGGGGCACGGACGCGTGCGACGGATCCCGGCGCACCAGGTCCTGGTAGTCCTCGATGTCCTTGGCGTCGGCGGCGGCGAGGATGTGCTCGCGCCGCTTCAGCTCGGCCCCCAGCGACTCCAGGGCACGCTCGACGAGGTGCGCGTCGAGGTCGGTGACCATGCCGACGGTGTGCGGCAGCTTCACACAGTCCTTGAACGCCGAGCCGCCCTTGTAGTCGACGAGCACGAACGTCATGTTCTCGGGCGTGTTCGCCACCGCGAGCGCCGCCACGATGGTCTGGAGCAGCTCCGACTTTCCGGAACCGGTCGTACCGGCGATCAGACCGTGCGGGCCGTCGCGCCGCAGGTCGATGCCGAACGGGCCGTCGTACGACTCGCCGATGACCGCCATCGTCGACTGCCCGCCCGTCCGCCAGCGCGCGGCGATCGCGTCCCGCGTGGGCGGCTCGAGGTGCAGCACGTCGAGCAGCCGGCTGGCGGCCGGCAGGGCGGAGTCCTCGGTCTCGCCGCTGATGTCGCGCAGCGACGACAGGGAGCGGGACACCCGTGCGCACCAGGCCGCGGAGACGAAGTCGGGCCGTACGTCCCGCCGTCGCCGGGCATCGGTCTGCTCCACGCGCAGCCGCAGTTCGAGGGCCTTCTCGGTGGCCTGTTCGTTCTGCTGCGCCGTCTGGTGCCAGGCCTGGAAGGAGGGGAAGCCACCGACGGCCGCCTGCGGAGCGGATTCCGGGACGGCGGCGCTGTCGTCGGTACGACGCGGCTCGGCGAGCACGACCGCCTGACACTCGCCCGGCAGGAACCGCTCCTCCTCGTCGAGGCAGATCGCGTACAGGGAGACGGCCGGCCCCTCGCGCAGCAGCCGCACCACCCCGGGCAGCGAGCGCAGCCGGCGAGATCCGTCCCAGACCACGACGATGTCGGGGTCGGAGAAGGCCGGCCCGTCACTCCGGTTGCCCTTCTCCTTCAGTGCCTTCTGCCGGGCGTCCAGCAACTGGGTCAGCTCGCCGACGCGGGCGCCGACGGTCTCGGAGTCGGTCCCTATCAGTACGTTGACGTCCTGACCGCCCGAGGGGCGGGCGTGCGGCAGCCAGCGCACCCAGTCCCAGCGGGAGTGCGCGTCGTTCTCGGTGAGGACGTAGAACTGCACGTCCATGGGGCTGTGCAGCACCGCCGTCTGCGCGACGGCCCATCTGCCGAGCGCCTGCGCGGAGTCACCCGGTCCGGCGATGCCGACGACGCCGAGGTCCTTCAGCGGCAGCGCGACCGGCGAGTCCTCGATGCGCCAGGTGACCTCACGCTTGTGCTCGTCCTGCTCGGGGTCGTCGAGCACGACCTCGGAGCGCACCCGGCCGGTGCCGACGCGGATCAGCAGGTGGTCGGCGTCGGTGCGCCGGCGCTCCCACAGACGGGTGCGGGGGCCGGTGGCGAAGGCGAGGACGGCGGCCGGGTCGGGGATGGCGTCCCGCCGGTCGAGCCGCTCCGTGCGCAGCGCCTCCCGGGCATCCTCCTCGATCCGTTCCTTGTGCTCCTTGTACTCCTTGACCTGCTTCGCATGGGACTTGCGGCCCTGCTTCTTGTCCATGAAGTAGTTGGCGATGAGCATCAGCGGGCTCATCAGGGCCATGATCATGTAGTACCAGCGGCGGAAGATCATGACCGAGACCACGGCACCCACCAGCGGCATCAGCGCCATCAGCCACGGCAGCGGGCGTGCCTCGTACTCGCCGGGCGGATTGGGGAGCCGGAAGTGCGTCTTGCGTTCGGCCGGGCGCAGCCGGGGAGGCCGGTTGTAGTCGAGTCCGGCACCGTCGTCCGACCACTTCAGGGCCGCGTTCGGCGGGCTGTACCGGGTGATCTCCAGCAGGCTGTTGCCGAGCGCGAGTTGGGCCCCGAGGGGCCAGTCGCCACCGTCGAAGTCCTCGCCGTCGAGCCGGACACCGGAACGACCGCTCTCCTTCTTGTCGCCCTTGTCGCCCTTCTCGACTTTTCCGCCGCGCTCGCCGTGCAGGGCGACCTCGCAGGTGCCGTCGATGGCGATGGACAATGTGGCGACGCGATCGTCGAGTTCCGGGTCGTCGATGCGCAGGTGCGCGATGGTCCCGCTGCCGATGTCGTACCGCCCCACACCGAGGCGGTGCACGGCCCCGGCCCCGGGGCCGCCGGCCACCCTGAACTCGACGACGCCGGTGGGCTCTCCGAGCAGGCAGCCCGCGGGATCGTGCAGGCTGACGACGGCTCCCTCGCGCAGCGGCGAGCCGACGACGGTGGCGCCGGGATCGAGGGGATAGCCGTCGACGTACGCCTGCGGGGCCCCGCCGGGTCCGTGCCCGGCCCCCTGCTGGTGTCCCGCGAGGGAGATGATCTGCGCACCGCCGCCGAGCCCGAGGTGCTCGGCCAGTTCCCGGGTGACATCGCCGACCGACGACTCCGGATCGGCGTCGAGTACGACGTCGGCACTGGTGCCGCCGAGCGGGTCGACGACGGTCAGACTCAGGCGCACACTCGTCCTCCTCGCAGTGCTCGGGCCACCCCCGGAGCGCAGAACACAGTCGAAGTGACCTTAACCGTCAGGTGGTTCCCCGGTGCACGGGATGTGCACCGGTTCACGTTTCCTCCAACTGACGTCCCTGTATCCCCACGGGCCCCACCCGTAAGATCTTTGCTCATGCGGACGGCCGGACGAGGGCTGCCGGCCGATGCGGTCGACGCGGTCGATGCGTCCGCGCCACAGAGCCACGGGGGCAGTCCCTGCGGCGAACAAAACGGGAGGGAGCCGTCATGGGCAAGAGCGGCAAGGACACAGACCTCACTTATGCCGAGATGGAGAAGACCGCAGGCGATCTTCTCAAGGACATGCACCACCTCGAGGACCAGATCAAGTCCGTCGAGAAGCGGGTCAAGCAGCTGGTGGAGAACGGCTTCTCCACGCAGAAGGCCTCCGGCGCCTACGAGGACTCCATGAAGGACTTCGCCAAGGGCGCCGTGAAGACCATCCAAGGCCTCCACGGTCTCTCCGAGTTCCTGAAGAAGGCCAAGCAGGCCTACGAGAACCTGGACGAGGAACTGGCGCGGAGCCAGCGGGGTTAGTGGCTCCTTGGGTCACCGGGGGTGCGGTGGGGCGCGCGAGTGATGTCCCACCGCCCCTTTTGTGCCCGTACGGAGATGAATGTGCACGTCACAGGAAGAGGGCCTGCGTCGGAACCATGAGTGATCTGACCGTCGATGGCGACCTGTTGAAGAAGTCGGCCAAGGCTCTCAAGAAGATCCAGTACGAGTTCGAGCACACGGAGAAGCATCAGAAGGACTTGCGAGGCATCTGGGGATCCGGTCAAATCACCAGCGCGATGGACGGGTTCGCGGACAACTGGGACTACCACCGCAAGCAACTGCTGGAGGCCGTCAAGAGTGTCGGTGAGTTGACCGACGAGTGCCACAAGGCGTTCAAGGACCTCGATCGCGAGCTGGAGAAGGCTACGAAGGGCAAGAACAAGGCCCGGACGGGGACAGGGGAATAACGCAGGTGGCACGACCTACCGACTGGAGTCCGCTGGCGAGCGAGGACCCCGTTCCCGGGGATGTGGAGGAGGTACGCCGGGAGTCACGGCGGCTGGGCAAGCTGGCGACGATGATCAGCGAGCAGGTCGAGCGGCTTCGGGCGATCGGCCGGGACACCGACGCGCTCAAAGGCAAGTACGCCGGCACGCTGCGGGAAAAGGCCGACGACCTGGCGGGCAAACTCGGCAAGACCCACCACCGCTACAGTCATGTCTCCGGGTACCTCGATCATTGGGCAGACGATCTTCAGGAGTGCCAGAAGCAGGCCGACGGCGCGTTGGAGTACGCCCAGGAGGCGAAGCGGCGTGTGGATGCCCACCAGCCCCCTCACGAGCAGCACAAGAAGTCCGACAGCGAGATGACGGACGCTGAGCGGAGGGCGGAGACGACGAGGCTGCATGCGCTCTCACGCGCCGAGGACGACCTCAGCGCGGCCCGAAGCAAGCTCGACAAGGCCATCAGTCACCGTGACGAGAGAGCTGGGCACTGGGCCGGGAAGATCAAACGGGCGATCAGCAAAGACGGGCTGCATGACAAGGGCTGGGACAAGTTCAAGAACTGGGTGAGCAACCACTCCCGGCTGCTGAACGACCTGGCGAACGTCCTGTGCTGGGTGGCAACCGCCTGCGCGGTCATCGCGCTGTTCATTCCCGGCCTGAACATCATCGCCATGATTGCGCTGGGGGCGACGATCGGTGCTCTGTTGCTGCACAGCACCTTGGCGGTGGCGGGTGAGGGCAGTTGGATCGACGTGGGACTGGACGTTTTCGCGCTGGCAACCATGGGGCTGGGGCGCCTCGCTGGGCCGGGCATGAAGTTGGCGGAGAAGGGGGTTCGGGCAGCCATGCGCGGGGCCGGCGCCACCAATATCGGGAAGGCGGCGTGGAACGCGGCCAAGCTTGAGAAACTCGCCGACCTGTCCAAGGCTGGACGCATCTTCAAGACAGGCGTCCGAGGCAGCCAGCAGTGGAAGGCAGCACAGAAGATGATGAGCGACGGCATGAAAGCCATGTGGGCGGCGAAGAAGGGCGCGCTGGCGGATGCCAAGGCTTTGGCCGGACAGCCGCTGCCGAAGCTGAGCGCGATGAAGAACCTCCTGGGCGGTGGCCCTGAAGCCGCCTCGCTGAAGGCCTACCTCACCGGAGCGGCATCAAGGTTCCCGGAGTCCGCACGGATCGCTGGGGCTATCGAGAGCGGTTCGGGGGCCATCCGGCTCAGCCAGGGAACTTTCTTCGCGGCAACTGCTGTGGACGCGTTCGATAAACTTGAGGGCTCGACGGTGCCTTACCTAAGCGGGTTGATGGGTGGCAGTGGTACCACGTTCTGGGCTGACGCGAAGACATGGGCGACGGCGGAGACAGGATCCACGTGGTGAGTGATTTCCATCGTTCGAGGCGGTCGGCGGCGAGCGTGACTGGAGGCTCGCTGATTGAAGCGGAGCTAAAGCGACGAGCCGCCCAACAGCACGCGGTAAGGACAGGGAAGTTTCGTTCCCTGCCAGCGCTCATCCGCATATATGCGTATGCGCTTTTGGCCCTCAGCTTTCTGGGATTCTGGCTGTGGACCGGAGTTGGGTGCCTGTCCCTGTGGCTCTTGGATCCGGGGCACAGGAAGTCGATGGGGTTGCCCATCCTTCTTGGAGGGTGGGTCGTCTTCATGACCTTGCTGCTTCCAGCCACGTTTCTGTGGCACGCGCCCGAGCTGCTCAAGCGGGAACTTGGGCCACAGCCGAATTCGGCAAAGGGCTTCATCGGCTACCTGCTGCGCAACTCCGGCAAGGGCGTGTTCGACGGGTCCCTGCCGTTGGCTCTTGACACGAAAGCACCGCCGCCGCACTTCTGGCTGGTCACGGTGCTGTTCACATTCTTTAGTGTGCAAGCGGCTCTGTCCGGCCTTGCGGGGTTGGTATCTGGCTCTTGGGCAGTACCCTTTTGGGTGGCTTTCGCGGCCTGCGGCGCGTCTCTCGGCATCCTCATCCATGGAGCTCTCACCCGCCGCGCGTCCCGCAGGCGAGCGGCCGCGGAGCGGTGCGACAGGCTGGGGGGCGCGCGGTGAACGTATCTTCGGAAGCAGCGGCGCCCGCGACCTCGTACGCCCTCGTATTGCCCCCGGGTTGGCGACAGGTCCCACTTCGTCGGGGGACCGAGGGCGCCGTGAGGCGGGTGCTCGACCAAGCCTTCGAGGGCATGCCGCGCGATGAGGTGTTCGCCTACCGACGGGATCTCGAGGCGAGCTTGTGGCAGCGCATCGAGGATGCCAGGAAGGCCGACGGACTCGACCTCTACCTTCCGGTCGAGCTGATGCACGGCATCTCCGTGCCTGCCTCGATCCTGGTGTCCGAGACGCGCCTGACGGGAGATAAGGGTCTCGATCCGCAGGAGGCAGCCCTGCTCATGGCCGGTTCCGGGGACGGAAGGGAGGTGGTGGATCTCGACGGTGCACCCGCCGTACGCACCGAGCGGACTGCACAGGCTGACCCGGAGCGTGGTGTCGAGTTCCCGTCGCGTCGTGTCGACTACCAGATGCCGGTACCTGGGCAGTCGTGGCGGTGGCTGACCGTAGCCTTTTCGACCGTCGGTGCTGAGGACGTGGACGGTGAACTGTCTCTGCTGCTCGTCGATCTCTTCGACGCCGTGATGACCACGTTCCGGTGGCGATCCCCCAGCGACTCCCAGCCGTCACAGCGAGACCAGAACACTCGGGGTGCCCGATGACCGATCTTCCCTCGCCGATGCCTGCTCTGCTGCCGGATCCCGGAGAATGGCCGCATACGGCATCCCTCCACGGGCTGGAACTCAGCGACCCGGGCCCGGAGTGGGTCGCGCTGCCTGCCGCCTTCGAAGGCACTCCGTGGACGGACGCGTCGGAGTACGCCGAGCAGATGGCCTCAGCCCTGGTCATGCGGCAGCGAGAGTTCGTCGGTGGCCGGATCAGCGACGACCTGCAGGAGCGGGTCGTGGCCCAGATTCTCGACGTCTACAGCCGACTGTTCGGTCTCCTGGACGCCCACTACCACCTGCTGTACTGGCCCGATCTGCGCAAGCCGCCGGTTCCGGTCTTCCTTGGGATCTGGGAACAGGTACGTGACGACGCGTCGGCCGAGGTGCACTATGCCGGGTCGTTCTACCACCTTGAGACGGGCGGGAAGAGCTCGATTGAGGAGGAGTTCGTCGCGGACTCTTTGGGCTCCGGATTGCGCAGCCTGGCGTTCGTGCCGCTCAAGCAGGAAGCACCGGAGGATCCCGACGGCTTGGTGGGCGTCCTCACCTACTACTGGCGCGTGAAGCCCAGTGCAGTGGACGTGCGGCTCGTGGCCTTCACCAACGAACTGGGCCGCCTCTACGCCGCCCTTCCCGACCTCGACGCATTCGCCCGGCGTATCGCGATCACCGACGAGCAGACCGGCTGAGCAGGACGCGCGGGCTCGTTGTCGCCAGCGCACCGGACACTGTGCGTGGGTGCAGTAGCCGCCGCCCTTGCCACCTGAGCCGCGTAACCAAACTAAAACTGAAGAAGTGCTCCTCCTGCTCTTCTTCTCCCAGAGGGCGCCCTTCACTCAACGATTCACCGCCTGGACTTCCTGGACAGTGACGGCCTGTTCGTTGCCGAAGGTGCCGTCGGGGAGGTTGCCCCCGGCTCCACCTGTGCCGGTCCAGTTGATTTGCCAGGTAATGGTTGCCTTCAGCTTGTACGTTCCGCCGCCGGAGGACCGGAGGTATTTGATGCCGCACGGTGGCGTCTGGTTGGCCTTTCCTCTGGCGTAGGGCTCACCGATCGAGTGGTCGCCGTTGAGCGTGCACTCGCCCGAAGGGGGGTAAGTTTCGGCGTCGGAGGTGCCTGGCTCGAGTTTGAGGGAGACGGGTCTGGCCGTGGTGGTTGCCTGGATGTTCAGTCCGCCGACGTCCAGGGAGGCGGTCACCGAGACGTCCTTGAACTTGGCTCTGTCCAGCCAGGCCCAAGTGGGCAGGTTCACCTTGGTGGTGGCCACGGGGGCGAGGGAGACCTCCGTGGTCGGTAACTGGATGCCGTTGTATGCGAGTTCGGCGAGGATTTGCGGGGTCACCGCGTTGTCGACCCGCGGCGTGTCTCCGTTCACCACCCAGAAGGGCTGCTTGTTGCAGGCCTGGGCCTCAGGCTCCATCCAGCGGTCCTCGTCGACGACGGCCACCCACCAGTTGCCCTCGTTCTTCTTGTCGAGGTTGTAGTTCTTGTAGGTGCCGTCCTTGTACTCGCCCCGGAACATGCCGACGGCGGTCTTGGCGTAGCTGTGCTGGCCCGGCGTGTTGATCGTTTCGCTGTACATGCCCTCCACGTACTTCGCGAAGTCCTCAGCGGACCGCGGCTCGTACCAGCAGGCGGGGGGAGACCAGTCGCCGACCGGGGCCACGTTGCCTCTGCCGCCGCCCTTCGGTCCGGCGGTGGAACCGCTGTAGGTCACCTTGGAGACGATGCTGGTGCCGTCCCGGGAGCCACTGCTGGTGGCCTTCTGGCCGTTCGACTTGCCGGGAGTGCCCCACCCGTACGCTGTGCCCGGCACGAGCGCCAGCGCACCGGCGGCCGCGCCCAGGGCGAGCCACCTGCGCCTGCCCCTCAGGCTGTGCACGCGTTGTTCCCCCGCTGCGACTCGAGCTTCGTGGTCTGCCACACACCCTTGCTGTTCAACTCCAGGCGCGTGCTGTACTGCACGTAGGAGTCATCGGTCGGCGGAACCCTGTCGACCTTCTGGGTCTTCCGGTTCTTGTTGAACGCTTTGGACTCGTCAGCACAGTAGGAAACGCCGGCGGACTTCTCGTCGAACAAGCTGATCTTCACGGCGTAATAGCGGACCGACCCCGAGAACGTGAAGCCGGCGTCGACGATCGACTTGACCCAGTCCTGGCTACCGGGGAGCGCTGTCCCTGCCTGATAGAAGGCGAGGGCCGGCGAGTTGGGATCGCCTTGCGTGACGGCGTATGTCACTGCCGTCTGTGCCCTTCCGGCATCGGCCAGTACCGCGTCCTTGGCGTCGTCACCCGTCTTCCAGCCCTCGAAGGCTTCCTTGACGTCGCCGGGAAGCGTCATGTCCGGGCGGTCCACATTGCCTGACGAGGGGCTCGGTGACGAAGAGGTGGCGGCGTCGCCGGAGTCCGCTCCCGCGATCTTGTCCTGGTCCTTGGACGCGTCACCTCCTCCGCAGCCGGTCAACAGCAGGCATGCGGTTGCGGCAAGCGCGGTAGCAACTGGCAAAGTGCGGCGCTTCACAGCGGACTCCCGTGACGAATGAGTTCAGTCGAGGGCACCGACAGTAGCGAGGCGGCCAGAGGGTTGGCCAGGCGGAGCTTCACCAGCGCATGACTATTTGCCTGTTCGGCTGGGCAAAGGGTCACGGAAGCGACGGATCCGCCACGCTGGCCGGGGTCTTCCCGGTTCGCGAAGGAGGAAGGCAACTGCGGTCATCAGGTGGACGGAGGCTCGTAGGTCCGTACCGTGGCCGCGATTTTCCGTATCGTCGCGTCGGGGACCTCGTCCGATACGCCCTTCGCGCCGAAGAACGACCAGGAGGTCAGATCTCCCTGGGTGTTCTTGAAGGCGAAGGTCCATGCCTTGCCGTCCGTGGTGCACTTCTTCGATTTCTGCACGCCTGCGGACCAGGCGGTGCCCAGGCTGCCCTTGAGGCCCGAGGTCGTGGTGAACGGCTCGACGGTGCCTGACGTCACCTTGGTCTTGTCGGGCTGGGTGTACTGCCCGTACACCCAGGACTTCGGGTCGGCGCCGGCTATCTCCTCGGTGCTCTTGGCGCCGTTGTTGCCCCGGGAGCCGGCCGCCGCCAGCGGCGTGTGCTCCAGTGTGCCGTCCTTGTCGTCGTCCGAGGAGCACCACCGCTCCTTCAGGAAGGCGGGGGCGCGCATCGCGACCAGAGGCTCGTCGTCCGGGTCGTTGTCGTCGGCCACGTAGGTGATCCAGCCGGTGGACTGGAGTGACCAGTCCGGCGGAACGTCGAACTTGATTCCCGCGGCCGGGTTCACCACGACCTTCCAGCCGTTGACGGTGGCGGCGTCGCTGTGCGGAGACGGGGAAGTGGTCGGGTCGGGGGCAACCGTGTCGTCCTTGTCGCCGCCCAGCAGTGCGTAGCCGGTGACACCCGCGGCGATCACGATGGCTCCCGCCGCCATGACGGCGATGAGCTTGGTGCGGTTGTGGCCGCCGCCCGGAGGACGCGGTGCCGCCGCGCCGGACGGCAGGGTCGGCGCGTTCCACGGCTGCGGCGGCGGCTGCTGCTGGTAAGGGTTCGGCTGGTGGTAGCCGGGCTGCTGATACGGGTTCGACTGCCCGCCAGGCAAAGGCTGTTGCGGATTCTGCCCGCCCCCTGGCGGCTGCTCTCCTGGCCACATGGGCCGTAACGGTATGCGAAGGGTGGAGTGGGAGTACGGGCGAGGGGGCCCTCGCCCGCAACATCGGCACCCGCTTCGACGAGCCAGTACCGAATCGAACTTGGAGAAGCGGGTGTTCGGAAAGAACAGGGACGTCGACGAACCTGCCGCCCCCGTCGTGCCGTGGGCTGATGCCTGGGAATTCGTCGTCGGCGACGTGGAGCGGCCCGCAGCCGGGCGGCGAAGGCGTCCCGTGCTCGGGCCACGCGCCTTCCGGGTCCCGCAGCGCCGGGGCGAGCAGTGCGTCAACGCGCCCTGCGCCTTCCTTCCCCCGCAGTCGTCGTCGGAGAGCCCCGTGGGTCTGTACGAGGACGCGGACGGCCGCACGCTTCTCTGCTCCGTCGACGAACCCGTGAAGGCGGGAGGCGAACGCCACTTCGCCGTGCGTGACGGACAGGGGCAGGTCATCGGCACCATCAGGCGGATCGCTCCGCTCAAGCATGCCCTGACGCCGGTCTGGCGCATCGACCAGCCAGGACACGTGGAGATCGTCAGCAGCGGGGAGTGGGCGAAGGGCGGGCCGAAGGAGATGCTCCAGCGGGGCGCCGGAGATCGCGGGGCGATTTGCCGGAAAGGTCTTCGAGGAGGTCGTCGACAGCGTCCTCTCCGGGGGAGTGGAGGGCGGCGACCGGCCTTCCAAGCCGCGGTCCCTGGAGTGGCGTGCGGAGAACAAGGTCGTCATGGTCTCGGAGGGCAGTGACAAGGTGACGGTGCGGGACGGTTGGGTCGACCGCCGGCTCGCCTTCGCCTTCGCGCTCCTCGAGGACCGATGACCGCCGTGCTGCCGCGACGCCCTCGGTGACCCGTTGCCGCGGGCGCGGCATGACCGGTCTGCGGCTTCGTGAGCAATTCGTGCAGGGGTCGTGGGCGCCTGATGGTCGGGGGCCGGCTGCCTTCGGAGTGCCCACCATCGGGGCGGTGAGGGATTTGCTGCCGTGCACACGGGAGGGGATGATTCGCCCATGTTCAACCGGGCTGTCCTGCCCGGGCGTTGCAAACCGGTAACGGCAAGTCGGCTGTGTCCCCTGGGGCCTGACTCGCCTTGAGGGGCGTATGTGCGGCTGATACCGTGCGATGGCTTGACACTCGCCCCCGCGCCGGATAGTCGCGACAGCGCCCGGATCGCTGGTGAAGTGTCCGGGTTTGCAGCCTATGCAAAGAGCTTGTCAGAACGTGGCAGACGACATCTTGGGTGTACGGGGAGCGGTTGCGTGAAGATCCAGGAGCGTACGGGGGCGGGCGCGGGACGTTCCGCGGCTCCGGCTCAGCCGTCGGTCGGCGACCGGCTTCCCACGGCGCCTCGCGAGCGCAAACCGGCCCTCGCGGCCCTGGCGGTGCTGCTCATCCTGGTGGGCGCGCTGGGCGCCACGATGCTCGTGCTCCAGGCCGGGGACCGGATCGAGGTCGTCAAGGTGACGAAGGACATCCAGGCCGGAGAGTCCGTCAGCTCCGATGACGTGACCTCGGTGATGGTGGCCGCCGACGACTCCATCGACTACGTCCAGTGGTCGCAGCTGGGCGCCCTCAAGGCCCTCAAGGCCAAGTCCACCATCTACGCGGGCACGGTCGTGGTGGGGCAGATGTTCGGCGCGAAGAGCAGCCTGCCGGCCGGCAAGGCCTCCGTCGGTGTCGCCCTCAAGGAGGGGCAGTACCCGTCGGGCATCAAGAGCGGCGACATCGTCGCCGTCTACCGCGTCGGCGACAACTCCTCCAGTTCCAGCTCCGGTTCCGGCGGGAGCAGCGGCTCCGCGGGCTCGTCCGCCGGTGGCAACCTCATCGTCGACAAGGCGCGCGTCAGCTCCAGGAGTGACAACAGCGACGCCGCCGTGAGCACCGGCAACCTGTCACTGACGCTCCTCGTCGACCAGTCCGACGCCGCCGCCGTGGCCCAGGCCGCGTCCGCGGGCTCCGTCGCCGTCGTCGTCGTTCCCGGCAACTGAGGGCGGCAGCGCACCCATGGCCCTCATCGCACTGGCCGCCGACAAGGGTTCGCCCGGCGTCACCACCGCCGCCGTCGCGCTGGCCGCCGTCTGGCCGCGGCGCGTGCTGCTCGCCGAGACGGACCTGGCCGGCGGCGACCTCGTCTACCGCAGCGCCGCCGCGCACGGCGGGCCGCTCAACCCGAACGTCGGCATGCTGTCCATCGCCGCGACCGCGCGCCGCGGACTCGTGCCCGACCAACTCTGGGATCACGTCCAGCCGTTGAGCGGCGGCCTGGAGGTTCTCGTCGGACTCGGCATCGCCGAGCAGGCCGCCGGTCTCGCCGGGCTGTGGCCCACCCTGGGCCACGCCTTCGCCTCGCTTGCCGACTCCCCGAACGCGCCCGCCGACGTCATCGCCGACTGCGGCCGGATCAGCGGGGACACCCCCGCCGTGGAACTGTTCCCGCACGCCTCCCTCGTCCTGCTGATCTCGCGCACCGAGCCGGAGGCCATCGCCCGCGTCCGTGACCGCGCCGCCGCGCTGTCCACGAAGCTGCACGGCGGCCCGCGCGGTGCCGCGAGTCTGGCGACCCCGGTGGTCGGCGTCGTCCTGGTCGCCGACCCGAACACCGCGGGCAAGGTCTCCGGCCAGGTCAACGACATGCTGGTGCACGCCCAGACCGGCGCCCGGGTCGTCGGCACCATCGCCGACGACCCGGCGGGCGCCGACCAGTTGGCCGGGCGCAGGCGCGGACGCCTGGACAAGTCCTTGCTGATCCGCTCGGCCCGCAAGGTCACGGCCGACCTGTACCAGCAGTACGGCGCCGCCTGGGCCGTATCCGCACAGGCGCAGCAGGCCCACCAGGCTCAGCAAGCCCACCAGGCTCAGCAGACCAACCAGGGTCAGCAGGCGCCCCAGGGCCAGCAAGCGCACCAAGCTCAGCAGGCGTACCAAGGTCAGCACGCCTCGCAGAACCATCAGCCTCATCAGCCTCACCAGGGCCAGACGAACGGTCAGGCGGGGGCCGGGCGATGACCGCTGTCGACCACCAGCTGGTCAAGCGGTTCCGGCAGGATGCCGGTGACCGCATCGCCGAGCAGCGCCGCCTCGACCAGGTCAACGGCGTCACGCCGATGTCCAGCGAGGACGAGCGGCAGTACGCCCGCGCGGTCATAGCCCAGATCCTGGAGGAGTACGCCCGCGCCGAGATCAACGCGGGCCGTACGCCGCTGGACGCCGAGACCGAGGAGCAGTACGCGGCCGCCGTGCACGCGGCGCTGTTCGGCGTGGGCCGGCTCCAGCCTCTGCTCGACGACCCACAGGTCGAGAACATCGACATCAACGGCTGCGACCAGGTGTTCGTCGGGTACGCCGACGGGCGCGAGGTCAAGGGCGAGCCGGTCGCCGAGACCGACGAGGAGCTGATCGAGCTCATCCAGGTGCTCGGCGCCTACTCGGGTCTGTCGTCCCGCCCCTTCGACTCCGCCAACCCGCAGCTCGACCTGCGGCTGCCGGACGGTTCGCGTCTGTCGGCCGTCATGGACGTGACCCGGCGGCCCGCGCTGTCCATCCGCCGGGCCCGGATGGGCAAGGTGTTCATCTCCGACCTGGTCGGCAACGGCACGCTCGCGCCGGAACTCGGGCACTTCCTGGCCTGCGCGGTCCGCGCCCGCAAGAACATCATGATCGCAGGCGCGACGAACGCCGGAAAGACGACGCTGCTGCGCGCCCTCGCCAACGAGATCCCGCCGCACGAGCGGCTCATCACGGTCGAGCGGGCGCTGGAGCTCGGCCTCGACACGTTCCCCGAACTGCACCCCAACACGGTGGCGTTCGAGGAACGGCTGCCCAACTCCGAGGGGCAGGGCACCATTTCCATGGCCGAGCTGGTGCGCCGATCCCTCCGTATGAACCCCTCCCGCGTCATCGTCGGCGAGGTGCTCGGCGACGAGATCGTGACCATGCTGAACGCGATGTCTCAGGGCAACGACGGCTCGCTGTCCACGATCCACGCCAACAGCTCCAGCGAGGTCTTCAACCGCATCTCCACCTATGCGCTGCAGGCGACGGAGCGGCTGCCCATCGAGGCCAGCCAGATGCTGATCGCGGGCGCGGTGAACTTCGTCGTCTTCATCCAGCGGCGCAACAACTTCCAGACCGGCGGCCGGCTTCAGCGCATGGTGACCTCGGTCCGCGAGGTCAACGGCGTCGACGGCCGCGTGCTGTCCAGCGAGGTGTTCGCCGAGACGCCCGACGGCCGGGTCGTGCCGCACGCGCCCATAGCCTGCCTGGAGGACCTCATGGCGCACGGTTTCCAGCCCCACGGAACCTGGGGGTGACCATGACGTCTGCCGCACTGGCCCCGCTCGGCTCCATGGGGAGCCTGTTCTCCACCACCGTCCTGTACTCGATCGGTTCCGGCGTCGCCGTCGGCAGCGGTCTCGCCCTGCTGGTCGTCGCCGTACGCGGACTGCCCGCCAAGCCCGAGCACGAGAAGCAGCGGGCGAGCCGGCGCGCGAGTGAACTGATCCGCTTCGCCGGCCGGCGCGGCTCCGTCGCCGCTCTCGTCGGCCTCGCCGTCCTGCTGCTCACCCGGTGGGCGGTGGCCGGCATCGCGGCCGGTGTCCTCGTCTTCTTCTGGGACCGCCTCTTCGGCGGTGCGGCGGAGGAGCGGGCCGCGATGCGCCGAGTGGAGGCCCTGGCCTCCTGGACGGAGTCGCTGCGCGACACGATCGCCGGCGCGGTCGGCCTGGAGCAGGCCATCCCGGCCTCGGCGCGCGCCGCCGCCCCGATCCTGCGCCCCCATCTGGACGCCCTGGTCGACCGGTTGCGCGCCCGCACCCCGCTGCCCGACGCGCTGCAACTGCTCGCCGACGAGATCGACGACGCCTCCGCCGACATCATCGTCGCCGCGCTCATCCTCAACGCCCGGCTGCGCGGCCCCGGTCTGCGCCAAGTCCTCGGTGCCCTGGCCAAGTCGGCGCGCGAGGAGGTCGACATGCGCCAGCGCGTGATGGCCCAGCGGGCCTCGACCCGGCGCTCGGTGCAGATCGTCGTCGCCGTCTCCGTCGCCTTCGTGCTCGGACTGTCCGTCTTCAACCGCGACTTCGTGTCGCCGTACGGCACCCCGGTCGGCCAGCTGGTCCTCGCGGTCGTCTGCGGTCTGTTCGCGCTCGGCTTCTGGTGGCTGCGCAAGCTGTCCACGATCGAGACGCCCGAACGCTTCCTGGTGCGGGACGAGGCGGCGGTGCAGTTCGTACGGCCGCGCACGCCCGCCCAGCAGGAGGAAGGGGTACGCCGGTGAACCTGACGATGCCGGTCGTGGTCGGAGCGGTCCTGGGCCTCGGCGTCTACGCCCTCGTACGCGCCCTGATGCCGTCCAGGCGGAGCGCGGTCGCGCAGGTCGCGCGGATCGACGCGATGCGGGCGCGGGGCGCGGCGTACGAGACGCGGCACCAGGCTCGGGAGGAGACGGGCCGCTTCGGCGCGTTCCGCGCCCAGGTCGGCGCGCGCGTCGCCGAGTTCTACCTTCAGCACGGCTGGGAGCAGCGCTCGTTGCGCGCCGATCTCGCGGTGCTGGAGCGCAGCTGGGAGAGGTTCCTGGCGACGAAGGTGCTGCTGTCGGTCGCGGGACTGTTCTTCGGTCCGCTGCTGTTCGCCGTGGTCTACACGCTGGGCTTCGGCCGCAGCCCGGTCATCCCGGTCTGGCTGGCGCTGCTGTGCGCGGCGCTCTTCTTCTTCCTGCCCGATCTGGAGATCCGGCGGGACGCGGCCGACAAGCGCCGTGACCTGCGCCGCGTCATCGGCGCGTATCTGGACCTGGTGTCCATGAGCCTGGCCGGCGGCCGCGGTCTGCCGGAGGCACTGATGGCGGCGGCCGAGGTGTCCGACGGCTGGGCGAACCAGCGGATCCGCAACGCCCTCGCCGACGCCCGGATCACCGGCATCAGCCAGTGGCAGGCGCTCGGGCAGCTCGGCGAGGAACTGGGCGTGGAGGAGCTGAAGGACCTTTCGGCCTCCCTGGCCCTGGTCGCGGACGACGGCGCGAAGGTGCGCGAGTCGCTCGCCTCGCGCGCCGAGACCATGCGCCACCGCGAACTGGCCGAGATCGAGGGCAGCGCGGGCGAGAAGTCCCAGTCGATGCTCGTGGCCCAGCTGCTGCTGTGCGCGGGTTTCCTGGTGTTCCTGATCTTCCCGGCGGCCATGCGGGTGTTCCAGGTATGAGCCGCCGCCCCTGCCAACTGCTTTGAATTCGAGAGGAAACGACTGTCATGAACGGACGAGACTTCCACACCGGGATCCCGGCCGTGGACTTCCTGGTCACCTTCCTGGGCGGCCGTGTGCAGCGCGCCCGCTCCGGCGAACTGGACCGCGGTGCCTCCGCGGTCGAGTGGGTCATCATCTCCGCGGTCGTCGTGGCGATCGTCGGCGTGGTGGCCGCCATCATCAACTCCGCGCTGAGCGAGGGCGCCAACAAGGTGGGCAACTGCATCAAGGGCGCGGACGCGGGCAAGACCTGCTGACCGCGTGTACGGCGATCGCGCGTGCGGCGAGTGCGCGTGCGGCGAGCGTACGTAGGACGTGCGCACGTACGACGCGCGTACGACGAGGAAGCGCAACGGGGTGGACGGGGATGCTGGCGGACGTGGGCGGACGGGTGCGACGCGCGGTGCGCCGCAGGGTGCGGGCCGCGCGTGAGGTGGCGGCCACCGGCGGCGACCGCGGGATGACCGCGATCGAGTTCGTGCTGCTCACTCCCGTACTGTTCTTCATGATCTTCGCGACGGTGCAGTTCGCGCTGTACTTCTTCGCCGACCACGTCGCCCAGGCGGCGGCTCAGGCCGGCGCCCGCAAGGCCCGCGCCACGGCCGACGAGCAGCCCGGCGCCTGGCGGGGTGAGGCACGGAACGTCGTCGACGCCTACATCCGCCAACTGGGCCCGCAACTGGTGCTGTCGCCGGACGTGAAGATGCTGCAACCGGAGCAGAACACCGTGGGTGTGGAGATCTCGGCGCGGATCCCGACGGTGTTCCCGGGCCTGAATCTGACGGTGCACGCGCAGTCGTCGGGGCCGGTGGAGAGGTTCGTGCGGGAGGACGGGAACTAGATGAACCGCCCTTCCTGGAGGCCTGTTTCGTCCGCCCATGACGACAGTGGCCTGTCCACCGTGGAGGTCGTGATCCTCGCCCCGGTGATGATCCTGTTCGTCCTGGTGCTGGTGGCCTTCGGCCAACTCGTCGAGGGCCGCGGCGCGGTCGACGGCGCGGCACGTGACGCGGCACGCGCGGGCTCGATCCAGAAGGACCACGCGACGGCCATGGCCGAGGCGCGCAAGGCGGCGGAGGCGGACCTGGCGGAGGTCTGCTCGGGACCGGTCTCGGTGGTGCAGACGAGCGCGGGCTTCGCCCCCGACACCCTGTTCACGGTCGAGGTCAGCTGCCAGGTACGCGGCCTGGCGTCGCTGGGCCTGAACATCCCGACGACGCTGTCCGCGAGCTTCAGCTCGCCGCTGGACCCCTTCCGGAGGTCGGCGTGAGGAACGTGAGCGCCACCGCGGCACACCGTGCGCGCACCTGGTGGTCCGCCCGGGGGACGGCACTGGACGACCGCGGTTCGGGCGCTGGCGCGGTCATCATCTTCGCCCTGGTCTTCCTGGCTCTGTCCGCCTTCGTCATCGACGGCGGCTTGTCCATCTCCAAGCGCGAACGCGCCGCGGACATAGCGGAACAGGCGGCCCGCTACGCCGCACAGGACATCGACCGCGAGGCCCTCTACAACGACGAGGGCGGCCCGGCGCCGATCAACTACGGGAACTGCGACGCCCGCGTGAAGGCTTTCGCCCGGGAGATGAGCATGACGGGCGCAGACATCGCCGCGAGCCACTGTGTGGCAGCCGACACCGACCAGGTACAGGTCGAGATCCAGCTGACGTACTCGCCCGTCTTCACCGGCATGTTCTACGGCGGCAACGTGGCCGTCCACGGTCGGGCGGTGGCCAAGAACGAGGTGGGGTGACGCCGACATGAGCGATCAGCAAGCGGACATAGACAGGATCAAGGAGTGCTCCAGGGCGCTGAAGCGCATCCGTGACACCTTCGCCGAACGGGGCAACCCGGCCGAGGGGTTCGGCGTCGGGGAGATCGGCTCGCAGCGGATCCTCGACGCCTTCTCGAAGTTCGACAGCAACTGGAAGATCCACCGGCGAAAGCTCGCCGAGGAGCTGGAGTCGCTGCACGCCATCACCAAGACCGCGGCGGAGTCGTACGAGCAGATCGACCACGAACTCGCCGAAGCGCTGCGGAACTCGGACAAGGACGGGCAGAAGGGGGCGAAGAAGTGACAGGTCGGCCCGCCGCTCACCGCTGGTCGGTGCTGGACGAGACGTCCGATCCGATACCCGGTGACCCGTACGAGGTCGCGAGGCTCGGCCGGCAACTGCGCAAGACCGCCGAGGCCATAGAGAAGGAGGCCCGCGAGATCAAGGCGCTGGCCTCCGTCGAGAACTGGAAGGGCAAGGCCGCCACCGAGTTCCAGGACTCGGCGAAAGGCGCGGGCGACAAGCTGCGCAAGGCCTTCAAGCGCTACGACGAGGCCGCCACCGCCCTCGGCACCCAGGTGCGGGAGAACGTGTGCAGCAACGAGTACGCCTCCGAGCTGCATCGCGCCCAGCAGATGGCCGACCAGGCCCTGGGCGACGCGGAGCAGGCCCACGGCGACCTCTCCTCGGCGGAGCGCTCCCTCGACGGGCAGCCGGACGACACTCCGAAGGACGATCCGGACACCAAGAAGTACAACCGGCAGAAGGAACAGGCCTCTTCCAGCCTGAAGGCGGCGAAGGAAGCCCTCCAGACCGCGAAGGGGATCCGCGACAACGCCGCGAAGGCGGCCGCCGAGGCGATATACGACGTCATCGAGGGTGACGGGCTGAAGGACGGCTGGAAGGACAAGTTCAAGAACTGGGTCCACGAGAACGCCGGCTGGCTCACGGAAGTCTCGAAATGGGCGGGGCGCATCGCCCTGTGGGCGGGTGTGGCGGCGCTCGCCCTCGGATGGATCCCCGTCATCGGACAGGTCATCGCCGCGGTGGCCAACGCGGTGGCCCTGCTGGCCAGCGTCGTCGCGCTCGCCACCGACCTGGTGCTCGCGCTGGGCGGCGAGGGAAGCTGGAAGTCGGTGTTCCTCGACGCCGTGGGCCTGGCGACCTTCGGCATCGGACGGGCGGCGATGGCGGGCGCCAGGGGAGCGGCCGCCGGGACCAAGGCCCTGGCGCGCAGCAACCTGTTCAAGAACGCCATCGCCTCGGGCATGAAGTCGAACAGGGCGTGGAACCTGGCCAACCGCGGCGCCCAGGGAGCGATCCGCGGAAAGGCCGCGGCCAAGGCCCTGGCGGGCATGCCGAAGGGGAAGCTGCCGTCGTGGAGCAACCTCAGGGAGGGGTTCAGTCCGGTCTCCATGTACCGGGATACCGTCGACGGTGTGAAAGCGATCGGCGGCGCGTTCTCCAAGCAGGCCTGGCGTGATGGGGCCCGCGGTCTGGCCGGACCCCGTTCACTGGGCACACTGGATCCCGACCTCGCCAAGGCCGCGTCCGGTCTCAAGGGCATCGCACCGAACGCCCTGAAGATGCCGGATGTCGGCCATGCGCTGAGTAACTTCTCCGGACAGACCAACGTCTGGGCGGGCGCGACCGCCACTGGAGTGGTCGCGGGAGCCGAGGGGGCGTACGGAACGGTGACGGACCTCTACGACAAGGTCACCCGATGATCCCCGAGCCCGCGCTCAGACCCGCCGCCTCGCGTGGCCCAGGCCTCGAACTGTGCCACCGGTCACGGCTCTACCTGGACGACGGCGACCTCGTATTGCGGACCCGCACGCGCACACGGCGCTTTCCGACCGGAGACGGCGGGATCACACGCGCGGTTTTCCTCGACGTCCCCGGTGACGACAAGGAACGCATGGGGCCTACGATCGAGGGCTCGTGGGGGGAGGTCCAGCTACAGGACCGCGACGGTGCGCTGGTCGGCTCCTTCAACTTGGAGGACTGGTTGCCGGAGTCGCCCGCGATCCCGAAGCGATGGGTGAAGGGCGAGCAACTGCTCGACCGTACAGGTGTGGCCGCCCTGTTCAAGGCCGCGGGCATCCCCGTGCACGTGGTGACTGATCGAAACGACCCGCTGGTGGCGTCCGGTTCACGGTCGCGCGGAGCCAAGTCCCTCTCTCCAGGGGGTGAGTTCCCCCGGTGGTACTGGAGCCTTCGGGCCGTAGCCTTCGTCGTCTGGTTCGCCCTGTTCACGGTGATCCTATTCTTCGAGACGACAGAACCCTGGGTCATCCTGCTGCTCGCCGCCACCGCCCTCGTCGGCCCGGTGGCGCGGCTTGTCGTGCGGGCGTGGACCCGGCTGCGTCTGCGGGAGTGCGTCCCTGTCGTACGGGAACGGATCCGGCCCGCGCCCGTGGAGGGGATGGGAACGACCGTCAGGTTCTGCCGGGACACGGAGTTGCGAGTGCAGGACCGCGATCTCGTGCTGCGCGTTCTCGGCGGGCGGGAATACTGGCTTCCGCTCACCGGTCCGCATGCCCTGACCTTCCTGGTGCTGGTGCGCGACCGGACGGGGCAGCCGCTCGGCGTCGAACTGCGCGGCCCGCACGACCAGGTGCGAGCCGTACTTCTGTGGCGGCTCTGGTTCGGCGGTAGGGGTGGCGCCGACGGCTGGTCCAGGCTGCGTCGGACCGCCGGGCTGACCGCCTCGGAGCGCAAGCTGGCCGGGAAGGCCCCCTGGCCAAAGGCGCTGGGGGCGCTCGGCACCGACCTGCTGCCCGACTCCGCAGGGACGGCACGCAAGCTGTCCCGCTTTCCCAGCACCATCGTCGGCCTGTCGTCCACGGCCCTCATGGCGTTCGGATCGTACTTCTCCATCGGCCAGGGCCTGTGGATCGAGGATGTACACCCCCAGGCGGCAATGGCGGCGATCCTCGCAGGTGCAGTAGGCCTCGTCCTTCAGGCGGTGCCCTACGCCGCCCACCAGCTGCGCAGTCGGCTCTGGCTGGAACGACCGGCGTCGGAACAGAAACCCACGGAGCAACCCGTATGAACCAGACCGAGGAGACCGGTGAGATCGGGGAGACCCTTCCTCCGGGCGACTACCGGCTGCTGCTTCCCGAAGGGTGGTTCCGGATCCTCCTGGAGCCCGAGCAGCGGGACAAGTCGATCGACGCGCTCGTGGAGCGCCAGTTCCACGGCATTGACAACGCGCCGCACCTGAAGGAGGAACTCCGCAGGGACCTGCGGCGCCGTGCCGCCAAGGCGCACCGCAGCGGTGGCATCGAGCTGTACCTCAGCCTCCAGGAGGTCGGCCCCTTCACCATTCCGGCCTCGCTGCTGGTCACCCTGGCGCCACTGCGGCACCCCGAGCCGCTGCCGCTGGAAGGCCTGGCGCAGCGGTTCGCCGACGACGGCGAGGGATCGGTGACCGTCGAGGAACTGCGCTCGGGCCCCGCCGTCCGGGTCCGCAGGCTGATGCCGCAGGGCAACGACGAGGAGGGCACCGAGCCCCCGCACAACTCGCTCTCGGTGGAGTACCACCTCCCGGTCCCCGGTACGACCGCTTTCCTGCTGCTGACCTTCTCCACACCGCTCGAGGCGATCGCGGACGCGATGGCCGGACTCTTCGACGCGATCGCCGACTCGCTTACCTGGACGGAGTGACCGACACCATGACCGACGACCTCTCGAACCTCGGCCTGGAGTGCTCGGAGGACTGGGTGCCCTTCCCTGTCGCCGGGAGCGTGGACCTGGACTACTGGGCCAAGAGCCAAGCCGAGGAACTCGCCGCGCGGTACGCGCAGGACGGCGAGACGGGCGACGCCCGCCGCCTGGCACGGGACCTGAAGCGCACAGCCGCCGACTGCCACACCCGCGAGCCACTGGCCGCCTTCGGCTGGTACGTGAGCGGCCACGAGACGGTGGCGGCCATCATGGAACTCGATGCCATCCACCCCGACGAGACGTTCCCCGAGGTCACCCTCGACCTGCTGGTCGAGCACATGTCCGGCCACGACTTCGGCGAACCGGACGTACGCGAGGTACGGCTCCCCCTCGGCGACGCCGTCCGTATCCGGCAGAACCTCATCGGCGAGAAGAAGGGCTTCTTCGGCCCACGCCCGGTGATCCACACCGTGTTCTACGGCGTCCGCCCGGACGGCATGGAGACGGCCCTCACGATACTGGTCTCCTGGACGGAACCGGTCCTGGACGAGCCGGCCGAGCAGATGGCCGACAACATCGCGAAGACGCTCTCACTCTGACAGCAATCGCCGGTACGCCGCGATGCGCCGACGCATGAACAGCCGGGAGGCTCCGAGCACGAGCAGCAAAGCGGCGACCGTGCCGGCCCCGAAACGTAGTCCTGCGGCGTGCAGATCGCCATTCACCAGCAAAAGGAGAAGAAGTTGGTCTCCAACGCCGTACGGCACACCAAGGGGCCTGCCGCCCTGCGGGTGCGCTGGTCGGTGGGCGTACTGCGGATCGGAGCGTGGGACACCGATCCCGCGCCGCCCGAGCCGCCGGCGCCGCTGGAGCAGGTCGTCCATTTGGAGGAGGGACGTGGACTCGCCCTGGTTCGAGCCTGCGCCGACCTGTGGGGCTGGCAGCCACTGTCCAGGGAGGGCAACCGGGGCAAGTACGTGTGGTGTGACCTGGTCGCGGCGTAGCTCGTTGATCACATCGGATGGAAAGGAGGGCGGATGGTCAGCTCGTCGCACGAAGGCCTGCACCAGATCTGTCAGAAGGACCCGGCGGGTTTCACGCGCACGCTTCAGCGTGTGCTGCGCATCCCGATTCCCGAACCGCGGGACTTCGCGGTCCTCAACGCGGACCTGACGGAGATCGAGCCGGTCGAGCGACGCGTGGACACGTTGCTACGTGCGGAGACGGACGAGGGGACGTACCTTCTGGTCGTCGAGCCCCAGGGCAAGCGGGACGAGGACAAGCGCGGAAGCTGGGCTTACTACCTCAGTTACTTGTACGCGAAGTACCGCTGGGAGCCGGTGCTGATCGTCCTGACTCAGAGCAGGTCCACCGCACGCTGGGCGACACGGCCGATCCGCCTGGGTCTGCCTGGCTGGCACTCGCTCACTGCACGACCGCTGGTGCTGAGCCCGGAGAACGTGCCGCTTGTCGCCGACGAGGCAGAGGCCCGGCGGGATGTCTTTCTCGCCGCGTTCTCGGCGATGACGCATGGTAAGGGCCAGGGTGCCGCTGCCATACTGAAACCGCTGGCGGCAGCCCTGGCGACCACCGATACCGACAGCGCGGGAATGCTCGCGCAGTTCGTCGAGTCGTGTCTGGTCGATGTCCAGGCCAAGCAGATCTGGAAGGAGCTGATGATGCCGGTCAACTACTTCTTCCGGCACGAGGTCGCCGAGAAGGTACGGGAACAGGCTCGCGAAGAGGGCATCGAGGAGGGTGTGGAAAAGGAGCGTGCGTCGATGGTCCTCCGGATCCTCGACTGGCGTGGCATCCCTGTACCGGACTCCGCACGCGATCGTGTGAAGACCTGCTCCGACCTGGACCAACTCGAAATCTGGGCCCAGCGGGCCGTCCGCGCCACGAGCTCGGAGGAACTGTTCGTGGACAGCGGCGACGGGTCGACCTGAGGACGGCGGCCGACCTCGGGTGATTCAGCGGTTGATCGACTGGATCTCCTGGACGTTCATGTCCTGGGTCGTCTCGAAGGTGCCGTCGGGAAGGTCGCCCTTGGCGCCGCCGGTGCCTTGCCAGGTGATCTGCCAGGTGATGGATGCCTTGAGGCGGTACGGCTGCCCGTTCGTGGCGCGGAGGTACCTGATGCCGCACGGCGGGGTCTTGTCCGCGTTGCCCTTCGTGTACGGGGTGCCGATCGAGCCGTCGTCGTTGATCGTGCAGTTGCCGGAGGACGGGTAGGTCTCGGCGTCCTCCGTGCCCGGGTTGAGGTGGAGGGCTACCGGCTTGGCCGTGGTCTCGGCCCACAGGCCGGTGTTCGGGAGGTCGGCCCTGACCTTGACCTCTTTGAAGGTGCCCTTGTCCAGCCAGGCCCAGGTCGGGAGATTCACCGTGGACTTCGCCTGCGGTTTGAGCTCGATCTCCGTCTCGGGGACCTTGACCTTGTTGTAGGCGTACTCGGCGAGTGTCTTGGGGGTGGGGGTGTTCGGGTCGTTCGGGAGTTTGCCGGCGTCGACCCAGAACATGACGCGGCCGCAGTCCCAGGAGGCCGGGTCGGCGGGGTCGGGTGCGACGCCGCGCCAGAAGTAGCCGTTTTTGTCGAGGTTGTAGTCCTTGTAGCCGTCGGCGCTGCTGTTGGTCGGTGAGTGGAGGTCGAAGTTGTCCGCGGGTTTGCCGTCGCGGTAGTGGTCCGTCCACAGTTCCTTGCCGAACCACGATTCGTGGATGCCGACGTCGCCCCCGCCGTCCATGTCCACGAACTTCTTGAGTCCGGCCGGGGTGAAGGCCGGTTCGTACCAGCAGGCGGGGGGCTTCCAGTTGGGGTCGACAGTACCGAGGTTGCCCTGCTTGCCTCCGCCGTTTCCACCGCTCACGTAAGTGATCCGGATATTGGAGACGGAGGCCGAGAGGCTTCCGTCGCCACCGGCGTTCCCTTTGGCGCTGCTCTTGCCGTTGTTCTTGGTGTTGCCTTCACCGAAGGCGTGAGCCGACGTGGAGGAGAGGGTGACCGCCACGGCCGATGCGAGAGCAGCAGCCACGATGCCGGTGGGCCGCGACATCAGGAGCAGCCGCCCCTCTTCGAGGTGGTGGACACGGTCTGCCACACACCCTGTCCGTCCTTCTGCATGGTGACGGTGTAGGCGACCTTGGGGTCCATGCCCGCCGGATTGCCCACGACCTTGCCCGTCTCCCGGTTCTTCGTACGGGCGTTGCTCTCGTCCGTGCAGTAGGCGAGCTGGGCCTTCGTGTTCTTCGCGAAGAGTGCGACCTTGGGATCGAACACGGGGAGCGCCCCGATGACGGTGACGTTCTTGCCTGTGTATGACTTGATCCACTCACGGTCCTGGGAGAGGCCCGCCTTGGTGTCGTAGAAGGCGAGGGCCTCGCTGTCCGGGTTGTTCGCGATGATCGCCGCGTAACCGGCCCGCAGCTGCTCCTTGCCGTCGTTCAGGACGGCCTGCTCGTCGGGGTCGCTGCTCGTCCAGTTCGCGAAGGTCAGCCGGAAGCTGCTCGGGATGGTGACCTCGGGGCGCTGTGCGTCAGCGACTGAAGACGCCGAAACCGTAGGCGTAGCCGCCCCCGTGTCCGCCCCCTTGATGTCATCGGACTTGGCGTCTCCGCCCCCGCCGCACGCGGTGAGCGTGAAGGTCGCGAATGCGGTAAGTGCGGTGAGCATGCTGGCGGTTGCGGGTAGGGCGCGGCGGGCCACGGTGGATCTCCCCCGGAGGACGACGACGTGTGCAGCGGACAACGAAGCTATCAGGGGCGACAGGAGGGGATTTGGGTGCTCGGCGGGGGATTGTGGGGGAAGTCGAGAGGTATGGCGTGGCTGTTGTGAACGGTGTGGGGGTGTCCGAAGTTGAGGGACGGAAGCTGTGTCGCCCCCGTCAATAGGATCTCTGTAGGCTCAGTACGCCCCATTTACCGCACCCACTTCACACACCATCAGGACACCCGCCATGCCGCGACGCCGTAGTTCAAGCTCGACGGGAAGCCCGACGGGAGGCTCGACGGCCCCGAGGAGCCGGACGCCGCAGCCGGTGCGGGTGCGGCGGCGTACGGGCGGGGACTTCGTGAAGGCGTTCCTCGCCTTCCTGGCCCTGCTCGTCCTGCTCGTCGGCGTGCCGCTGGCACTGGCCACGCAGATCGGATGGCCGCTGCCGCACGGCGTGCCGAGCCTGGACTGGCTCCAGCAGGAGATCACCGTCCAGACCTTCCTGAACATCCTGACGGTCGTCGTCTGGCTCGCCTGGGCGCAGTTCACCGCCTGTGTGCTCGTGGAGATGAAGGCCGCGCTTTCTGGCGTCGGGGTGCCGGGGCGGGTGCCCGGAGCCGGCCCCAGCCAGTTGCTCGCGCGGCAACTCGTCGCCGCGCTGCTGCTCGTCGGGGCCACGGCCGCCAGCCTCACGCCGGGGCTGTCGCAGCTCGGGCACGGCCTGGAGGGGAACCAGAAGGGGACCGTCGCCGCCGCGCAGCGGACGCCTGGCGGGCTGTTCGGACAGCAGCGGGAGCAGGCCGCGAACACCGCGGCGGCCGTCGCCGAGCAGGCCGCGAGCGTCGCCGCGAAGGCGGAGGCCAAGCAGGGCGACACGAAGTACTACCGGATCCAGCCGCCCGAGGGGCGCCACCACGACTCGCTCTGGGAGATCGCACAGCGGCACCTCGGCGACGGGCGCCGGTACAAGGAGATCTACCAACTCAACAAGGACCGGGTCCAGCCCGACGGCTCCCGGCTGTCCGAGGCCAGCCTCATCCGGCCCGGCTGGATCATGGAGATGCCCGCGGACGCGCACGGCGGCGAACTCGTCGAGATGCCCGACGGCGCGCCGGGCGTCTCCGAGCAGGTGCGCCAGCAGATCCACGACTACGCCAAGACCGGCGACCACGCCCAGGGCGGGGGCGGCCACGCGCAGGGCGGCGGCCATCAGCAGGACGGTGGCTCCCACGCCTCCGTACCCGCCCAGCGGCCCGCCCCCGACGCCGGGCAGGACCGGAAGCAGCACGCCGGCGACACCGCCGCCACCCCCGCCTCCTCCGGGCGTTCCTTCGGACTGCCCGAAGCCCTCCTCGGCGCCCCGCTCCTCGCCGCCGGTCTCCTCGGCGCACTCGGCCACCGGCGCCGGCAGGCACTGTGGCAGTCGGCGCTCGGCGCCGTCGGCGGGCGGCGCGGCATGGAACCGCCGACGCCGACCGGGAACGCGCTGGACGTGCAGGACGCGCTGCTGGTCGGCGCCGACCCCGAGGGCGTACGGCGGCTCGACCGGTCCCTGCGCGCCCTCGCGGCCGCCCTCGCCGCCGAGTCCCGGCCGCTGCCCGTCGTCTATGCGGCCTGGCTCACCGGAGGCGACCTGCACCTCCAGCTCGCACAGCCGGCCGGCAAGCCGCCCGCGCCCTGGCAGACCGGGCAGGACGAGACGTTCTGGATGCTGGCGCGCGCCGACGCCGAGCAGTACGAGGACGCCGACACCGCCGCCCCGTACCCCGGGCTGGTCAGCCTCGGAACCATGGACGACTCCCGCCTGCTGCTCAACCTGGAGGCCGTGCCCGGCATCGTCTCGCTGAGCGGCCGCGCCTCCGACCGGGCCGCCGTGTTCGCCTCGGTCGCCGCCGAACTCGCCACCAACGGCTGGTCGGACCGCATGACCGTCACCCTCGTCGGTTTCGGTCAGGACCTGACCCCGCTCGCTCCCAACCGCCTGCGCCACCTCGACGGCATCGAGGCGCTCCTTGAGACGATGGAGGCCGAGACGCGGCAGCGGCGCGGCGCGCTGGGCGCCGCCGGGCACGACTCCGTGCTCACCGGCCGCACCGGGCCCGCGCAGCACACCCGTTGGGCCCCGCACCTGGTGCTGCTGGCCGCTCAGCCCTCAGCCGAGGACGCCCGCAGGCTCGCCGAACTCGCCGCCGACGCCAGCCGGTTGGGGATCGGCTACCTCGTCGGCACGGAGTCCGACGAACTGCCCGGTGCCGCCTGGGAGATGGAGATCACCAGCGAGGGCAGGCTGCTCGCCCCGCTGCTCGGGCTCGAACTCGACGCGCAGATGCTGCCGTCGGCCGAACAGCAGGCAGTGGTCGAGCTGTTCGTCGAGGCCGACCCGGAGAGCGGGCCCGAGGGGCCGACGCCCACCCCGCCGTTCCTCGTCGACATCAGCGAGCAGGGGCGGCCTGCGGTGTACGCGCGGCTCGTGGGCCCGTACGAGATCATCGGCCTCGACACCCCGGACGACGAGCGCAGCGCGCTGCTGCACGAGGCGCTGGCGCTGCTGCTCCTGCACCGGGAGGGTGTGCATCCGCGGGTGCTGTCCTCCGCGCTGTGGCCGCGCGGTGTCACCGACGACGTGCGGGACGCGCTGGTCGAGCGGCTGCGCTCCTGGCTCGGCACCGACCCCGACGGCACCCCCCGGCTCGGTACGGACGACACCGGGCGGCTCACCCTCGCCAAGTCCGTCGTCTCCGACCTGGACGTGCTGCGCTCGCTGTACCACGAGGCCACGCAGGGCAAGGGCGCGGACAACCGGGCCGTACGCGGCCGGCTGCTCACCGACGCACTGGTGGTGGTGCGCGGACCGCTGCTCGCCGACCGGCCCGAGGGCCGCTACCGGTGGCTCACCCATGAGATCGTCGACGCCCAACTGCCCCTCATCGTCGCGGACATCGGGCTCGCCCTGTCCTCCTTCCACCTGGAGAGGGACCGCGCGGAGAAGGCGATCGAGGCGCTGGACGCCGCGCTGCGCACCGCCCCGTCCGACGAGCGCCTGTGGAACGAGCTGCTGCGCGCCACGTACGCCACCGGCGACACCGCCCGCCTCGAGGCGCTCGCCGCCGACCTCGTCGACCGCGGCGGCGCCCGCGGCCTGCCGCCGCGCACCGAGGCCCTGCTCGACGAACTGCTGCCGGCCTGGCGCAGCGCCGTCGCCGCGGCGGGATGAGCACCGTGCCGTCGACCGGTCTGCCGCTGGTCGCCGCCGCCGCGTTGTGGGGCGCGGTGGCGGGCGCGTCGCTGCCGCGGGCCGCGTACCGGTTCTCCGTGCCGTCGGGGGAGCCGTGGCGCGAGCGCTGCCCGGCCGGACATCCGGTACGCGGCTGGATCGGCCGCGGGCGATGCGGGCAGTGCACCACCAACTCGGCCGCCACCTTTGCCGGTGACCCGGCCGCCACCCCCGTCGGCAGCCCGGCTGCCACGCCCGCTGGTGATCCGGCCGCCACCCCTGAGGGTGCCCCGGCCGCGACCCCCGCCAGTAACTCGGCCGCCACCTCTGCCGGTAACTCGGCTGCCACCCCCGTCGGCAGTCCGGCCGCCACGCCGGCTGGTGATCCGGCCGCCACCCCTGAGGGTGCCCCGGCCGCGACCCCTGAGGGTGCCTCGGCCGCGGCCCCCGCCAGTAACTCGGCCGCCACCCCTGCCGGTAACTCGGCCGCCACCCCTGCTGGTAACTCGGCCGCCACCCCTGCCGGTAACCCGGCTGCCGCATCCGTTGGCGAGCCGGCCGCCACGCCCGCTGACGATCCGGCCGCGACCCCTGCCGACGACCCGGCCGCCACGCCGGCTGGTGATCCGGCCGCCACCCCTGAGGGTGCCCCGGCCGCACCCCCCGTCACCGATCCGGCCACCACCCCCGCCCGCCCCCACGCCTCCTACGGCCCCCGCACCCTGCCCGCAGCCGCTGCCACCGCCCTCGTCTGCGCAGCCCTCGCCGGCGTCACCGGTGACCGGCCCGAACTCGCCGTCTGGCTGCTGCTCGCGCCGGTCGGTGTGCTGCTCGCGGTGGTCGACTTCCGGGTGCGGCGGCTGCCCGACGTGCTGACCCTGCCCCTCGCGGGCGCCGCCCTCGGACTCCTCGGCCTGGCCGCACTTGTCCCCGGGCACGCCGGCCACTGGCCGACCGCGCTGTACGGCGCCCTCGCGCTCGGCGGCGGCTACTTCGTGCTGTTCCTGGTCAACCCCGCCGGGATGGGGTTCGGCGACGTGAAGCTGGCCCTCGGGGCGGGCGCCGTCCTCGGCTGGTACGGCTGGCCCGTCGTCCTGCTGGGCACCTTCGCCGGTTTCCTGTTCGGCGCGCTGTACGGCGGCGCCCTCGTCGTCGTACGGCGGGCCGGGCGCAAGACGGCCATCGCGTTCGGGCCGTTTCTGATCGCGGGGGCGTTCGCCGGAGTCCTGATCGGCGCGTACGGAACCTGAGGTCAGCATCGCGAAACGGCTGACGTAGGCTGGTTCGGTCTGTCCACAACCCCTTACGAATCCTGCGAAAGGGACGCCGGTGACCGAGAAGGCCGACCTCACATCTCCTGATGTCACAGCCGTCCTCGACCGTGCCGCCGCGGGCGGACGGATCACCCCCGAGGAAGCGCTCGACCTCTACCGCCACGCGCCGCTGCACGCGCTGGGCGCCGCCGCCGACGCCGTGCGTCGCCGCAAGTACGCGGGCACCGAGCACATCGCGACGTACATCATCGAGCGCAACATCAACTACACGAACGTGTGCGTCACCGCGTGCAGGTTCTGCGCCTTCTACGCCGCTCCCAAGGACGTCGAGAAGGGATGGACCCGCGACCTCGACGACATCCTGCGGCGCTGCGCCGAGACCGTCGAACTCGGCGGAACGCAGATCATGTTCCAGGGCGGCCACCACCCGGACTACGGCGTCGAGTACTACGAGAAGCACTTCAGCGCCATCAAGGAGGCCTTCCCGCAGCTGGTGATCCACTCGCTGGGTGCCTCCGAGGTGGACCACATGGCGCGGATCTCGGGTGTGTCCGTGGAGGAGGCCATCACGCGCATCCACGAGGCCGGCCTGGACTCCTTCGCCGGCGCCGGCGCCGAGCTGCTGCCGGAGCGGCCGCGCAAGGCCATCGCCCCGCTGAAGGAGTCCGGGGAGCGCTGGCTGGAGATCATGGAGGCCGCGCACCGGCTGGGCGTGGAGTCCACCTCGACGATGCTCATGGGCACCGGTGAGACGAACGCCGAGCGGATCGAGCACCTGCGGATGATCCGTGACGTGCAGGACCGCACCGGCGGCTTCCGGGCGTTCATCCCGTACACCTACCAGCCGGAGAACAACCACCTGAAGGGCCGTACGCAGGCCACCCTCTTCGAGTACCTGCGGATGATCGCGATCGCGCGACTCTTCCTCGACAACGTGATGCACATCCAGGGCTCCTGGCTGACCACGGGCAAGGAGGTCGGCCAGCTGACGCTGCACTACGGCGCCGACGACCTGGGCTCGATCATGCTCGAGGAGAACGTCGTGTCGTCGGCAGGCGCCAAGCACCGCTCCAACCGGATGGAGATCATCGAGCTCATCCGGAAGGCGGGGCGGGTTCCGGCGCAGCGGGCGACGACGTACGAGCACCTCGTCGTCCACGACGACCCGGCGAACGACCCGGTCGACGACCGCGTGATGTCCCACATCTCGTCGACGGCGATCGCGGGCGGGACGGCCCACCCCGAGCTGAAACTGCTCGCCCCCAACTGAGGTACGGGTGCTGACGATTCACGCGGCGGACGAGGTCCGCGCCGACTGGGACGCGGAACCGGTCGAGGGCGGTGCGGTCGCCGTCGAGGGCGCCCGGGTCGCGGCCGTGGGGACGCTCGCCGAGCTGGAGCGGCGGTTTCCGCACGCGCGCGTGCGGCGCTGGCCGGGCGTGCTCGGGCCCGCGCGCGTCCACGAAGGGCCGCTGCCCGACGCGCCGAGTCCGCGCGAGCGTGTGCACGCGGTCCTCAAGCTCGGCGCGACGGCCGTGCTCGCCGGGCACGCGGACGCGCCCGGACTGCGGGAGGCCGCCGCCCGGAACGACGTCGCCGTCCTGGCCGGACCCCGGCCGGCGGCGGTGGTGGAGGGCGGCCGTGCCGACCTCGCCGTCTTCGACGGCGGCGGCGCCTGCCTCGCCACCGTGTGCGCGGGGCGCCTGGTGCACCGCAGACGCTGAGGCCGCCCGCCTCGGCCTCCGAAGCCCGCCTCGGCCGCCGAGCGCTCGCCTCAGCCGCCGAACTCCCGGGCGAACGCCCCCGGCTTCTGCTTCACGCCGCTGCAGTTGGTCGCCGCGTCCTCCCGGGGCGGGACGCCGTTCTCGCACTGCCGGTCGCGGAAGGCGGACCACATCGAGACCCAGGCGATCCGCTTCTCCTCGGCGAAGGACCGCACCTGGGCCGCGTCCTCGAGCGTGAAGGTCTCGCCGGCGATGTCGTTGGCGCCGATCATCGAGGTGAGCGCCATGCCCTCCCAGGCGGCGGCGTTCGACAACCCGAAGACCTTCTTCAGCTGGGTGTGGGCGGCCTTCGCGGCGGTGAGGGCGTAGTCGCCCATGTCGCCGGTGTAGGACTCGGCGTAGTTCATGGTCATGAGGTTGACGGTCGAGACCTGCACGTCGTGCACGTTCGCGGACTCCAGCAGGGCCAGACCGTGGGAGTCCAGCCCGGACGGCATGACGGGCAAGGTGAAGGACACCTCCAGGCCGGGGCGCTGCTTCTGCAGCCGCGCGATCGCCCGCGAGCGCAGGTCGACGGAGGCGGAGTCGGTCAGCGTACGGCCCTCGATGTCGAAGTCGGCCTGGGTAGAGCCCGCCGCGTCCAGGGCCTTCCCGTACGCGTCCGCCAGCGCCGAGGCGTTCCCACAGGTCGTCGCCAGTTCCTTGCCGGAGGCCCCGCCGAAGGAGACGCGCAGCGTGGCGCCCGACTTCCTCAGCTTCCCGATCCGGGACTTCACCTCGGCGTCGTCCATCCCGAACATGCCGTCCCACCGCGGTGTGCAGTCACTGCCGCCGGAGATGACGAAGGCGAGGTTGTACGTCGTGGGCGAGCCCGCGGAGTCGGTGCCCGTGACCGTCGTCGCGCTCACGTACGGGGCGTACGAGGTGCTGGACTCCGAGGCTTTGGGGGCCGCGTCGGAGGTGCCGTCGGACATCGAGGAGCAGCCTGTGGCGGCCAGGGCGAACAGGCAGGTGAGCCCGGCCACCGGCGTCAGGAAACTCCTCATTGCGCGTGCACCAGCCCTCGTGATGTCCGTCCTGGAATCCAAACACAGCGGGATCCCGGACCGGAGAGAGCCTGCCTCCGGACCGGGAACCGCGCTCCGAGCCTGCCATCGAAAGCCGTGCCGCAGGGGCACTTCCGTCAAGCGCCACCCCCGCCTGCCACAATGGGCCGGTGACCCGCGCATCCCTGGAGAAGCAGCCGCACGACGTCGCCTCGATGTTCGACGACGTGGCGGAACGGTACGACCTGACCAACGACGTGCTGTCCCTGGGGCAGGACCGGCGGTGGCGGAAGGAGGTCGCCAGGGCGGTCGACGCCCGGCCCGCGCAGAAGATCCTCGATCTCGCCGCCGGCACGGCCACCTCCTCGCTGCCCTTCACCCGCGCCGGCGCCTACGTCGTCCCCTGCGACTTCTCGCTCGGGATGCTCCGGGTCGGCAAGCAGCGGCACGCCTGGCTGCCGTTCACGGCGGGCGACGCGACGCGGCTGCCGTTCAAGGACGACACCTTCGACGCCGTCACCATCTCCTTCGGGCTGCGCAACGTGCAGGACACCGAGACGGCCCTGAGCGAGATGTACCGGGTGACCCGGCCCGGCGGCCGGGTGGTCATCTGCGAGTTCTCGCACCCCACCTGGGCGCCGTTCCGCACCGTCTACACCGAGTACCTGATGCGCGCCCTGCCGCCCGTGGCGCGCGCGGTGTCCTCCAACCCGGACGCGTACGTCTACCTCGCCGAGTCCATCCGGGCCTGGCCCGACCAGCCCGCGCTCGCCGGGCTGCTGCGCACGGCCGGCTGGTCGAAGGTGGCCTGGCGCAATCTCAGCGGCGGTATCGTGTCCCTGCACCGGGGGTTCAAGGGCTGACGGCCGCGCGGGCCGTCACACGGGACTGACCGCGTACGGATCGTCCGGTTCGTCGACTTCGCGCTGGAGACCGCCCGTGGGCGGCCGCGGGACGCGCGGCTCGCGGACGCCTCCGCCGCCGCCGCCCTCGCCCGTGCCGAAGTCGAACCACACGTACACCATGGAGTCCCGTGGCACCTCGGCACCGGGCTGCGGGTACTGGCGGACGACGTAGTCGACGACCGCGAGATGGAAGTCCGGGCGGTCCGGCGCGTTGAGGAACAGGCCCTGGGCGCGGGCGGTCTCGCGCGCGTCCACGGCCATCAGCCCGACCAGGCGCGGCACGCGTACTTCGGGCGTCTTGGGTGTTATGTACACAGACGTCACCCCCAGCGGTACTGGCAGGGTAACCGGCAAGGGGTGCCACCCGGAAGCGCCAAGTGCCTTTCTGTGGCAGTCGATTACGCAAGGTAATCGGTCGCGGTCACAGCTCCAGCCGGTAGCAGTGCCCCTGCCGCTGCGACACCGGCGTCATGAAGGTCTGCGCCAGCCGCATGCCGAGGCGCTCGGTGACCGCGATGGACCGCTTGTTGCGGGAGTCGACCATGGCCACCACGCTCGTCAGGCCGGTCGCGCGCAGCCGCTCCAGGGTCATGTGGGCCGCCGCCGTGACGTATCCGCGTCCCCAGTGTTCGCGGCCGAGCCGCCAGCCGATCTCGATCTCGCCGGTGGGGCCCCAGTCCCGCTCCCACGGCTGGGCGCCGGTGAAGCCGATGACGCGGCCGGTCTCGTCGAGCATCGTCCACAGGCAGAAGCCGCGTTCGGCGTCGTGCCGCCGCTGACGGGCGGTGAGTTCCTCGTAGACGGAAAGCTCCGCGGGACTGCCGCCGTGGAACTCCATGACGTCCGGGTCGGCGAAGATCCGGTGCCAGGCCACGGCGTCCTCATCGGTGGGCACACGCAGACGTACGACGGGGAGAGGTCGGTTCACGGGGCAGCCCTTCAGCCGGGTGATCAATTCTCCTGCATAGACTGCCCATGTCCAGTGCCGGTCGGCACGCAGATTCCGAACCTTGGGGAGATCCCGCCGTGACCGTGACTGAGCCCCTCTCCGAGAACACCGCCGATGTGATTGTCGTGGGCGCGGGGCCGGCCGGGTCCACCACCGCCTACCACCTCGCCCGGGCCGGACTCGACGTACTCCTGCTGGAGAAGACCGAGTTCCCGCGGGAGAAGGTCTGCGGCGACGGCCTCACCCCGCGCGCCGTCAAGCAACTCGTCGCGATGGGCATCGACATCTCCGAGGAGGCCGGCTGGCTGCGCAACAAGGGCCTGCGGATCATCGGCGGTGGCGTCCGCCTCCAGCTCGACTGGCCCGACCTCGCCTCCTTCCCGGACTACGGACTCGTGCGCAAGCGCGACGACTTCGACGAGCAGCTCGCCCGGCAGGCGCAGAAGGCCGGGGCGCGGCTGTTCGAGCGCTGCAACGTGTCCGCGCCGCTCGTCGACGACCGCACCGGCCGCATCACCGGAGTCAAGGCCAAACTGGGTGAGGAGAAGCGCGAGGTCACCTTCCACGCGCCGCTCGTCGTCGCCGCCGACGGCAACTCCACGCGGCTGTCCCTGGCGATGGGCCTGCACCGCCGCGAGGACCGCCCGATGGGCGTCGCGGTGCGCACCTACTTCACCAGCCCGCGCCACGACGACGACTACCTGGAGTCCTGGCTGGAGCTGTGGGACCGGCGCGGCCCCCAGGACCGGCTGCTGCCCGGCTACGGCTGGATCTTCGGCATGGGCGACGGCACCTCCAACGTCGGCCTGGGCGTGCTCAACACCTCCGATTCCTTCAAGGAACTGGACTGGCGCGAGGTGCTCAAGGCCTGGTGCGCGTCGATGCCCGAGGACTGGGGCTACACCCCGGACAACATGACCGGCCCGATCCGCGGCGCCGCCCTGCCCATGGCCTTCAACCGCCAGCCCCACTACACGCGGGGGCTGCTGCTCGTCGGCGACGCGGGCGGTCTGGTCAACCCCTTCAACGGCGAGGGCATCGCCTATGCGATGGAGTCCGGCCAGCTCGCCGCCGACGTCATCGTCCAGGCCCACTCGCGGGCCACCCCGGCGCAGCGCGAACTCGCCCTGCGGCGCTACCCGCGCGTCCTGAAGGACACCTACGGCGGCTACTACACGCTGGGCCGCGCCTTCGTGAAGCTCATCGGCAACCCGAAGGTCATGCAGATCGCCGCCCAGCGCGGGCTGACCCACCCGGTGCTGATGAAGTTCACCCTCAAGCTCCTGGCCAACCTCACCGACCCGACGGGCGGCGACGCGATGGACCGCATCATCAACGGCCTGAGCAAGGTGGCCCCGAAGGCGTGAGCACACGCGGGCACGACATCGGGGCCGGCTCGCCTTCGAGCCGGCCCCGGCCGTGTCATACGGGGTGAAGCGGGCGAATCGGGAACGGCGGAAGGGCCGCTGCCCCCGAGCGGCTGCGGCCCTTCAGTCCGTTACGGCTGTCCGCGGGCGCCTCAGAGCACCCGGACCGCGCCGGACGGCGGGTCGTAGGACAGCGGACGCTCGACGACGCCCGTGGACGGGTTCTGCGCACCGACGAACATACCGTTACCGACGTAGATACCCACGTGGTACGCGCTGCCCGCGCCGCCCCAGTAGAGGATGTCGCCCGGCTGGAGGTTGGACAGCGACACCTGGGTGCCGGCGGTCGACTGGTTCTGCGAGACGCGCGGCAGGCTGATGCCCACCTGCTTGAAGGCGGCCTGCGTCAGGCCGGAGCAGTCGTAGGCGGACGGACCGCTGGCACCCAGGACGTAGGCCTTGCCTACCTGGGCCTTGGCGAACGAGATCACCGCCGCGGCCGAACCGGTCGACGCGGACACGCTCGTGGAGGTGCTGCCGGCGCTCGCCGAGGCGGTGAGCGTGGGCCGCTCGGCCGTGCGCGAGGCCCGCTCGGCGGCTGCCTTGCGGGCGGCCTCGGCTGCCTTCTTCCGGGCGGCCTCGGCGGCCTTCTTGCGGGCCTCTGCCTTCTTCTGAGCGTCGGCCAGGTCCGCCTTGGCCTGCTTTGCGGCGTTTGCGGCGGCCGCGTCGCGCTCGGCGCCCAGCCGGTAGTTGGCGGCGGCCTGCTCCGTGGCCTCCGCGGACTGGGCCACCTGGGCGGCCAGGTCGGAGGTCAGCGTGGGCAGTTCGAGGGTCTGGGTCACCGGCTCGGCGGCGTTGGCCGACGAGGCCGACGTGCCGGCCACTGCCAGGGTGCCGAGGACGCCGCCGGCAACTCCGGCCCGCATCGCGACTCTCGACGCGCTGCGGCGTGGCTTCCGGTGGCTGCGTATGTGAGCGGTGTGGGACATGGGAACAACCGGTACCAGGGGCTCCTTCATATCTTCAAGAAACGTGTGGTGCGCCACATTTGCTCAATGAGGCGGCCAAATCCCAGGGTCGAGTTTCCTTATTGACGCCGTAACGGACATTGCGGGCGCGCGCGATCATGCCTTTGATCATGGTCTTTCGCTGTTACGCCCGAATTGCCCTCGGCCTACCATCCGTGCGGATCATTGGCCAAGCCCGACTCTCAGGCTCCCCTCATGAGCGTGACGGAGGTCACGGAACGGTCACCGTGCCGCGGCGCGTCCGTGCGGTGGACCCACTGGTCCCATTTGTCACTTGAGTCCCATTGGTGAAGCTGCACCCGAGCAGCCTCTCCAGTCGCACGTCCGACTTGTGAACGGGTGAACGCGTCCACATCTCGCGCCGCCGTCCCTCTGATGTGTGAAAAGCAGGCCCATATCAAGGTCTTGACACTGTTCGCCACTTTGCGTCGGGCGCCGGGCATCTGATAGTGCACACCCCCTCCGACCTGCAATTACGAGGTAAAATGTGACCAGTGGTGATCACACAGGTGCTTCGCGTGCGAAGATCACCGCTCATCCGACTTGATGATCGTTCGTCAGGTGGTGGAGATCACAAAGCTCATGCAATACCCCGTGTCGCAGATCACAGAGCGTCGGGCATAAGATGCGAGGCAGTTGGGCTTGTGACCTGCTTCACATGTTCTCGATCTTGGCCGGACGAGCCGGGAACAGGGGGACGGGTGAGGCAGCCGTGGGCCCAGCGACCGCCAGCAGTCAGTGCCGACTGAGAGGAGCGAGGAGCGGTGAACGCTTATGCGCCCATCCTCGTACTGGGAGCCCTCGGGGCAGGCTTTGCGATCTTCTCCGTGGTCATGGCCACGCTGATCGGACCGAAGCGGTACAACCGCGCCAAACTCGAGGCATACGAGTGCGGTATCGAGCCGACCCCCACGCCGGCCGGCGGCGGGCGCTTTCCCATCAAGTACTACCTGACGGCGATGCTCTTCATCGTCTTCGACATCGAGATCGTCTTCCTCTACCCGTGGGCCGTCAGCTTCGACGCCCTGGGTGTTTTCGGGCTCGTGGAGATGCTGCTCTTCGTGCTCACCGTCTTCGTCGCGTACGCGTACGTATGGCGGCGCGGCGGCCTGGAATGGGACTGAGGGGCCTTTAACGACATGGGACTCGAAGAAAAGCTGCCGAGCGGCTTCCTGCTGACCACCGTCGAGCAGGCCGCGGGCTGGGTGCGCAAGGCGTCCGTCTTTCCGGCCACCTTCGGCCTCGCCTGCTGCGCGATCGAGATGATGACCACCGGCGCAGGCCGCTACGACCTGGCGCGCTTCGGCATGGAGGTCTTCCGCGGTTCGCCCCGTCAGGCGGACCTGATGATCGTGGCCGGCCGGGTCAGCCAGAAGATGGCGCCGGTCCTCCGGCAGGTCTACGACCAGATGCCCAACCCCAAGTGGGTGATCTCGATGGGCGTGTGCGCCTCCTCGGGCGGCATGTTCAACAACTACGCGATCGTCCAGGGCGTCGACCACATCGTCCCGGTCGACATCTACCTGCCGGGCTGTCCGCCGCGGCCCGAGATGCTGATGGACGCGATCCTCAAGCTGCACCAGAAGATCCAGTCCACCAAGCTCGGCGTGAACGCCGAGGAGGCCGCCCGCGAGGCGGAGGAGGCCGCGCTCAAGGCCCTGCCCACGATCGAGATGAAGGGGCTGCTGCGATGAGCGACGGACACGGCAAGGACGTCAACGGGTCCGCGAACGGGGTGAACCCCGAGAAGGACCTGTCCGCCGACAACCTCCCCGGCCAGCGTGGCCAGGGCGGTGAGGAGATCCGCGTCCAGCGCGGCATGTTCGGCGCCAACAACGGCGGCGACACCTCCGGATACGGCGGCCTGGTCCGCTCGGTCCGGCTCCCGGGACCGGCGAGCCGTCCCTACGGCGGCCCGGGCGGATGCTTCGACGAGATCGCCGACGAACTCGAGGGCGCGTTGGAGGAGCAGGGCCTCCTCCCGGAGAACGCGATCGAGAAGACGGTCGTCGACCGCGGCGAACTGACCTTCCACATCGAACGCGAGCACCTGGTGCGCGTCGCCCGCACCCTGCGCGACGACCCCGCCCTGCGCTTCGAGCTGTGCACCGGAGTCAGCGGTGTCCACTACCCGCACGACAAGGGCCGCGAGCTGCACGCCGTGTACCACCTGCGCTCGATCACCCACAACCGGCTGGTCCGCCTGGAGGTCAGCGCCCCCGACGCCGACCCGCACATCCCGTCGCTGGTCCCCGTCTACCCGACCAACGACTGGCACGAGCGCGAGACGTACGACTTCTTCGGGATCGTCTTCGACGGCCACCCGGCCCTGACGCGGATCATGATGCCGGACGACTGGCAGGGCCATCCGCAGCGCAAGGACTACCCCCTCGGCGGCATCCCCGTCGAGTACAAGGGCGCCCAGATCCCGGCTCCGGACCAGCGGAGGTCGTACTCATGAGCACGCACACCCCGTCGTCGGCCTCCGCGCGCGAGACCACCGAGGGCACGGTCTACACGGTCACCGGTGGCGACTGGGACGAGGTCGCCCGGTCCGCGGCCCGCGCCGACGACGAGCGCATCGTCGTCAACATGGGCCCCCAGCACCCGTCCACCCACGGCGTGCTCCGGCTGATCCTGGAGATCGACGGCGAGACGGTCACCGAGGCCCGCTGCGGCATCGGCTATCTGCACACCGGCATCGAGAAGAACCTCGAATACCGCACGTGGACGCAGGGCACCACCTTCGTCACGCGCATGGATTACCTGACGTCCTTCTTCAACGAGACCGCCTACTGCCTCGCCGTCGAGAAACTCCTCGGCATCGAGGACCAGATCACCGAGCGCGCCAAGATCATCCGGGTGCTCCTGATGGAGCTGAACCGGCTCTCCTCCCACCTGGTGTGCATCGCCACCGGCGGCATGGAACTGGGCGCCACCACGATCATGATCTACGGATTCCGTGATCGTGAAATGATTCTCGACCTCTACGAGCTCATCACGGGCCTGCGGATGAACCACGCGTACATCCGGCCCGGCGGACTCGCCCAGGACCTGCCGCCCGGTGCGGTGGACCAGATCCGCGAGTTCGTGAAGAAGATGACGAAGAACCTCCCGGAGTACGACAAGCTCGCCACCGGGAACCCCATCTTCAAGGCCCGTATGCAGGACGTCGGCTACCTCGACCTGGCCGGCTGCATGGCCCTCGGCGCCACCGGCCCGATCCTGCGCTCCACCGGCCTGCCGCACGACCTGCGCAAGACGCAGCCCTACTGCGGCTACGAGACGTACGACTTCGACATCCCGACCGCCGACACCTGCGACTCCTACGGCCGCTTCCTGATCCGCCTGGAGGAGATGCGCCAGTCGCTCAGGATCGTCGAGCAGTGCCTGGACCGGCTGGAGCCGGGCCCGGTCATGGTCGCCGACAAGAAGATCGCCTGGCCCGCGCAGCTCGCCCTGGGACCGGACGGACTCGGCAACTCCCTCGACCACATCAAGAAGATCATGGGCACCTCCATGGAGGCCCTGATCCACCACTTCAAGCTGGTCACCGAGGGCTTCCGCGTCCCGCCGGGACAGGCGTACGCGGCGGTCGAGTCGCCCAAGGGCGAACTCGGGGTGCACGTCGTTTCCGACGGCGGCACCCGCCCGTACCGGGTCCACTTCCGGGACCCGTCCTTCACCAACCTTCAGGCGATGGCGGCGATGTGCGAGGGCGGCCAGGTCGCCGACGTCATCGTCGCCGTCGCGTCCATCGACCCCGTGATGGGAGGCGTCGACCGGTGACCACCAGTTCTTCGGAGCAGGGCGTCAGCCTGGGCATGCCCGAACTGCCCGCGCCCGACTACCCGGACGACGTCCGCACCCGGCTCGAGCGGGACGCGCGCGAGATCATCGCCCGCTACCCGGACTCCCGGTCCGCTCTCCTTCCGCTGCTGCACCTGGTGCAGTCGGAGGAGGGCCACGTCACGCGCACCGGAATGCGGTTCTGCGCGGACGTGCTCGGCCTGACCACGGCCGAGGTCACCGCGGTCGCCACCTTCTACACCATGTACCGGCGCAAGCCGTCCGGTGACTACCAGGTGGGCGTCTGCACCAACACCCTGTGTGCCGTGATGGGCGGCGACGCCATCTTCGAGGCCCTCCAGGAGCACCTCGGCGTCGGCAACGGCGAGACCACCGACGACGGCAAGGTCACGCTGGAGCACATCGAGTGCAACGCGGCCTGCGACTACGCGCCGGTCGTGATGGTCAACTGGGAGTTCTTCGACAACCAGAACCCGGCGAGCGTCAAGCGCCTGGTCGACGACCTGCGCGCGGGACGGCCGGTGACGCCCACGCGCGGCGCGCCCCTGTGCACGTTCAAGGAGACCGCCCGGATCCTGGCGGGCTTCCCCGACGAGCGCGAAGGGGCGACGGAGGCCGGCGGCAGCGCGGGACCCGCCTCGCTGGTGGGCCTCCGCCTGGCCAAGGGGGAGGCCGCACCCGCGCGCGTGGTCCACCCGCGCGACGGCGGACCGCAGGACGCGGCCGTGCACCAGCCGTCGCCGGCCGAGCACCTGAGCTCGCACGACGCGCCGCAGGCCACATCGGCCTCCGATCCGTCCCATCCGCAGGGACCCGTCGGAGACGTCGGAGAGGAGGGGGAGGGATGACCTTGGCACCGGAAATCGACGAGAGCAGCCCCGAGAAGCTGCTCGTACCCGTGCTGTCGGCCTTCTGGGACGAGGACAGGTCCTGGACGCTGGACGTGTACCGGAGGCACGAGGGGTACGAGGGACTCCGCAAGGCGCTCGCCATGTCGCCGGACGACGTGATCGCGTACGTCAAGGACTCCGGTCTGCGCGGCCGCGGCGGCGCGGGGTTCCCCACGGGAATGAAGTGGCAGTTCATTCCCCAGGGCGATGGCAAGCCGCACTATCTTGTTGTCAACGCCGACGAATCGGAGCCCGGGACCTGCAAGGACATCCCGCTCCTCTTCGCGAACCCGCACAGCCTCATCGAGGGCATCGTCATCGCGTGCTACGCCATCAGGTCGTCGCATGCCTTCATCTATCTGCGGGGTGAAGTCGTCCCCGTACTGCGGCGGTTGCACGAGGCCGTGCGCGAGGCCTACGCGGCCGGCTACCTCGGCGAGAACATCCTGGGCAGCGGCCTCGACCTCGACCTCACCGTGCACGCCGGCGCCGGCGCGTACATCTGCGGTGAGGAGACCGCGCTGCTGGACTCGCTCGAAGGCCGCCGTGGTCAACCGCGGCTGCGTCCTCCCTTCCCCGCCGTCGCGGGCCTCTACGCGTGCCCGACTGTGGTGAACAACGTCGAGTCCATCGCGTCGGTTCCCGCGATCCTGCACAACGGCAAGGACTGGTTCCGGTCGATGGGCAGCGAGAAGTCACCCGGCTTCACGCTGTACTCGCTCAGCGGCCATGTCGCCAACCCCGGCCAGTACGAGGCCCCGCTCGGCATCACGCTGCGTCAGCTGCTCGACATGAGCGGCGGCATGCGCCCCGGGCACCGGCTGAAGTTCTGGACGCCGGGCGGCTCCTCGACGCCGATGTTCACCGACGAGCACCTCGACGTGCCGCTCGACTACGAGGGCGTGGGCGCCGCGGGCTCGATGCTCGGCACCAAGGCCCTCCAGTGCTTCGACGAGACGACCTGTGTGGTGCGGGCGGTGACCCGGTGGACCGAGTTCTACGCCCACGAGTCCTGCGGCAAGTGCACGCCGTGCCGTGAAGGAACGTACTGGCTGGTGCAGTTGATGCGGGACATCGAGGCCGGCAAGGGCGTCATGTCCGACCTCGACAAGCTGAACGACATCGCCGACAACATCAACGGCAAGTCCTTCTGCGCCCTCGGTGACGGTGCCGCCTCCCCGATCTTCTCCTCCCTGAAGTTCTTCCGCGAGGAGTACGAGCAGCACATCACGGGCCGGGGCTGCCCCTTCGACCCGGCCAAGTCCACGGCCTGGGCCGATCGCACGGAGGTGAACCCATGACCGTGACCACCAACGCTCCCGCGGGCGGGGGAGAGGCGGCGGTCCCGCCGGAAGATCTCGTGACGCTGACGATCGACGGGGCCGAGATCAGCGTGCCCAAGGGCACCCTGGTCATCCGGGCCGCCGAAGAGCTCGGCATCGAGATCCCCCGGTTCTGCGACCACCCCCTCCTCGACCCGGCCGGCGCCTGCCGCCAGTGCATCGTCGAGGTCGAGGGCCAGCGCAAGCCGATGGCCTCCTGCACGATCACCTGCACGGACGGGATGGTCGTCAGGACCCAGCTCACCTCGCCGGTCGCCGAGAAGGCCCAGAAGGGTGTGATGGAGCTGCTGCTCATCAACCACCCGCTGGACTGCCCGGTCTGCGACAAGGGCGGCGAGTGCCCGCTGCAGAACCAGGCCATGTCGCACGGCAACGCCGAGTCCCGCTTCGACGGGAAGAAGCGGACGTACGAGAAGCCCGTCCCGCTCTCCACGCAGGTGCTGCTCGACCGCGAGCGGTGCGTGCTGTGCGCCCGCTGCACCCGGTTCTCCAACCAGATCGCCGGCGACCCGATGATCGACCTGATCGAGCGGGGCGCACTGCAGCAGGTCGGCACCGGCGAGGGCGACCCCTTCGAGTCGTACTTCTCCGGCAACACCATCCAGATCTGCCCGGTCGGCGCGCTCACCTCGGCCGCCTACCGGTTCCGCTCCCGCCCCTTCGACCTCGTCTCCTCGCCGTCGGTGTGCGAGCACTGTGCGGGCGGCTGCGCCACCCGCACCGACCACCGGCGCGGCAAGGTCATGCGGCGGCTCGCCGCCGACGACCCCGAGGTCAACGAGGAGTGGATCTGCGACAAGGGGCGCTTCGCGTTCCGGTACGCGCAGATGAAGGACCGGCTGACCACGCCCCTGGTGCGCAACCCCGAGGGCGAGCTGGTGCCGGCGTCCTGGCCGGAGGCACTGGAGATCGCGGCCCAGGGCCTGCTCGCCTCCCGCGGGCGGACCGGTGTCCTCACCGGCGGCCGGCTCACCGTCGAGGACGCCTACGCCTACAGCAAGTTCGCGCGCGTGGCGCTGGACACCAACGACATCGACTTCCGCGCGCGCGTGCACAGCGCCGAGGAGGCCGACTTCCTCGCCTCCCGGATCGCCGGCCGCGGCCGGGACCTCGACGGCAGCGGTGTCACGTACACCGCGCTGGAGAAGGCGCCCGCCGTGCTGCTCGTCGGATTCGAGTCCGAGGAGGAGGCACCCGGCGTCTTCCTCCGGCTGCGCAAGGCCTGGCGCAAGCACGGGCAGAAGGTGTTCGCGCTGGCCACGCACGCCACGCGGGGCCTGGAGAAGGCGGGCGGCACCTTGCTGCCGGCCGCGCCGGGCACCGAGAACGAGTGGCTGGACGCGCTGGCGGGCGGCGTCGGACTGGAGGACGACGGCACCCGGGCCGCCGAGGCCCTGCGGGCCGAGGGCTCGGTCATCGTCGTCGGCGAGCGGCTCGCCGGAGTGGCCGGCGGCCCGACCGCCGCCGTACGGGCCGCCGCCGCGACCGGCGCACAGCTGGTGTGGATCCCGCGCCGGGCCGGTGAGCGCGGTGCCGTCGAGGCCGGCGCGCTGCCGTCGCTGCTGCCGGGCGGGCGCCCGGCCACCGACCCGCGTGCGCGGGAGGAGGTCGCCGCGCTCTGGGGCGTCGCCGAACTCCCGCACCGCTACGGCCGCGACACCGGGCAGATCGTCGAGGCCGTGGTCGCGGGCCAGCTCCAGGCCCTGCTCGTCGCCGGAGTGGAGGTCGCCGACCTGCCCGATCCGGCACGCGCGCGTGCGGCCCTGTCCGAGGCGGGTTTCGTGGTGGCGCTGGAACTGCGGCCCAGCGAGGTCACGGAACACGCGGACGTGGTCCTGCCCGTCGCCGCCGTCGCCGAGAAGGCCGGCACCTTCCTCAACTGGGAGGGCAGGGTCCGCTTCTTCGAGGCCGCGCTCAAGCCGGAGCAGATGACGCGCACCCTGTCGCCCACCGACGCGCGCGTGCTGCAGATGCTGGCCGACGCCATGGACGTCCACCTGGGCCTGCCGGACCTGCGGACCGTGCGCGCGGAGCTGGACCGGCTGGGTGCCTGGACCGGACCGCGCGCCGACGACCCGGTGCACAGCGCGGGCGCGACGCCGCGCCCGGCCGCCGGGGAGGCTCTGCTCGCGGGACACCGGCTGCTGCTCGACCAGGGTGTCCTGCAGGAGGGCGACGAGGCGCTCGCCGGGACCCGGCACGCCGCACGCGCACGCGTGTCGGCCGCAACGGCCGCCGAGGCGGGCGTCGCGGACTCCGCCGTGCTCGCCGTGACCGGTCCCGCCGGCACGGTCGAACTCCCGCTGGAGATCACCGAGATGCCCGACCGGGTGGTGTGGCTCCCGCTGAACTCCGTCGGCGGGGGCGTCGCCTCCGACACCGGGGCGCTGCCCGGCTCCCTCGTCCGCATCGGCCCGGCGACGTCCTCGACCGAGGCCCCCAAGGAGGTGGAGGCATGAGTCCGTACCTCGCCGCTGAGAACCTGTCGATGTTCGGCACCGATCCCTGGTGGCTGGTCGTCGTCAAGGCGGTGTTCTGCTTCGCCTTCCTGATGGTGACGGTGCTGTTCTCCATCGTCTGGGAGCGCAAGGTCGTCGCCTGGATGCAGCTGCGCGTCGGCCCCAACCGGAACGGGCCCTGGGGCATGCTCCAGTCGCTCGCCGACGGCGTGAAGCTCATGCTCAAGGAGGACGTCGTCGTCAAGCGCGCGGACAAGGTGGTCTACGTCCTCGCGCCGATCGTCGCGGCCATCCCGGCCTTCATGGCGATCGCCGTGATCCCCTTCGGACCGGCGAACAACGAGATCTCGATCTTCGGCCACCGCACCGCGATGCAACTGACCGACCTGCCGATCGCGATGCTCTACATCCTCGCGGTCGCCTCCGTCGGCATCTACGGCATCGTGCTGGCGGGCTGGAGCTCTGGATCGACCTACCCGCTCCTGGGCGGACTGCGGTCCTGCGCGCAGATGATCTCCTACGAGATCGCCATGGGGGCCGCGTTCGCCTCGGTCTTCCTGTACTCGGGCTCGATGTCGACGTCGACGATCGTCGAGCAGCAGCACGACCGCTGGTACATCCTGCTGCTGCCGGTCTCCTTCATCCTCTACATCGTCACGATGGTCGGGGAGACCAACCGCGCGCCGTTCGACATGCCGGAGTCCGAGGGCGACCTGGTCGGCGGCTTCAACACCGAGTACTCGTCGATCAAGTTCGCGATGTTCATGCTCGCCGAGTACGTGAACATGGTGACGGTCTCCGCGGTGTCGACCACGCTCTTCCTGGGCGGCTGGCGGGCCCCCTGGCCGATCAGCACCTTCTGGGAGGGCGCCAACCACGGCTGGTGGCCGCTGCTCTGGTTCGTGATCAAGGTCCAGCTGCTGCTGTTCTTCTTCATCTGGCTGCGCGGCACGCTCCCGCGGGTCCGCTACGACCAGCTGATGAAGCTCGGCTGGAAGGTCCTCATCCCGGTCTCCGTGGTCTGGCTGATGCTCGTCGCGACCGTCCGGGTCCTGCGCAACGAGAACTACGGCTTCGCCGACATCGCCCTCTATGTCGTCGGTGCCGTACTGACGGTGCTGGTCCTGTCCTTCGTCGCCGACATGTTCCGTCAGCGGACGAAGACCGCCGAGCAGCCCGAGGCCGAGCCGGCCGCCTTCGACGCGATGGCCGGCGGATTCCCCGTACCGCCGCTGCCGGGGCAGGAGCTGCCGCCGGTGCCGCGGCGCCGCTCGCGCCGCGAGCGGGAGTTGATTGTCAGTGGCGGGTCGGACACTGCCAGTGACGGACCTCTGGATGGAAAGGAGGCGTCCGATGGCTGAGGAGCCCAAGGAGACCAAACCCGGTTTCCTGAACCCCGTCGCCGGCTTCGGCGTGACCTTCAAGGCCATGTTCAAGAAGCGGCTGACCGAGCAGTACCCGGAGCAGCAGAAGACCACGGCTCCGCGCTTCCACGGACGGCACCAGCTCAACCGCCATCCGGACGGCCTGGAGAAGTGCGTCGGCTGCGAGCTGTGCGCCTGGGCCTGCCCCGCCGACGCCATCTACGTGGAGGGCGCCGACAACACCGACGAGGAGCGTTACTCGCCGGGCGAGCGGTACGGCCGCGTCTACCAGATCAACTACGCCCGCTGCATCCTGTGCGGCCTGTGCATCGAGGCGTGCCCCACGCGCGCGCTGACGATGACCAACGAGTTCGAACTGGCCGACTCCAGCCGCGCCAACCTCATCTACACCAAGGAGCAGCTGCTCGCCGGTCTCGAAGAGGGCATGGTCGACACACCGCACGCCATCTACCCGGGGACGGACGAGCAGGACTACTACCGGGGCCTGGTGACGGAGGCCGCGCCCGGCACGGTGCGCCAGGTCGCCGTCTCCAAGGGCGAACAGGGTGAGATGGCAGGCCCTTCGGGCGGGGCGGAAGAACAGGGGGCTGACGCATGAGCGCGCAGCTCGCCGCCTACTCCACCTCCACCGGAGAGGCCTTCCAGTTCTGGGTGCTCGGCACCGTCGCGGTGATCGGCGCCCTGTGCACCGTCTTCATGAAGAGGGCCGTGCACAGCGCGCTGTGCCTGGCCGCCACCATGATCGTCCTGGCGATCTTCTACCTCACCAACGGCGCCTACTTCCTGGGCATCGTGCAGATCGTCGTCTACACCGGCGCGATCATGATGCTGTTCCTGTTCGTGGTGATGCTCGTCGGCGTGACCGCGGCGGACTCCCTGAAGGAGACCATCAAGGGCCAGCGCTGGCTGGCCCTGCTGTGCGGGCTCGGCTTCGGCATCCTGCTGATCGCGGGCATCGCCAACGCCTCCCTGAAGGAGTTCAACGGCACCGGCAAGGCCAACGCGGGCGGCAACGTGGAGGGCCTGGCCTCCCTCCTCTTCACCCGCTACGTCTTCGCCTTCGAACTCACCGGCGTGCTGCTGATCACGGCCACCGTCGGCGCCATGGTGCTCACCCACCGCGAGCGCACCGAGCGGGCCAGGACCCAGCGCGAGCTGGCCGAGCAGCGCGTGCGCGAGGGACGGCACGTACCGCCGCTGCCGGCGCCCGGCGTCTACGCCCGGCACAACGCCGTGGACATCGCCGGGCTGCTGCCCGACGGCACCCCGTCCGAGCTCACCGTCAGCAAGACGCTGCGCGAGCGCGGGCAGATCCGTGACGTCTCGGCCGAGGCACTCAACGACCTCAAGGCCCTGGAGCAGCGCGCCGCGGAACGCCTGGAGCGCACCGCGATCGAGCCGACGGCCTTCAAGCGGCCCGAGGAGGCGTCGAAGTGAACCCTGTGAACTACCTCTATCTCGCCGCCTTGCTGTTCACGATCGGCGCCACCGGCGTGCTGATCCGGCGCAACGCCATCGTGGTCTTCATGTGCATCGAGTTGATGCTGAACGCCTGCAACCTCGCGCTCGTCACCTTCTCGCGGATGCACGGCAACCTCGACGGCCAGATCATCGCGTTCTTCACGATGGTCGTCGCCGCGGCGGAGGTCGTGGTCGGGCTCGCGATCATCGTGTCGGTGTTCCGTTCCCGTCACTCGGCCTCGGTCGACGACGCCAGCCTGATGAAGCTGTAAGGGGTCGGAAGAATCGTGGAGAACCTGATTGCGCTGCTGATCGCGGCGCCCCTGCTCGGAGCGGCCGTCCTCCTGGTCGGCGGCCGTCGGCTCGACGCCGTCGGCCGCTGGCTCGGCACCCTGCTCGCGGCCGTCTCCTTCGTGATCGGCCTGGTCCTCTTCGCCGACCTGCTCGGCAGAAGTGCCGACCAACGGACCCTGACCCAGCACCTGTTCAGCTGGATCCCGGTGTCCGGCTTCCAGGCGGACGTCACGTTCCGTCTCGACCAGCTGTCGATGACGTTCGTCCTGCTGATCACCGGCGTCGGCTCGCTGATCCACCTGTACTCGGTCGCGTACATGGAGCACGACGAGCGGCGCCGCCGCTTCTTCGGCTACCTCAACCTGTTCCTCGCGGCGATGCTGGTGCTCGTCCTCGCCGACAACTACCTGCTGCTGTACGTCGGCTGGGAGGGCGTCGGTCTCGCCTCGTACCTGCTGATCGGCTTCTGGCAGCACAAGCCCAGCGCGGCGACCGCGGCGAAGAAGGCCTTCCTGGTCAACCGGGTCGGCGACATGGGCCTGTCCATCGCGATCATGCTGATGTTCGCGACGTTCGGGACCTTCGCCTTCGGCCCGCTGCTCGGCACCCACGCCGAACCCGGTCTCGTGGGCGGCGCCACCGAGGGCAAGCTCACCGCCATCGCGCTGATGCTGCTGCTCGCCGCGTGCGGCAAGTCCGCCCAGGTGCCGCTGCAGTCCTGGCTCGGGGACGCGATGGAGGGCCCGACCCCGGTCTCGGCCCTCATCCACGCCGCGACCATGGTGACGGCGGGCGTCTACCTCATCGTCCGCTCCGCGGCGATCTTCAACGCGGCGCCCGACGCGCAGCTGGTGGTCACCGTCGTCGGCGCGGTCACGCTGCTGTTCGGTGCGATCGTCGGTTGCGCGAAGGACGACATCAAGAAGGCGCTGGCCGGCTCGACCATGTCGCAGATCGGCTACATGGTGCTGGCCGCGGGCCTCGGCCCCATCGGCTACGTCTTCGCGATCATGCACCTGGTGACGCACGGCTTCTTCAAGGCCGGGCTGTTCCTCGGTGCCGGTTCGGTCATGCACGGCATGAACGACGAGGTGGACATGCGCAAGTACGGCGGGCTGCGCGCGTACATGCCGGTCACCTTCATCACCTTCGGCCTCGGCTACCTCGCCATCATCGGCTTCCCGGGCCTGTCCGGCTTCTTCTCCAAGGACAAGATCATCGAGGCGGCCTTCGCCAAGGGCGGCGCCGAGGGCTGGATCCTCGGCGGCGCGGCGCTGCTGGGCGCGGCCATCACGGCGTTCTACATGACGCGCGTGATGCTGATGACGTTCTTCGGCGAGAAGCGCTGGCAGGCCGACGAGAACGGCAACGAGCCGCACCCGCACGAGTCTCCCAGGGCCATGACGATCCCGATGATCGTGCTGGCCGTCGGCTCGGTCCTGGGCGGCGCGTTCTTCAGCATCGGCGACCGCTTCCTGCACTGGCTGGAGCCGGTCACCGGGCACAGCGAGGGCAACTCGCCGCTCAGCGCGTGGACGGTCACCGGCGCGACGATGGTGTGTCTGATCGTCGGCGTGGCCATCGCCTGGGCCCAGTACGGCCGCAAGCCGGTCCCGGCCGTCGCGCCGCGCGGCTCGCTGCTCACCCGGGCCGCCCGGCGGGACCTGCTCCAGGACGACTTCAACCACGTCGTCCTGGTCCGCGGCGGCGAGCACCTCACGCGGTCCCTGGTCTACGTCGACCACACCCTGGTCGACGGAGTCGTCAACGGCACGGCGGCCTCGGTCGGCGGCCTGTCCGGGCGGATGCGCCGGCTGCAGAACGGCTTCGCTCGCTCCTACGCGGTCTCGATGTTCGGCGGTGCGGCACTGCTGGTCGCCGCGACCCTGCTGATGAGGGCGGTCTGATACCGATGTCCTTTCCTCTGCTGACAGCGACGGCGGTGCTCCCGGCACTCGGGGCCATCGCCACGGCCGCCGTGCCGGCCGCCCGGCGCACCGCCGCGAAGTGGCTCGCGCTGGTCGCCTCGCTGGCCACGCTCGCGCTGGCCGTCACCGTCCTGGTCCGCTTCGACCCGGGCGGCGCCCGTTACCAGCTCACCGAGTCCCACTCCTGGATCGCGTCCTTCGGCGTCAGGTACGAACTGGGCGTCGACGGCATCGGGGTGGCGCTGGTCGGGCTGACCGCCCTGCTCATCCCGTTCGTGATCCTGGCCGGCTGGCACGACGCCGACCCGCTGGAGACCGGAAGCCGCCGCTGGCGGCCGACACAGGGCTTCTTCGCGCTGATCCTGGCCGTCGAGGCGATGGTGATCATCTCCTTCGAGGCCACCGACGTCTTCCTCTTCTACATCTTCTTCGAAGCCATGCTGATCCCGATGTACTTCCTCATCGGCGGCTTCGGGGACCGTGCCCACGAGCACGGCGAGGAGACGGCGTCGACCCAGCGGTCGTACGCGGCGGTGAAGTTCCTGCTCTACAACCTGACCGGCGGTCTGATCATGCTGGCCGCGGTGATCGGGCTGTACGTGGTCGCCGGGAGCTTCTCGCTCACCGAGATCGCGCAGGCCCGCGCCAACGGCTCGCTGCACATGGCGACCGACGTCGAACGCTGGTTGTTCCTCGGCTTCTTCTTCGCCTTCGCGGTGAAGGCGCCGCTGTGGCCGCTGCACACCTGGCTGCCCAACGCGATGCAGGAGTCGACCGCGCCGGTCGCCGTCCTCATCACCGCGGTCGTCGACAAGGTGGGCACCTTCGCGATGCTCCGCTTCTGCCTCCAGCTGTTCCCGGAGGCGAGCAAGTGGGCCACGCCGGCCATCCTCGTCCTCGCCCTGATCAGCATCATCTACGGGGCGCTGCTCGCGGTGGGCCAGCGGGACATCAAGCGCCTGATCGCGTACGCGTCGATCTCGCACTTCGGCTTCATCATCATGGGCATCTTCGCGATGACCAGCCAGGGCCAGTCCGGGGCGACGCTCTACATGGTCAACCACGGTCTGTCGACGGCCGTGCTCATGCTGATCGCCGGCTTCCTGATCTCCCGGCGCGGCTCCCGGCTCATCTCCGACTACGGCGGTGTGCAGAAGGTCGCTCCGGTGCTCGCCGGCACGTTCCTGATCGGCAGCCTCGCCACCCTGTCCCTGCCGGGACTGGCGCCCTTCGTCAGTGAGTTCCTGGTCCTGGTCGGCACGTTCACGCGCTACCCGGCGATCGGCATCGTCGCCACCTTCGGCATCGTGCTCGCCGCGCTGTACACGCTCGTCCTGTACCAGCGGACGATGACCGGCCCCGTGAAGCCGGAGGTCTCGGCGATGCCGGACCTGCGGGTGCGGGAGCTGGTGGTCGTGGCCCCGCTGGTGGTGCTGCTGATCTTCCTGGGCGTCTATCCGAAGCCCGTCACGGACATCGTCAACCCGGCGGTCCAGCAGACCATGTCCGACGTACACAAGACCGACCCGAAGCCCGCAGTGGAGGCGGCCAAGTGAGCGGAGCAGCCGTCCACAGCCTGTGGACAACCGCGGCCGACCCGATCTCGAAGATCGAGGCGCCGAAGATCGAATACGGGCAGTTGTCGCCCACCCTGATCGTCGTGGGCGCGGCGATCGTCGGAATGCTCATCGAGGCGTTCGTCCCGCGCAGGTCGCGCTACTACGCGCAGGTGTTCGTGTCCGTCGTCGCGCTCGCCGCCGCGTTCGCCGCGGTCGTCGCGCTCGCGGCGGACGGATACGGCACCACCAAGGCGCACATCGCGGCCATGGGGGCCATCTCCGTCGACGGACCCTCGCTCTTCCTCCAGGGCACGATCCTGCTGGCGAGCCTGGTCGCCCTGTTCACCTTCGCCGAGCGGCGACTGGATCCGGAGGCGCACGGCAACCGCGTCGACTCCTTCGCCGCGCAGGCGGCGGCCGTACCGGGCAGCGAGAGCGAGAAGGCCGCGGTCAAGGCCGGTTTCACCACCACCGAGGTCTTCCCGCTCCTGCTCTTCGCGGTCGCCGGCATGCTGGTGTTCCCCTCGGCCAACGACCTGCTGACCCTGTTCGTGGCCCTGGAGGTCTTCTCCCTGCCGCTGTACCTCCTGTGCGCGCTGGCCCGCCGCAAGCGGCTCATGTCGCAGGAGGCCGCGGTCAAGTACTTCCTGCTGGGCGCCTTCGCCTCCGCCTTCACCCTGTTCGGCATCGCGCTGCTGTACGGGTACGCGGGCTCGGTGTCGTACGCCAGGATCGCGCAGGTCGTCGACGGCAACGTGCCGAACGTCGACCCGGCACTCGCCAACACCATGGGCAACGACGCGCTGCTGCTCATCGGCGCCGCGATGATCGTGATGGGCCTGCTGTTCAAGGTGGGCGCGGTCCCGTTCCACATGTGGACGCCGGACGTCTACCAGGGCGCTCCGACCCCGGTCACCGGTTTCATGGCGGCGGCGACCAAGGTGGCGGCCTTCGGCGCGCTGCTGCGGCTGCTGTACGTCGTGCTGCCGGGCATGCGGTGGGACTGGCGGCCGGTCATGTGGGGGGTCGCGATCGTCACCATGCTGGGCGGTGCGATCGTCGCGATCACGCAGACCGACATCAAGCGGCTGCTCGCGTACTCGTCGATCGCGCACGCGGGCTTCATCCTCGCCGGTGTCATCGCGACCTCGAAGGACGGCGTCTCGTCCGTGCTGTTCTACCTGGCCGCGTACTCCTTCGTGACGATCGGCGCGTTCGCCGTGGTCACGCTGGTGCGCGACGCGGGCGGCGAGGCCACGCACCTGTCCAAGTGGGCGGGGCTGGGCCGGCGTTCCCCGCTGGTGGCGGCCGTGTTCGCGGTGTTCCTGCTGGCCTTCGCGGGCATCCCGCTGACCTCCGGCTTCGCCGGGAAGTTCGCGGTGTTCAAGGCGGCGGCCGAGGGGGGCGCGGTGCCGCTGGTCGTGATCGGTGTGATCTCGTCGGCGATCGCGGCCTTCTTCTACGTCCGCGTCATCGTGCTCATGTTCTTCAGCGATCCCCACCCGGAGGGCCCGACGGTGGCGGTGCCGTCCCCGCTGACGATGACCGCGATCGGCGTGGGCGTGGCGGTCACGGTGGTGCTCGGCGTGGCCCCGCAGTACTTCCTGGACCTGGCCAACCAGGCGGGAGTGTTCGTGCGCTGAGGTAGCGCCGGAACGCGGTGGCCCGGCCCCCTGGTGGGGCCGGGCCACCGCGTTCCGGTGTGCTCGGACCTATTTGCCCTTGCCGTGGCGCGTCCTGATCTCGGTGAGGTCCAGGTCCACGGAGAACGGGGCGTCCACCTTCATCCGCCCCCTGAAGATGCCGACGCTGGTGTAGGAGCCGGTCGTGGGTTCCAGATCGAAGACATGCACCGCGGCGCGGCCGTTCTCGTTCTCGATCCGCCAGTGAGGGATCTTCGCCCGCGCGTACTTCAGCGGCTTGGTCTCGCGGTCCCGGGAGACGGAGTCCTCGGAGACGACCTCCACGGCCAGGATCACGGCCTCCGCCGGGAACCTGGTCTGCCCCGGGCCCTCGTCCACCACGTCTCCTCGTACGACGACGGCGTCAGGCTCGGGCCTGTTCTGGCGGTCGATGTCGATGGTGAACTCGCGAAAGACCTCGTAGTCCTCTGGTGCCAGCGACTGCAAGTGCCACTTGAAGAAGTCGACGGCGCGCTCATGGAAGGCGGTTTGCGGACTCACGAAGACCAGGCTCCCGTCGATCAATTCCGTGTGCGGAGGCAGATTCGGAAGCCGGTCCAGGTCGTCGGCGGTCCAGCCGCCTTCCGGCGGGGTCGGCCAGGTGGGCTCGGACGCCTTCGGTGCGACGCTCATCAGTACTCCCATGGGACGGAGTCTCGCCGGTCTGCTCAGACTATCGGCCCGAAAGGGAGTCTCCTGCGTACGTGTGAACGACTGTCGTGTCGTTGACCGGGGGTTACACGGCCGGCCTGTGGACAAGTCCGGGGGTGTCCGCGGGGGCCCCTATCGTGGAGGCAGTGGTCGAGGAGCGAGGTGTGGGGGACGAGGCGATGGGCGGGACGGATGGTGTCACCGACATGTCAGTGACGGAGAGCGAGGCGCTGGCGACGCTGCGCCGGGTCTTCGGGTACGAGGAATTCCGGGGCGAGCAGGAAGCGGTCGTCGAGCATGTGGTGGCGGGCGGCGACGCCGTCGTGCTCATGCCCACCGGTGGCGGCAAGTCGCTGTGCTACCAGCTTCCGTCCCTGGTCAGGCCCGGTACGGGCGTCGTGGTGTCGCCGCTCATCGCGCTGATGCAGGACCAGGTGGACGCGCTGCGGGCGCTGGGCGTGCGCGCCGGGTTCGTGAACTCCACGCAGGACTTCGACGAGCGCCGGGTGGTCGAGGCGGAGTTCCTGGCCGGCGAGCTCGACCTGCTCTACCTGGCACCGGAGCGGCTGCGCCTGGACACCACGCTCGACCTGCTCTCCCGCGGCAAGATCTCCGTCTTCGCCATCGACGAGGCGCACTGCGTGTCCCAGTGGGGCCACGACTTCCGCCCCGACTACCTGGCGCTGTCTCTGCTGGGCGAGCGCTGGCCGGACGTGCCGCGGATCGCGCTCACCGCGACGGCCACCCACGCCACGCACCAGGAGATCACCCAGCGGCTGAACATGCCGCGGGCCCGGCACTTCGTGGCCAGCTTCGACCGGCCCAACATCCAGTACCGGATCGTGCCCAAGGCCGATGCCAAGAAGCAGCTGCTGACCTTCCTGCGCCAGGAGTACCCGGGCGACGCGGGCATCGTGTACTGCCTGTCGCGCAACTCGGTGGAGAAGACGGCCGAGTTCCTCACCCGCAACGGCGTCGAGGCGGTGCCGTACCACGCGGGCCTGGACGCGGGCACCCGTGCGGCGCACCAGTCCCGCTTCCTGCGCGAGGACGGCCTGGTCGTGGTCGCCACCATCGCCTTCGGCATGGGCATCGACAAGCCCGACGTCCGCTTCGTCGCCCACCTGGACCTGCCCAAGTCCGTGGAGGGCTACTACCAGGAGACGGGCCGCGCGGGCCGGGACGGCCTGCCGTCGACGGCCTGGATGGCCTACGGCCTGAACGACGTCGTGCAGCAGCGCAAGCTCATCCAGTCCGGTGAGGGCGACGAGGCGTTCCGCCGCCGGGCCCAGGCCCACCTGGACGCGATGCTCGCCCTGTGCGAGACGGCCCGGTGCCGCCGAGGCCAGCTCCTCGCCTACTTCGGCCAGGAACCGGGCGCGGCCGGCTGCGGAAACTGCGACACCTGCCTGACCCCGCCCGAGACCTGGGACGGCACGATCGCGGCCCAGAAGGTGCTGTCGACGGTGGTGCGGCTGAAGCGGGAGCGGGGGCAGAAGTTCGGCGCGGGACAGATCATCGACATCCTGCTCGGCAAGCGCACCGGCAAGGTGATCCAGTTCGACCACGACCAGCTGTCCGTGTTCGGCATCGGGGACGATCTCACCGAGGGCGAATGGCGCGGTGTCGTACGGCAGTTGCTGGCGCAGGGACTGCTCGCGGTGGAGGGCGAGTACGGCACGCTGGTGCTGACCGACAGCAGCGGGTCGGTGCTGCGGAGAGAGCGGGAGGTGCCGCTGCGCAAGGAGCCGAAGAAGCCGGCCGTGTCGCGGGCTTCGGCGGCCCGGGACGACCGCAAGCCCAGGGCGGTGGCGGCCGAGTTGCCCGAGGAACTGCTTGCCGCCTTCGAGGCCCTGCGCGCCTGGCGCGCCGAACAGGCCCGCGAGCAGGGCGTCCCGGCGTATGTCATCTTCCACGACGCCACGCTCCGGGAGATCGTCACGATCTGGCCGACGTCCGTGGCACAGCTCGGCACGGTCGGCGGCGTCGGCGAGAAGAAGCTGGCGACGTACGGGGAGGGCGTGCTCGGGGTGCTGGAGTCGCTGGCCGGCCCGTCCGGTGACGCCACGGCCGACACGGGGACGGCCGGATCAGGAACGGCCGGGACCGGGACGGCCGGCGCGGGTGAGCCGGAACCGGTGGAGGGCCTGCCCGAGCCGGAACCGGACGACTGGATATAGGCGGTCCGCGCCGGTCACGGCGACGGGCCCGCTGCTCAGCCCAGCGCCGTCAGGCCCGGGGCGAACGTGATCAGGAGCGGGAGCAGCGGCACCAGGGCGGCGACCGCCGTGGTCAGCGCCCGGCGCCTGCGGTCCAGCCGCGGCGGCGGCTCCAGCAGGCGGTCGACCCGCTCGCTCAGCAGCCGGTTGCTGGAGGCGCAGGACAGCACCCCGCGGTGCTGGTTGAGCTCGATCAGTGCGAGGGCCGTGGTGAGGTGGCCGTGGCGGCGGGAGGCCGTGTCGTCGGCGGCCAGTTCGACCAGGCGGTGGGTCTGCTCGCAGAAGTGCGTGAACAGCGGGATGTGCGGAAAGCCGGTCGCCAGCGCGGTCGACAGGTGCAGCAGCCAGTCGTGGTGGGCGCGGGCGTGACCCCGCTCGTGCGCGAGGACGGCGTCGAGCTGGTGGCCGGTGAGCCGGTGCAGGGCGCCGGTGGTGACGACGAGCTGGGGCGGATGGCCGGGCATCCACCAGGCGTCGGGGTACTCGTCCTCCAGCACCAGCAGCGGTCCGCGGGCCGCCGGAAGGCCCGCGGGCAGATCGGGGGCGCGTTCGCGCAGGTGCGCGCGGGCCAGGCCGCGCCGGCGGCGGGCCTCGACGAGCTCGCGGGCGAGCATCGCGGTGGTCCAGGCGGCGCCGCCGGCCAGCAGCAGGGTGAGGCCGGCGGCCCAGACCGGCGCCACCGACGAGTCGTAGGCGGCCGTCACGGCCGGCGGCGCGGGGGCGAAGACCCGGTCGTGAACGGTACTGAAGACGGCCGCGGTGCCCAGCACGAGCCCCGTGAGGCAGCACAGCAGGACGGTGGCGACCAGGCACTGCCACACCCACAGCGCGACGACGGGCTCCCGTTCGGGCCACCCCGCCCGGGCCAGCACGCGAGGGACCGGCACGGCGAGCGTCAGCGCGACGGCGCTCAGCAGGAGCAGGCAGGCGGTCATGCCTCGGACTCCGGATCCTCGTCGGAGGTGGGCGGGTGTAGGGGTCGTGCGGTGGAGCGGTGCTGTGCGGCCGGCCGGCGCGCCGGGCGCGCACGGCCTGCCGCCAGTATGACGGCCACGGGCACCGGGAGTCAGGGGTCCGCCACCACCAAATCCCCGGCGTGGGAAGGGCCGCAGGGCCTCCGCTCAGCCCGAGACGATCCGCCCCGTCACCTCCCCGAGGCCCACCCGCGTGCCGTTCGCGCCCGGCGCCCAGGCCGAGAGCGTCACCACGTCGCCGTCCTCCAGGAACGCCCGCTTGCCATCGGGGAGTTCCAGCGGCTCCCGGCCGTTCCAGGTCAGCTCCAGCAGCGAGCCGCGCTCGTGCTCGGCGGGTCCGCTCACCGTGCCCGAGCCGTACAGGTCGCCCGTGCGCAGGGACGCGCCGTTGACCGTCATGTGGGCGAGTTGCTGTGCGGCCGTCCAGTACATGGTGGAGAAGGGCGGCTCGGACACCACGTGGCCGTTGATCGCGACGGAGATCCGCAGGTCGTAACCGCCGGGCTCGTCCGCGGAGTCGTCGAGGTAGGGCAGCAGTGGGTGCGTGCGTCGCGGCGGGGCCACCCGTGCCTCCTCCAGGGCGTCCAGCGGAGTGATCCACGCCGACACCGACGTGGCGAAGGACTTGCCGAGGAACGGCCCGAGCGGGACGTACTCCCAGGCCTGGATGTCGCGCGCCGACCAGTCGTTCAGCAGGCACAGCCCGAAGACGTGCTCGCGGAAGTCGCCGAGCGCGACCGGCTGCCCCATCCGCGAGGGCGCGCCCACCACGAAGCCGACCTCCGCCTCGATGTCCAGGCGGACCGAGGGGCCGAACACCGGCGCGGGGTCCGTGGGGCCCTTCCGCTGGCCCGACGGGCGCACCACGTCCGTGCCGGAGACCACCACCGTGCCGGAGCGGCCGTGGTAACCGATCGGCAGGTGCTTCCAGTTGGGGGTCAGCGAGTCCTCGGCGTCAGGGCGGAAGATCTGCCCCACGTTCCGGGCGTGGTTCTCCGAGGCGTAGAAGTCGACGTAGTCCGCGACTTCGAAGGGGAGGTGCAGGGTCACCGAGGACAGCGGGTGCAGGAAGGGCGCGACGGTCTCCTGGTGGGCCGGCACCGTCACCCACGACGTCAGCGCGCGCCGCACGTCGGACCACGCGGTGCGGCCCGCGGCCAGCAGCGGGTTCAGGGTCGGCCGCGCGAGCAGCCCGGCGTACGGCGAACCGAGGGCCCGCGCCGCCGCCCCCGCGTCGAGCACGTGGTCGCCGAGCCGGACGCCCACGGTCCTCTCCGGCGACCCGGCGCGGGAGAAGACGCCGTAGGGAAGGTTGTGCGGACCGAAGGGGTCGCCCTCGGGGACCTCGAAGGGGGGCATGGGTACTGCCTTCCTTTCCGGAATTCCATGTGGTCGGGCCACACGTTACGGGGGCGTCGCATGTCTTGGGCAGTGTCTAAAGAGTTTGCAATGTCCGAATTGGTCTTGTGGGAGGGGGCAATTCCGGCTTAGCGTCCTCTGGGGGCGCGGACGGGGTGGGTCCGCTCCATAGGGGGGACACGTGGGGGGACCCGTGGCCAGGAATGCCGTCAGTGTGCCTTTCCGGGCCGACCGTGAGGTCCCGGGCCTGATCGTGAAGTTCGGCGACTACCCGCTGCACCACGGCGGGGTGGGCGCGATCCGCAGCCTCGGCCGTCTGGGCGTGCCAATGTACGCGATCACCGAGGACGCCTACACACCGGCGGCCTCCTCCCGTTATCTCAAACGCGCGTTCGTCTGGCCGACCAGGGGCACGGAGGGCGCGGACCGTCTGGTGGAGGGACTGCTGCGGATCGGCCGCCGCATCGGCCGGCCCACCGTCCTGGTGCCCACCGACGAGGAGGCCGCCGTCCTGATCGCCGAGCACCAGGACGAACTCAAGGGTCACTTCCTCTTCCCGCCCGTCGCCCCCGGCCTGCCGCGCCGCCTGGCCAGCAAGCAGGGCCTGCACGAACTCTGCGTGGAGCACGGCATCCCGAGCCCCACCGCCGCCTTCCCGGAGTCGTACGACGACATCGTGGCGTTCGCCGAGAAGACCCGCTTCCCGGTGGTGGCCAAGAACCGCGAGGCGTTCGTGCGGCGCAGCAGCCCCGCGGTGAACGGCACCACGAGGATCAACAGCCGTGAGGGACTGCTGGCCCTGGCCCGCGACTGGGGCGAGCGGCCGGGCGTGATCCTCCAGGAGTATCTGCCGCGGGAGCAGGCCGAGGACTGGATCGTGCACGCCTACTTCGACCAGGACTCGGCCCCGCTCGCGATGTTCACCGGCGTCAAGGTCCGCTCCTGGCCGCCGCACGCGGGCATGACGGCGAACGCGTACGTCGTCGACAACCCGGAACTCGCCGACCTCGCCGCGCGGTTCATCAAGCAGATCGGCTTCACCGGCATCATCGACCTCGACCTGCGTTTCGACCGGCGCGACGGGCAGTACAAGCTGCTCGACTTCAATCCGCGCATGGGCGCGCAGTTCCGGCTCTTCGAGAGCGAGTCGGGCGTGGACGTCGTCCGTGCCATGCACCTCGACCTGACCGGCCGCCCCGTCCCGGAGGGCGAGCAGCGCGCCGGCCACCGGTACGTCGTGGAGAACATCGACCTGCCCGCCCTGCTCGCCTACCGCCGCAGCGGCTACACCACGCCGCACGCACCGGCGAGGGCGAGCGGCACGGAGCTGGCCTGGCTCGCGGGCGACGACCCGATGCCGTTCCTCACGATGCTCGCCCGCTTCGTGCGGCCGGGCGCCCGGCACCTCCATCAGCTGTGGCGGACCAACCGCCGCGGCGGCACGACCGGTTAGGGCAGAGCACGACCGTATGCGGGCGGCCCGTCCCGCCGCCCGAGCCGGCCCACGAAGTGACGTGAGCACGTCCTGGGGAGGACTTCGTGAACCAACCGGTGGCAGTCATCGGTGCCGGGCCGTTCGGCCTGTCCACCGCCGCCCATCTGCGCGCCCGGGGCATCCCGGTCCGCGTCTTCGGCGAGCCCATGGTCGCCTGGCGCGACCACATGCCCGCCGGAATGCTGCTGAAGTCGACCCCGGCCGCCTCCGGCATCGACTGCCCGCAGCGCGGCCACACCCTCGCCGACTACTGCGCCGCGGCCGGCATCGGACCGCTGGTGACCGACGAGGACATCATCCCGGTGGAGACCTTCATCGCCTACGGCGAGTGGTTCCAGCGCAGGCTGGTGCCCGAGCTGGAGCGGGTGCGGGTGGTGTCGGTCGACCGGCGACCGGGCGGCGGCTTCGAGCTGAAGCCGGACTCCGGGGAGCAGTTCACCGCCCGGGCGGTCGTGGTGGCGACGGGCTTGTCGGGCCTGTCCCATCTGCCGCCGGAGCTGGCCGCTGCGGTGCCGGACGGCCCCACCCCCACCGGGCCGCTCTCGCACAGCTCCCAGCACCACGACCTCGGCCGGTTCGCCGGGAAGGAGCTGATCGTCGTCGGGGCCGGCCAGTCCGCGCTGGAGACGGCGGTGCTCGCGGCGGAGGCCGGCGCGCGGGTGCGGGTGGTGGCGCGGGGCCGCGGCTCGGTCGCCTTCGGCGCCCCGCCCTGCGAGCAGCCGAGGTTCCGGCCCGAGTCGCCCTTCGGCCGCGCCTGGTCGCTGTGGGCGCTGAGCTACTACCCGCAGCCCTTCCGGTACCTCCCGGCCGGGGTCCGCCACCATCTGGTCCGCCGGGTCCTCGGCCCGCTCGGCGCCTGGTGGCTGCGCGAGCGCTTCGAGTCGGCGGTGCCGGTGCACGAGGTGAGCGGCATCGTGCGGGCCGTGGTCACGGGCGGGCGTCCGGTACTGACGGTGCGCACCCTCGCGGGCGAGAGCCGGGAACTGGAGGCGGACCACGTCATAGCGGCCACCGGCTACCGCGTCGACATCGCCGCGATGGGCTTCCTCGGCCACGAGCTGCGCACCGGACTCGCGGTCAGCCGCGGCGCCCCGAGGCTCGGCGCGGGCTACGTCTCCTCGGTACCCGGCCTGTACTTCACGGGGTTGCCGGCGGCGGCCTCGTACGGACCGGTGATGCGGTTCGTGTGCGGCACGGAGTTCGCCTCGCCGCGGCTGGCCGCACACGTTGCGGCGGCGCACGGTTGAAACCCACCTCGCCTGCGGTGCCGGAGCGCTCTCACAGATAAGGAAGTTGAGGAGAGGGGAGCCGGCAGCCCCGTGGCCTTCGCGGTCGTCCGGTTCCGGTCGAGTCGGCGGGCCGCGCCATCCGTATTCTCTGATCATGGCCGCCCTCGCATATGCCCTCATCGCCACTGACCTGGACGGAACGCTGCTGCGCGGCGACCACACCGTGTCCGAACGGTCCCTCGCCGCGCTCGCGGGGGCGGCTGCCGCCGGTGCCCGGCACCTCGTGGTGACCGGACGGCCGGTACCGAGGGTGCGGGAACTGCTCGATGTCCTCGGCACCGCGGGGCTCGCGGTGTGCGGTCAGGGCGCCCAGCTCTACGACGCAGGCAGCGACCGCCTGCTGTGGTCGGTCACCCTGGACCGGGAGCAGGCCGAGACCGCGCTCGGCAAGATCGAGGCCGAGGTGGGGGAGGTGCACGCCGCGGTCGACCAGGACGGGGTCGAGGGGCTCACGCTCATCGAGCCGGGGTATCTCATGCCGCACCCGGCGCTGCCCGCCGTACGGGTCGAACGGCGCGACGACCTGTGGCGCGCGCCCATCAGCAAGGTGCTGCTGCGTCACCCGGTGCTGTCCGACGACGAACTGGCGGCGGCGGCCCGCGGCGCGGTGGGTTCTCTCGCCACGGTCACCATGTCGGGCCCCGGGACCGTCGAACTCCAGCCGTGCGGCATCACCAAGGCGACCGGGCTGGCGCTGGCCGCCGAACACCTGGGACTGGGCCGCGAAAGCGCCCTCGCCTTCGGCGACATGCCGAACGACATCCCGATGTTCCAGTGGGCCGCCCGGGGGGTCGCCATGGCCAACGCCCACCCCGAGCTGAAGGCGGTGGCCGATGAGGTCACGATGTCGAACGAGGACGACGGCATCGCCGTCGTCCTCGAACGACTGTTTGTCTAGTAGGACTCCGTTAGGTTGCTCTGGTTCTTGGGTTTGGGCTGGTGGTGGACGTTCTGGGCAGCGGGCGGTGGCAGGTGGTGCAGGTGCCGGT